>NZ_JARE01000050.1:0-335394 GCF_000708325.1 Microbacterium sp. Cr-K20 | reverse complement strand
TGGCTGTCGAACCCGCGGGAACACTCGGGAACGTAACGATCAAGCCGTCACTCCGGCGGAGCAGATGTGCGACCCCGACTGCCGGCGCCGTAACTGGGGCAGTGCTAGTGAGCGCTGCAGACGTCGCCAAGAACATCGCAGCACCTCCCGTCGCCGGCACCCGAACAGCGGGCAACGTGACCTTGCCGCTCGCGTCGGTCGTTCCGGTGTACGTCGTGGACCCGTCGGCAAACGTGTAGCCGTCGGAGAGCGTGACGGTGACCGGCTTGCCGGCATCCGGCGCACCGGACGAGTTCGTGAGGGTGGCCTGGACGTTCGTGATCTCCGTGCAAGCGGTACCGGCATAGGCAGGGAGCGTGAAGCTGAGGGCGCCGTCCCCCGAGGCTGCAGCGAGCGGCGTGGCAACGGCGGCCGCGATCACGGGGATGCTCCACGCGGCACCCTGAACCACGACACGACGGGAGAAGCCCGCTTTCGTCGTCGCCTGAATGTCGTCGCTCGTGGATTCGGAGGGTGATTCATTCACAGCGCTGGTTGCCTTTCGTCGCAGATTCGGGTGCTGCTCCATCGCGGCTTTCCAGCGGCGGGTGCTGAAGCAGTGTCAGTTTCTCGACAGGACATTCCCGACTGAAGAGCGCGGGCCGCATCTGCGACAAAGAGGTTCCTCGTGACAGAAAATGTTCCGTCGAGGCTTGCCTTCGGGCACGCCGAGCCGCGAGGCAGCGACGAGCGTGGGAGCGGTCAGTTCCCGCGGGGCGCGCGATGTCCCGCCCTCGTGAGCGCACGTCGCATCGTGACGACGGAGGTGAATCCGGACTCGGCGGCGATGTCCGCCATCGAGGAAACGCGCTCCCCGTCGTCCAATGCGAGACGACGCAGACCCTCCGCGACGCGATGACGCTCGATCTCTCTCCGCGGGCTCATGCCCATCGGCTGATAGGCGCGATGCAGCGAACTGGCACTCACGGCGAGGTCTCGGCATAGCACCCCGACGGTCAGGGCGGGGTCGCGAAACCGCTCGGAGATGAGCGTCTGCGCGGCGAGGAACAGGCCATCTCGGTGAACAGGATCGGTGCGGGACCGGGACGAATGCTCATAGGCCGCAGCGGCGGCCAGATGCTCCATCGCGATCCGCGAGTGGATGGAGGGCTTCACCCCGGCCCGGTTCGCGTCGAGCGAGGTGTTGGCCACAGAGGTCATGGCGAGGAGGGACTCTCGCGTGATCGACCGCGGCTCACCCAACAGTCGGCGATATTCTCGCCCCCGCAGGATGCTGTCGCGGAAGAACCAGCCGTAGCGCGCCCACGGCTTCGGCGAATGTGCATGGAGTTCAGAGTCGCCGTCGAGCAGGATGATCTGTCCCGCCTCGATCTGCACTTTGCTGCCGTCCACCGTCACCTCGGCGGTTCCCTCCACGATTGCCGCCACGTGGACGATCCCCGCGCGGCTGAGGAGCGCGGTGCTCATCCCTCCACTCCACAGCCGCGCGAACCCGAAGTCATCGGTGGCCGTCTCGTCGTACTCGTAGACCTGCGGTCGAGCGTCGTAACTCCACCCGTGCCTGAGGCTCTGGTTCAGCACCTCCACCTCGACCGCCGGTGTCAGTTCGTATAGATCACGTCGACCGCGTGGATCTCACCGGTGAAGGCGAAGGGCGCACGGTCGAAGTAGTCGAGCGAGACGGAACCACCCAGGCAGACGCCGATGTCGAGACAGTCATTGGCGGTGAACAGCAGCGGAACGCTGACGGGCACGGTGCCCGTCGCTATCTGCCGGCCGTCGAGCGAGATGTCGATGCGCAGCGGTCCGGCCGGCCGCGCTTCGACGTAGCCGGTCTCCACGACGATCTCCGCGCGCCCCACGGGTAAGCGCTCTGCGGACCGGATCTTGGTGCGGTGCACGATGAACGTGTTGTACTCGTAGCAGAGGTAGCCGTCGTCCAGGTAGCACGTGAGGCCTCCTCCGGCGCCGCCCAGCGCGTAGAGCACTCCCTCGGCGTTCTCCGGCAGCGATGCGTCGATCGTCACCCTGTTCGCGCGGTTCCCGAGCGCCGGTGCGATGAACTCCGGCATCCGTCGCAGGTCGCCGGTGAAGCTCCAGCTCCGGTACGGCGTCGAGATGCGGAACTCGGGGTGGTAGATCGGCACCCAGAGGCCACCGCCGACCGGATAGACGCTGTTCTTCGCCGCCTCGATCGCGAACAGCTCCTTGAGCTGGGCGAGCTTGTCGGGGTGCGCGTCTGCGAGGTCATGAGTCTGCGTCCAGTCCTCGTCGAGGTGATACAGCTCCCAGGCATCGTGGTCTGGGCTCCAGTCGGCGATCCCCTCCGGCAGTCCGGGAACCCAGGGGGCTCGGGGACCGAAGGCCGACGCCATCCACCCGTCGTGATAGATGGCCCGGCTGCCGAGGATCTCGAAGTACTGGGTGACGTGTGTCTCCTCGGCCTCCGGATCCGTGAGCGCCGCGGCGAAGCTGGATCCGTCGATCGGATCCTGGTGCACGCCGCGGACCTCGCGAGGCGGAGTGATCCCGATCAGGTCGTAGAGGGTGGGGACCACATCCGTGCAGTGCACGAACTGCGCCCGCGGCGTGGAGTCCGGGGTGATCCGCGCCGGCCAGCGCACCGCCAACGGATTGCGTGTGCCACCGAGGTGGGAGGCGAGCAGCTTCATACCCTTGTACGGGGTGCTGCCCGCCCAAGCCCATCCCGCGTGGTACATGTTGTCGGCCTTGGCTGTGCCGAGAGCGTCCAGGCCGCCCATCTCGTTCATCGCCTGGATGTGCATCTGCACGGTCGACGGGATGCCGTTCTGGGCGAGCAGTTCGCTGATCGTGCCGTTCTGCCCCTCACCGGACGACCCGTTGTCTCCCCAGATGTACATGATCAGTGTGTTGTCCCCGTATCCGAGCGCCTCGATCTCGTCGATGACGCGTCCCGCCTGCACGTCGGCGTGCTCGCCGAAACCGGCGGCGATCTCCATCAACCGGGTCTGGAACTCCCGTTCGTCTTCGGGGATGTCATCCCACGCGGGCATCCGCGCGTCCCGCTCGGTCAGCTCCGCCGATTCGGGGATCCAGTTCTTCTCCTTGGCACGCGCGAAGACCCGCTCGCGGTATTCGTCCCAGCCACCGTCGAATCGTCCCGAGTACTTGTCCGCCCACTCCTTCATGATGTGATGCGGGCCGTGCATCGCGCCGGACGCCCAGTAGAGGAAGAACGGCTTGTCCGGAGCCAGCGCCTTGTGGTCGCGGAGCCAGCCGATGGCATCGTCGGCGAGATCCTCACTGAGGTGGTATCCCTCGGCGGCGGTCTTCGGCGGCAGGACGCTCGTGGTGTTCCTCACGAGGTGGGGCTCGTACTGCGACGCTTCACCCGCGAGGAAGCCGTAGAAGTACTCGAATCCGATGCTGGAGGGCCAGTTGTGGAACGGCCCGGTGGCTCCCGTCTCGATCGCGGGGGTGTTGTGCCATTTGCCGAATGCGGCGGTCGAGTACCCGTAGTCCTTCAACACCTCGGCGCCGAGCGCACTGGAGCGCGGGATCTCGCCCGCGTACCCATCCCAGTCGTTCGCCAGCTCGGCGATCTGTCCGTTCCCGATCCGATGGTGATTGCGACCGGAGAGCAGAGACGCCCGCGTCGGCGAACACATCGCGGTCGTGTGGAACCTGTTGAAGCCGATTCCCTCGTCGATCACGCGGGACAGTGTGTCGGTGCGCACCTCACCGCCGAAGGTGTCCGGAAGCCCAGGTCCGGCATCGTCGATCAGGACGATGAGGATGTTCGGCGCGTCATCGGGAAGCCGCGACGGAGCCGCCCTCTGGCCGTACACCGATTCCTGCATCGTGCGACCCGCGATGCTCGCGGACGGGGTCGGCGGGAACGGGAGGACGTCTTGCGGGTTCATGAGGAGTACCTTTCGGGGGTCGACGGCTGCGCCTCGCCGTCATGGAGGACGAGACGCCGACGCAGCGCGACGAGATCAGCGGGGTCGAGACCGAGCCCATCCACGGCGTAGCCCTCGATCCCTCCGAACCTCGTGTGCGCCTCGTCGATCGCTGCGTCGAGATACTCAGCACGCACGCCGAGGACGGGAAGGAGCAATCTCGTGTCCACTCCCTTCGCCGCGGCGGCCGCGAGAAGCGGCTGCAGAGCGGGCAGCAGGTCGGTGTTGGTCTCGAGATAGTCGGCACGCACGTCGCCCTCGCTGACGCCGAGCAGCAGAAGCAGCGAAGCCGCCGCCCACCCCGTGCGATCCTTGCCCGTCGTGCAGTGGAACAGCGCCCCACCGCGACGAGCCGGATCGATGAGGTCGAGGTAGAACGCCCGGTAGGCCGCGAGTGCGGACGGGAGACTCACGATGTTCCGGTAGGAATCCCGCATCAGCTCGACGCCGCGCCCGTCTCCGAGCGTCGCAGCGAGCCCGACCGGGTCACTGGCGAGTTGGCCGACGCCCGCCGCGACATCCGTGGTGCTGTCGGCCAGCACATCCAGCCCGACGAGCCGCACGCCGTCGGGCAACCGATCGGGTGACGCGCCGCGCTCGCCGACCGTACGGAGGTCATAGACGGTCGTGATGCCCAGCCCGAGGAAGGCCTCGACGTCATCGCCTTCCAGCCGAGCGAGTGTGGCCGAGCGATAGACGGCACCGGACCGGAGGACTCCCCCGGCTGCGCGCAGCCCGCCGAGATCACGCAGGTTCGGGGCGCTGCGCAGGGGAATGCGGCGGGTGATCGGAATGCTCATCGACTCTTCTCCTGTTCTTCGACCGTCGTCAACGTTCGTCGGTCGGAATCGGCTCAGGCCGTGGCGGGACCCAGCTGCCATCGAGGACCGACTGCTGCGGACGATAGAGCCGCAGTGTGTAGTTCCAACCCGGCATGATGGGCAACGCGTTCGAGTGGCCCACCGGGTCGGCGCCGAAGTGGATGGTCACTCCGCCGTCGTCGTCTGCGACCGCCGTCAGACTGTTGATGCTGTTCACCCCGAGAGTGTTCTGCTCGAAGTAGCCGGCGGCGTTGTAGAGCGACACCGACCAGAAAGCGTCGACCGGCACGTCTTCGAGTCGCAGCCGGTAGTCAGCCACCGGCAGCCCCTCATCGATGCTGATGTAGGTGGCCTCATATTCGGGAAGGCCGCCCCAGCCGCCGGCGGTGCCGAGCAGATGCATGACCGGATCGACCTCCGCCGGCGTTCCGAAGGCGTGGTCGTAGGTGGCGACGCCGCGTCCAGGGTGAGGAGCGCGTCGCGGGTCTCTGCTTGCGACGCTTCGTCGTACTCCGGCAGCGGGAACGCCCCCACGCCGCCACCCTCCAAGACGATCGCATCCTGGAGACGGTTCACTTCCAGGACGTCGATGGCATCGTTCGGGTCGACCAGGATGCGCACCAGGATCACCGCGTAGTCGGTCCCGATCGCGTCGCGGGTGAGCACGTGGGGACCGGCATCCCGCAGCAACAGTGGACCGTAGTGGTCCTGACTCACGACGAACGCGGAGATGTAGCGACCCGCGGTGTCCGGCAGCGTGAGGGTGACATCTTCGCGCACATCGATGACGGCGCTGCTGTAGAGGGTGTCACGGTTCTGTCGGATGATCGGCTGATCATCGAGAGGCTTCAGGCCGCGGCTGTGATTCCACGCGCCGAGTCCGACCCCGGCCGCGAGGCGGGAGAACATGAGGTCGGACTCGGCGCGAGCGAAATTGCGAACGGTCACTTTCGTTGCGGGCATGAGGTTCTCTGCTATCGGTGTCAACGGATCAGGCGAGAGCCTTGGCCTTGAGCCGGTCGAACTCCTCGGAGCTGATCGCGCCCGCATCACGGAGTCGGGCCGCGGCCTCGATCTCCTCGGTCGCCGTCTTGCCTGCGACCTCCCGGATGTAGGACTCGGTCGCCTCCGCCGATTCACGCGCCGCCCTGCTGCTCCGCTCGGCCATCCCCTGGCCGCGCGCGATGAGGTAGACCAGGACGGTCAGGAACGGCAGGAAGATCAGGAAGACGACCCACACCGCCTTCCACCACCCGTTCAGGCCGCGATCGCGGAACAGGTCCGCGATGATGGCGAAGAGCGCGAACAGGTAGCCGATGAAGACGGTCGCCCACAGCATCCAGCCGAGCGTTTCCCAGAAGAGCATGTCTGTTGATTCCGTTCTCCCGCCGGAGCGCATTCGCGTCCCGCGAGGATGAAGAGCAGTGTCGGGTGCCCGTTCTGCGGTCTGGCCGAAGACACGAGCGTCGCTGAAATTCTGGCCAGTCCCGCCCCCTCGGAATGCGCTTCTCATCCGCGCCGGATGAGAGCCGGAGTCATCCGCCGCCCCCGCCTCTCCCGGCGCCGATATCGTTGACGCGTGATCGACGCCGTCCGCGAGGACATCTCCCCCACTGATCCGGAGCTCGCCCGTACGGCTCTGCGCCGGAACTGGCTCCGCCTCATCCTCGAGTCCCGGACCCGCGAACTCGAGCAGCTCTGTCTCGCTCAGCCGGATCCGCACGACGCGCACGTTCTCCTGATCCGCGCGTGCTGCCGCGACCTGCTCGGCGACTCGCACGGTGCGACATTCCTGCGCGGTCAGGGGTTGAGCGTCGCCGCAGAGGACTTCGTCGTCTGCTTCACCGAGCTTCTTCTCGCGACGGATGCTTCTGCCAAGGCCGTCGCCGCGGACCGTGCCCGGGACGCCCTCACCCGATGCGGCCCGGAGGACGACTATCCCTCCGCGCTCTTCCTGCTGGGGTGGACCGAGGTCCGACTCCGGCGGGACCTCGGCGAGGCCATCGCACTGCTCCGCTCCGCAGCGGACGAGGCGCGTCTGCACGACCGAGACGAGACCTTCCGGCTCGCCCAGTCGAACCTCGCCTTCGCGCTGACCCACGCCGGGCTCTTCACAGAGGCCGAGCAGACCCTCGATGCGCTCCCGGTCGCGGCGGCACCGTCCGATTGGGACGTCTTCGAAGGCGGTCTCCCCCAGGCGAATCGTGGAACCATCGCCTACTGGCGCGGGGACTACGACGAGGCGATCCGCCACCTGGATCCTGCGGTCGCCGATACCGCTCCCGGCCACAACTTCGAAGCCCTCGCCCGCCTCTACCTGGTGATGAGCCTCGTCGCGTTGAAGCGTGACGACCGCTACTACGCGGCATCCGAGCTGGTCCGTGGCGTGAGCAGGGCCGACAAGCACGGCATTCCGTGGGACACGCTACGGCGTGTGGTTTCCGCGCTGCTCGCGCATGCGGAGGGGCATGACCAGCGCGCGCGAACCATCGCGGCGCCCGCGCTCACACGACCCGGTGCCGCGGTGGCGCACGCAGTGCTCGCCGAGCTCTATCGGGTCCTCGATGAGCCAGCGCTCGCGGCTCAGGCGCTGCGGTTGGCGTCGGCCGGCGCCCTGCCCCGGTACGCACGTGTGAGCACACTGATCACCTCCGCCGCGCTGCGGTCTGCGGCCGGTCGCGGGCCGGAAGCACACGAGTTCCTGGACCGAGCGCTGGAGGCCGCCTCCTCGGAGCGGATCCTCGCCCCGTTCCTGTCGGACGACCCATTGATCGGTGACCTCCTCAGCGCACACGCGCATCGGGGATCACGTCATGATCCCTTCCTCGCCGTCGTCCTGGAGCGACGAGGACAACTGTCGCGACGCCTCGCCGGCGTGCTCACGCCGCGGGAGAGCGAGGTTCTCGGGTGCCTGCGCACGACGATGACGGCCGAGGAGATCGCCGCGCACCTCGGTGTGGCCTACCCGACCGTCAAGACGCACATCCGCTCGGTCTACCGGAAGCTCGGTGTGACCACCCGACGCGAGGCCGTGCGCTCGACGCTTGCCCGATGATGTGCACAGCCCGGTGGGAGAAGACGCGCACGACGACGAAGCGCCCGCCGGTCATCCCGGCGGGCGCTTCTCCGATCACAACGTCGATACGCGGTGGTTACGGCACCTTCGAGCCGGAGGTCTTCTCGCTGAGGAAGTCCGACGAGAGCGTGGTGTTCACGTACGTGTCGACGAGCGCACCCCCCGCGGACGGCAGGAGCCAGAGCACCGGCAGCTGCACGAGGTTCTCCGCGCCGTTCAGCACACCGCTGTAGGTGTAGGTCACGCTCCCCGAGGTGCCGTCGGCCGGAAGCGATCCGACGCGGGTCCATCCGTGGAGGTTCTGCTCCTGGATGCGGTAGCTGCCCGGGTTGGTCACGCCGTTACCGGCACCCCACGCGACGGTGACGGTGGCGGTCCCCGACGTGAACTTGCCCGCCGGCTCCATGTCGCCGGTGGTGCCGTCGAAAGCGTTGAAGCCGAGGGTCTGCCCCGTGTTCACCTGCACGCGGTTCGGCTGCGTGGCCGTCCAGGTCTGGACCGAGGTGCCGCCCTGCCACGACGAGAGCCCCCCTCCAGGGGCCGGCTGCGGCTGGGGGTCGGGCGTGTTCTCGCTCGCGGCGGCGAGCGGGGTGGCGACGGCTACCGCGATGACCGGTGCCGACCAGGCCGCCGCCTTGATCACGGTGCGGCGGTCGAAGCCGGTACCGCGCTGGTTCTCGTTCTCATTCATCTCGATGTTCTCCTTGGGGGTAGGCACCGTCCACTCGGGCGACCGGTGTCACGGCGTCTCGCCGCGTGGCACTGGCCACGCGGAGCTTCGACGCATCGGCACACTCGCTGAACCCGTGTGGATCGCGCGGCGGGTTCCGCGCTCGTGCGGCAGCCGCGAATGGGAGTACGGCCGGCCATCCGTCATGCTGGCAGCGGGGACGAACGGCACTTCCCGTCCGGCACGCACATGTCGCTTTCCCGACCAGGGGTGTCGCGCTGGGTATGACGCGCACCGCCGACGGGGGTCACCCCTCTCGTCGCCGTCGGACCTCCGACGGGGCACGCCGCCCCTCCTGCGCCATCGCCCGCGCCAGGCTCGACCCGCCGGAGAGGCCTGAGTACCGACCGATCTCCTCGATGCTCAGGCGGTCGTACGCGGGATCCGTGAGCAGACCGATCGCATGCTCGACGCGCGATCGGCGGATCTCCCGTTCCACCGTCGTACCCTGTGCCCGGAACGCACGTTGCAGCTGACGCAGGGAAAGCCGGAGCTGCTCGGCGACGCCGCGCGGCGACAGCACAGGATCTGACGCCTGCGCGGTGATCAGGTTCAGGGCATCGCGATGATGATCGGGCGGAAGGCCGGCCGCCGCGGCACGGGTGGCCTCGACGGCCACACCCAGCACCATCTCCTGCAGGAGACGCTCGAGGTAGTAGCTCCCGAAGGTGCTCACCGGATCGGCGTCCACGACGGCCGCCCGCTCGGCGAACGCGACCGCCGGGTCAAGCAGTGACGTCGACGGTGACACGGGCCGGATCTCGCCCGGCGTCGGCGCCGCGAACCCGGCGAGCACCTCCGCGGGCAGGACGATCGAGAGCAGACGCAGTCGCTTCAGCGGCGAAGTCAGAACGGTCGCATCGTGGTTGAGCAGAAAAGCATCGTTCTCCGCCAGTCGCACCGTTCCGGACGGGGAGCCGATGTCGATGCTGCCGGAGCGGACACTGTGCAGTCCGATCAGTCCCGGCACGCGGTCGAGCCTCGAACGCGCGTCATCGCGCCCCGCCACGAACTCGCGGATGCGCACGCTCCCGAACATGGCCAGCGTGCGCGCTCTCGTCACGGGCACGACACGACTCCCGATCGCGCTCGACAGACGCCCAGCGCCGGGAAGGGCGACGGGCGGTTCTCTCCGGCCACCTCAGCGGCGTCGCGAGAGAGTCAGCGTGTGCTTCCCCCTGAGCGCACGTGGCGCGTCGGGTTCGAACGTCGACGACCGGTCGACTTCTCTCGGTGAAACGCGTCCCCACAGCACAATGAAACCCTCCCCATGCGGTTCCCCACCGCAGCCCGGCCCCCCGGGTACGGGGCCCTCGATCCCACCATATCGGTCCGGCAGCCGTGCCGAGGCGACCGACTACGCCGCCGCGCGGACTCTGCGCTTGACCGCCGGGCACACGAATGATCAACTGGTGAGTCTGACCATCGACCGGGGGAACCATGCGCCGTAGAAGAGTGATCGCGAAGGCCGAACCGCGCACACCTGTGGAAGCCGCGCCGTCACAGCCGTCGAACGCGGTGGCCGCATATGCGCGCACGAACCCGTTCATGTTCGGTCTGCTCGGTGCGCTCGGGGTGCTGGTCGCGTTGGCGGTCGGCAGCATCATCGGTCAGCTCGCGACCGTGCTCGTCTACATCGGCGTGGCGATCTTCCTCGCCCTCGGACTGGACCCGATCGTCACGTTCATCGAGAAGAAACTCCCGCGCCCGGCCGCTGTCACCATCGTCGTCGCCGGTGTGGTCCTCGCCTTCGCGGGAATCATCCTCGCCATCGTCCCGATCCTCGTCGAGCAGATCAGCAACCTGATCAAGGACGGCCCGCAGATGGTCGAGGACTTCATGGCCAGCGCCTGGTACAAAGACGTCAGCGGCCAGTTCGGCTCGAGCATCCAGGATGCCGTCCAGGGCATCCTCGATTTCGTCGGAGACCCGGACAACTTCCTCGACATCGGCGGCGGCGTGTTCGCGGTCGGCGCGGGGATCGCCGGTGGGTTCACCGGCATCACGATCGTCCTGATCCTGACGCTGTACTTCATGGCGTCCCTGCGGAGCATGAAGCATGTGGCCGCGCGCTTCGTCCCCGCCTACCAGCGGGGAACCTTCAGCGGCCTGCTCGAAGACGTCTCCGGCGCTGTCGGGCGCTATGTGATCGGCCAGGCCAGCCTGGCGCTCATCAACGGCGTCCTGAGCCTGATCTTCCTCAGCATCATCGGGGCGCCGGTCCCCGCGCTGCTCGCCCTCATCGCCTTCATCGGATCCATGATCCCTTTGGTGGGAACGCTGACGGCATCGATCATCAACTCGCTGATCTGCCTCTTCGTCTCGCCGCTGACCGCACTGATCGCGATCATCTACTACCTGATCTACATGCAGATCGAGGCATATGTGCTCTCGCCGCGCATCATGAGCAAGGCCGTCGCGGTTCCCGGGGCGCTCGTGGTCATCGCCGCGGTCGCCGGTGGCGCATTGGGCGGCATCCTCGGAGCGCTCGTCGCCATCCCGGTCGCCGCGAGCATCATCATCATCGTGCAGAAGGTGACGTTCCCCGCTCAGGACCGGAAGATCGTGCCCCCGGTCACCGCCGTCTGACCCGCGCAGTCCACCGACCGAACACCTTTCAGCGTACGAGCAGAGCGCCGGCTTCCACGCGCACCTCGAATGCGGAGATCTCGCCCATCTCCTCGCCGTCGATCTCGAACATGAGAGGCGTCTCCAGCTGCACGGAGATGTTCTCGACGGGCAGGTGGCGCGCAGAATCGGTGCTGACCGCCTCATCGGTCGCCCCGAAGATCCGCCGGATGCCGTTGTCCCAGACGAAGGAGCGCAGGGTGTCCAACCACTGCAGGGCGCCGTCGGCACTGATCATGAGCACATCGAGCTTGCCGTCGTCGAGAACGGCATCGGGGAGCAGACGGATGCCACCCTGCACCATTCCGCAGTTGCCGATGAGCATGGTGTGCCCACGCACCGCCACGGCCTTCTCCCCGTCGATGGCGAGGGTGATGTCGGTCATCTCGGTCCCGGCCAGGGCACGACCCATCGCCTCGACGTAGGCCAGCCAGCCGGCCTTCGACTTGAGGTCGTCGTCTGTTTCGACCAGCATCTGCGCGTCGATCCCGAACCCGACCATGACGGCGAACGCGTGCTCGGTGCCGTCGTATGACACCCAACCGAGATCGATGCGACGCGGCTCCGCGTCCCGAACCCTCTGGAGGGCTGCGGCGACGTTGTTCAGCGGCACTTCGAGATTGCGGGCGAGGAGGTTGCCGGTGCCCTGCGGAACGATCCCGAGGGCGGTCTCCGAACCCGCCAGCGACTCGGCGACCGCACGAACAGTGCCGTCTCCCCCGACGGCGATCACGATGCCCCGGCCGTCTTCACGAGCCTCCCGGGCCATGCCGCGGCCCGGGTCCTCCGGCGTCGTCTCCCACCAACGGATGTCGTACTGCTCGTCGAACACGTCGCTCACCGCGTCCTGCAGAACGTTCTGATCGACCTTCGAGGGATTCCAGACGATTCCGATGCGCGTAGGGGTCATATCGTCAGCTTGGGACACGTCGCCCGATACTGCAAACCGAGGCGGTGGTTATCCGTAGAACAGCTCCTCGAAGGTCTTGCGCGCGCGTCGGGTGACGCCGAGGTAGTCCTCCTCGAGCTCGGTCGCCGAACGCTCGGGGTATCCCAGCAGGCTGCCGATCGCATCCAGCTGGCGCCGATCGGCGGGGAGCAGATCGCTCGTCTGCCCGGTGAGGAGTGTGATCGCCGAGCGTAGCCGACTCGACAGGCGCCACGCCTCCCGTAACCGCTCGGCGTCGCCCTCCTCCACGAGGTCGGCTGCGACGGCGGCGTCCAGCGCACCGAGTGTCGCTGTGGTCCGCAGGCCGGGGATCGCGTGCGCATGCTGCAGCTGCAGCAGCTGCACCAGCCACTCGACGTCGCTGAGCGTGCCGGGGCCGAGCTTCAGATGTCGCCGCGGATCAGCGCCCTGCGGCAGCCGCTCCCCCTCGACCCTGGCCTTGATGCGCTTGATCTCACGCGTTCCCTGGAGGTCGACCGATTCCGGGTAGCGGATCGTGTCCGCGAGGGCCGTGAACCGCTCGATGAGCTTCGCACTCCCCGCCACCCCCCGCGCGCGCAGGAGCGCCTGCGCCTCCCAGGAGAGCGACCAGCGCCGGTAGTACTCGGCGTACGCGGCGATCGATCGCACGACCGGTCCGTTCCGCCCCTCCGGTCGGAGGTCGGCGTCGAGATCGAGTGGGAGCCTGTGATCGGTCAGGTGCTCGCGGAGTCCTGCCACGATCTGCGTGGCGAGCTTCTGCGCCCGTTGCGAGTCGACCCCGTTCGCGTCGTACACGTAGAGGATGTCGGCGTCCGACCCGAAACCGAGTTCGGCACCTCCGAAACGCCCCATGGCGATGACGGCGAAGTCGAGCTCTGCGGCGTCATCGGGAACCACCTCCCGGATGACGGCGCGCAGGGCCGCCTGGATGGTCGCCTCGGTGATCTCCGTGAGCGCGACAGCCACCTCTTCGATCGTCAGCACGCCGAGGACGGCGCCCATCGCGGTCCGCAGCAGCTCCCGACGGCGCAGAGCCCGCACCGCTCGAAGGGCGTCGCCGATGGTCTCGTGACGGGTCTGGATCGCGCGCGCCTCTTCGTCGAGCGCCGCCGCACCGCGCGGACGCAGCCGTTCGGTGCTGTCGAGCCAGGCCACGGATTCCGGGATCCACTCCAGCAGCTCCCCGACGTAGCGTGACGAGGACAGCAGTCGTGTGAGGCTCTCGGCAGCACCCGACGAGTCCCGCAGCATCCGAAGGAACCACGGGGTGTCGCCGAGGCGTTCGCTGATGCGACGGAACGCGAGAAGCGCGTAATCGGGGTCGCTTCCGTCGGCGAACCACCGCACCATGATCGGCATCAGCGCCCGCTGGATCGTCACCTTGCGGCTGAGCCCGGTCGTGAGTGCACCGATGTGCCGCAGGGCGCCCGCGGGGTCGCGGAACCCGATGGCCGCCAAGCGGTCATGCGCCTGCGCCGTGGAGAGTGTGCGTTCCTCCTCGGGAAGACCGGCCACCGCGCTCAGAAGCGGGCGGTAGAACAGCCGAGTGTGGATCTCGCGCACTTCGCGGCGCACAGCCTCCCATCGCGTCCATACACCGTCGCCGCTCTCGGCGAGTGCCGTGCTGCGCGCCAGTACGCGCAGACCGGCGGGAGTCCGAGGAAGCAGATGCGTGCGGCTCAGTTCGCGCAGCTGCAGGCGGTGCTCCATGAGTCGCAGGATGCGGTAGTCGTCGGCGAACGTCGCGGCATCCGCTCGTCCGATGTACCCGCCGGTGACGAGGGCGTCGAGACTCTCGAGCGTGCCGCGCGTGCGGATCGACTCGTCCGTGAGGCCGTGGACCAGCTGCAGCAACTGCACGGTGAACTCGATATCGCGTAGACCGCCCGCTCCGAGCTTGAGCTGATATGGCGCGTCGTCCGGATCGATGTGCTCGGTCACGCGCTCGCGCATCCGCTGGACGCTCTCGACGAAATCCTCACGAGCGGCGCTGGACCAGATCTTCGGCTGCACCGCCTCGACGTACTCGGCGCCCAGGTCGGCGTCTCCGGCGAGAGGTCGTGCCTTCAGGAGTGCCTGGAACTCCCAGCTCTTGGCCCAGCGATCGTAGTAGGCGAGGTGCGAGGCGAGCGAACGCACGAGGGCACCCTGCTTGCCCTCGGGCCGCAGGTTGGCGTCGACCTCCCACAGCGGGGGCTCCACCTCGATGCTGTCGAGACCGCGCATCGTCTCGCGGGCCAGCCGCGTCGCGATGTCGATCGCGCGGGCCTCCGTCACGACCTCCTCGTCGCTGGTGCCGCCCACGAAGATCACGTCCACGTCGCTGACGTAGTTGAGCTCGCGGGCGCCCGCCTTTCCCATGCCGATGATCGAGAGCCGCGTCGCCGCTACCTGCTCCCGCGGGGTGGTCTCACTGAGACGCGCGCGTGCGATCGCGAGCGAGGCCTCCAAGGCCGCTCCGGCGGCGTCCGACAGTGCGGCGGACACCGCGGCAACCACCGTCTTCGGCTCGGGGTGGGTCAGGTCATAGGCGGCGATGGCGGCGAGGCTGCGTCGGTACGCGACACGCACGGCCACGACCGCGGCATCGTCCGCTGACGTCGCGAAGCCATCTCGGGCGCCGACCGATGCCAGCAGCTGCGTCCGGAGCGACTCCGGCGACGGCAACGCGTCGAGGGCCTCCCCCAGCACCGAGAGCTGATCGGGATGGCGGAGGAAGAAGTCGGCCAGCCCTTCCGAGGCACCGAAGACCCGCCACACGCGGTGACGCGTCTCAGCGATGTCGAGCAGGCCCTTCAGGGGTCCGGGGTCCCGTCGCGCGACACGGACCATTCCCCGCACCGCGGCGTCGGGGTCGGCAGCATCCGCTCCTTCGAGAAGTGACGATCGCGAGATTCCGAGAACCGTCGCCAACTCGGACAGGGATGCCGCCGCCTCGCTCAACTCGGCGAAACCGAGCCTCGCCAGGGCGGAGAGGGAGACGGAGTCGTCCGGTCGGGCCATCGGCGCAGGTCAGAGCAGTTCGAGGTTGCTCTTCAGCTCGAACGGGGTGACCTGGCCACGATAGGCCTCCCATTCCTTGCGCTTGTTGAGCAGCACGTAGTTGAAGACCTGCTCCCCCAGCGTCTCGGCGACGAGTTCGGATGCCTCCATGTACTCCAGAGCGTGGTCGAGGCTCGCAGGAAGCGCCTCGTATCCCAGTGCACGCCGCTCGGCGTCGCTCAGGGACCACACGTTGTTCTCGGCCTCGGGCGGCAGCTCGTAGCCCTCCTCGATGCCCTTGAGTCCTGCCGCGAGCAGCAGCGCGTAGGCGAGGTACGGGTTCGAGGCGGAGTCGATGCCGCGGTACTCGACGCGCGACGACTGGCTCTTGTTCGGCTTGTACATCGGCACGCGGATGAGGGCCGAGCGGTTCGCATGCCCCCAGGTGACGAAGCTCGGCGCCTCGTCGCCTCCCCAGAGCCGCTTGTAGGAGTTCACGAACTGGTTCGTCACGGCGGAGATCTCGTTCGCGTGTCGGAGAAGACCCGCGATGAAGTGTCGGCCGGTCTTGGAGAGCTGGTACTTCGCGCCCTCCTCGTAAAAGGCGTTCTGATCACCCTCGAACAGCGACATGTGGGTGTGCATGCCGCTGCCGGGCTGATCGCTGAGCGGCTTCGGCATGAACGTCGCGTAGACGCCCTGCTCGATCGCCACCTCCTTGATCACCGTGCGGAAGGTCATGATGTTGTCGGCCGTGGTGAGGGCATCCGCGTAGCGGAGGTCGATCTCGTTCTGTCCGGGTCCACCCTCGTGGTGGCTGAACTCGACGGAGATGCCGAGGTCTTCGAGCATCCGCACCGAACGGCGACGGAAGTCGTGAGCGGTGCCACCGGGAACGTTGTCGAAGTAGCCGGCCGAATCGACGGGCACGGGACCGTCAGGTCCGAACGACGACGACTTGAGCAGGTAGAACTCGATCTCGGGGTGCGTGTAGAACGTGAAGCCGGCATCCGCGGCCTTCGCGAGGGTGCGCTTGAGCACGTGCCGCGGGTCGGCGACGGCCGGCTGTCCGTCGGGCGTCGTCAGGTCGCAGAACATGCGCGCCGTCGGATCGATCTCGCCGCGCCACGGCAGCGTCTGGAACGTCGTCGGATCCGGCTGCGCGAGCAGGTCCGACTCGTAGGTGCGCGTCAGCCCCTCGATCGCCGAACCGTCGAAACCGATGCCTTCCGCGAACGCCCCCTCGACCTCGGCCGGAGCGATCGCCACGGACTTGAGCGTGCCGATGACGTCGGTGAACCACAGCCGCACGAACTTGACGCCGCGCTCCTCGATCGTCCGGAGGACGAAATCCCTCTGCTTGTCCATGGTTACTCTGCGCCCTGGCCCTTTGCGTCGCCCGCGTTCTGCGAGCCCTTGGCGTCCCAGCCCTGCTCCACGGCTTCCTCTTCGGCCCAGGCGCGCGAACGCTCCTTGAGCACCTCGGGCGCGCGGCGGGCTTCGGCCTCCGTGTCGAAGGGCCCGATCCGGTCGATGGAGGGCGAGATCATGCCGAACTCGACCTCGCCGGTCTCGGAGTTGTACCAGTACTTGTGGTCACCGTCAGACATGCCTGTCCCTTCTTCACGTGATGTCATCGATCCTACTGGCGTGCACCGTGGTCGCTAAGCTATCGCCCATGGCAAAAGCGATCGGCGTCGACATCGGCGGCACGGGAATCAAAGCAGGAATCGTCGACCTCGAGCACGGAATCATGGCATCCGACCGGGTGCGGGTCCCCACCCCTGAAGGCGCATCGCCTCAGGATGTCCTGAACGCCGTGCAGACCGTTCTGAAGACCCTCGACGTGCACGACTCGACCCTCCCGCTCGGTGTCGCCTTCCCGGCCATCGTCAAGCGCGGCAAGACGCTCTCCGCGGCGAACGTGTCGAAGGAATGGATCGATTTCGATGCGGAGCGCTTCTTCCGCGACGGACTCGGCCGCAACATCGTGTTCGTGAACGACGCGGATGCCGCCGGCGTCGCCGAGGCCCGCCACGGCGCGGCCAGGGACGTGCGCGGCTTCACCTTGCTCACGACCCTGGGCACCGGCATCGGGTCCGCCTTCCTCTATGACGGCGTGCTGCTGCCTAACACCGAGCTGGGCCACCTCAACTTCGGTGAGTACGAGTCGGTCGAGACGTATGCCGCGACATCGGCACGCGAGCGCGAGGGCCTCAGCTGGGCCGCATGGGCGGAGCGCCTGCAGGCTTTCTACTCGCACATCGAGTTCCTGTTCAGCCCCGACCTGTTCGTTGTCGGCGGCGGCGTGTCGAAGAACGCCGGAGACTTCCTCCCGCTCCTCGACCTCAAGACCCCGATCGTGCCGGCCATCCATCGCAACAACTCCGGGATCATCGGCGCGGCGTCGCTCGCCGGCGACTGATCCTCACCCGCTCCTGAACCTCGAAGGCCCCGATGACTCTGCAGTCATCGGGGCCTTCGTCATGAGTCGGGCGGCGTGGACGAACCCGTCTCGACCGGTCAGCGGCGCTCCGTGCGAACCCCGAGGTGGGCGCGGGCAGCGATCGCGACGGAGGACTCCGGGTCGGCGGCCAGCGTCTGCAGCACCGATTCGACGTCGGGCCCGGGGATGCACGCGAGCATCCCGACCAGGCGCCGACGACCATCGGCGTCGGTCATCGCCATCACCGCCGTCGAAGCACGGACGAGCTCGCCCGTGAACCCTTCACGAGAGGCGAGCGCCTCCAGAGCGTCGCTCGCCTCCATGTCGAGCTCCCCCGCGGCCACCTGCGCGACCAGTGCGGCGACCACGGCGATGTCGCCCGACATACTCCCGACGATGTTCGCGCGAGCACGAACTCGCGGGTCCGCGTGCGTCGTCTGCCGGGCCACGGACGCCAGCGCTCGAGGCGTGCCGATCTTGAGGAGCGCCTCCAGCGCACGGTGTCGTCGCTGCGCGTGCGCTGAGGTGAGCTCCCTCGCGAGAACGGGAACCGCGGGGTCTCCGATCAACGCGAGGGACCAGAGGACCGCGCCGGCCACGTTCGGTTCATCCTCGCGGAGCAGAGCCTCGATGAGGACGGCCGTGTCGCGCTCGTCGCCCTTCTCGAGTGTCAGAGCCAACCTCTGTCGGCCGGACGCGCTCACGGAATCGAATCCACGAATGAGTGCGATGACACGAAGCGCATCGGCCACGTCGCGAGGATCGCTCGCGCGAATGCGATCCAGACGCGAGACGAGTTCGGTCGCGGCGCTCTGTTGGGCCCGCGCGCGCTCGACGAGGCGCTCGACGAGATCCGCCGATGCGAACGCCTCTGAGTCGAGTGCGTCGGCGACCTCCGCCAAGCTGAGGCCGAGCGATCGGAGACTCTCCACGTGGAGCAGCCGCTCGACATCCACTTCCGCGTACTGGCGATAGTGGCCGCTGGTGCGCGCCGTCGGCGAGACGAGACCGATGCGGTCGTAGTGGCGCAGCATGCGTGCACTCACCCCGCTTCGCCGAGCGACCTCGCCGATGAGCATGTCAGTCGTCTCCGACCGTCCGTGCGTCCCGAAGCGCGACCACTCGCCGGGCTTCCTCGATGGCCGCCTCGAAACCATCGTCCGGGTATGCCATGACATGTGCTGTGGCCAGCGCGTGCTCACGAACCCCGGGGTCCGGCGCATCCGTCGCCGCGTCGACGACGGACTCGGCGGCGGGGCCGAGCATCGCGATCGCCCGGCTCAGGCTTCGCTGGAGCTCACGATCTCCGCGGCCGAGGTTGCGAGCCAGGTCGCGGGCGAGTGCGGGGTGCTCACTCTCCGGCGCGAGGCCTGCCGCGGTGCGCCACGCCGCCTTCGCGACTTCGACGTCGTCGTCACGCAGCAAGTCCACGGTGATCGCTGACCAGGCACGCCGGTCGCCGAGCTTCGAGAGGCTGTGCAGGGCCTGGCTCCGGGCCTGAGCAGTCGTCGAGTCGAGCTCGGGCAGCAGGAGATCGACGGCCTTCGTCCGATCCTGGCGGGTGATCGCCCATGTGAGCATGTCCCGCACGTAGAAGTCGGGCTCGACCGAGCACCGCTCGATGAGCACCGGCAGGTACGCGTCGTCCGTGTGGATCCCTGCAGTGAGCGCCGTCTGCAGCCTGACTGATGCGTCCGACGTGCTCAACGCTCTGCGCAGCCGGCTCTCGGGGGATGTCATGTTGTCTTGGGTCATGAGGACCACCTCCACATCCCACTTCACACCTTGTCAGCGTGTCAAGGTCAAGACGGGAACAAGACGCAGTTCCGAGGTGCCTCGAAAGTGACCAGCGGATCAGGCCGATTCATGCGAATGGGCCGACCTGTACGCCGGGTTCTGTTCCGGGGTTCTTCGCCCCTTCGACGGCCATCTCTCTCGGCGACACGTTGCCGTGGCACTCTAGCGGTCTACCCGAGGACTCGGCGAGCCGCGTCATCATCCTCTGTCTGACCTTGCTCCGGACGAGGTTTACCTGGCGGGCCATGTCACCATGGCCCCCGGTGGTCTCTTACACCACCCTTTCACCCTTACCCCTTGCGGGGCGGTCTATTCTCTGTGGCACTTTCTCGCGGATTGCTCCGGGTGGGCGTTACCCACCGTCCTGCCCTGAGGAGCCCGGACGTTCCTCGGTGCGGTCACCCGCCACGCGGCCGTCCAGTCGACCCATTCGCACTCCCAGTCTACTTCTCGGGAGGCCATTCCTACTTCTCGGCGGACTCTGCGATCCGGAGGTCCAGGGGCACGTCGATCGGGAAGGACCCGAAGAGGCGGGTCGTCGCGACCGCGGCCGCTTCACGCACGGCCTCGGCCGCCGCTTCTGCGTGCTCCTGCGGAACGTGCAGGATGACCTCGTCGTGCAGGAAGAAGGCCAGGTGCGGTGCCTGCGCGAAGGGACCGGATGCCGCGGCCGTGGTGAAGCCCTCGGGGATCTGCTGCAGGCGGTGACGGATCTCGGCGAGCCAGATCAGCGACCACTCGGCGGCAGTCCCCTGCACGACGAAGTTCCGGGTGAATCGCCCCCAGTCACGCGCCCGGCGCCGAGCGAGCGCCACGACTGCCGGATCGGCATCAGCGCCGGTGGCATCGGCCTGCAGACGCATCCACTCCACCGAGGGTCGGGGCGATGATCGGCCGAGCCAGGTGGACACGATGCCGCCGTCCTCGCCCGTGCGCGCCGCCGCGTCGACGAGCGCCATGGCGCGCGGATACACCTTCCTCAGCCGTGGAACGAGCCGCCCACTGTCGCCGGTCGTGGCGCCGTACATCGCACCGAGCACCGCGTACTTCGCCTCCTCCCGCGTGGCCACCGCTCCGGAAGCGACGACGCCGGCGTACAGATCGCTCCCCCGCGCCGCCCGCGCCATCGCCTCGTCGGAGGCCATCGCAGCGAGCATCCGCGGCTCCAGCTGCGCGACGTCCGCCACGACGAGAGTCCATCCAGGGTCGGCACGCACCGCAGGGCGCAGACTGCGCGGAAGCTGAAGCGCGCCTCCGCCGGCAGAGGCCCAGCGCCCGGTGACCACGCCACCGGGGATGTACACGGGACGGAACCGCCCGTCGTGCACCCACTCGGCGAGCCACGCCCAGCCGTTGGCACTGAGCAGCCGAGAGAGCTTCTTGTACGCGAGCAGCGGTTCGACGACCGGGTGGTCGTGCTCGGCGAGCTCCCACCGGCTCGTGGACTCCACCTGCACCCCGACACGATGCAGCGCCCTGAGCAGCTTCTGCTGACTGTCGAGGTGCAGTGAGGGGTCGCCGAGGAGTTCCCGCACTCGATCGCCGAGCTCGACCATACGACTCGGCGTTCCACCGGCGACCGGACGCGTGCCCAGCGTGTCGGTCAGGATCGCATCGTGCACGCCCTCGTCCCAGGGCAACCCCGCGGCCCGCATCTCCTCGGCGATGAGTCCGCCCGCCGACTCCGCCGCGCACAGCAGCGTGAGGCGACCATCCGGCGCCGCAGCGATCGTCTCCCGCTGCGCCCGGTACTGACCGAGGGCCGTGACGATCGGGTCCTCTCCGCTCGTGTCGTCGAACACGTCGAACAGCGACGGCGCCGCAACGGTCGGCTCACGCCGCTCCCACTCGTGCGACGCGGGAAGCGGGGTCGGCACCGCAGAGGTGTCGCGCAGGATCGCATGGCACAGCACCAGATCATGGCTGCGAGAGATCCGCACTCCGTCGCCGAGGAGGAGGGCGTAGGTCTCCGCGGCGGTGCGCATGATCCAGCGCGGAGCGTCGGAGGTCTCCGCGGCGTGGACCCATGCGGACAGCTCGTCGGTGCGCAGAGACGTGCGGTTCTGCTCTTCGTCGTCGGCGTCGAGCTCGATCGCGACGTACTCCTGTGCGCCGACGGAGATGAGCGCGATGCGGCGTTCGATCCCCGACGCCGGCGCTGTCATCGGCGGCGGGCGCGGGCACCGCTCATGCGAGCCCGGATTCCTCGGTGCGCACGAGGATGCAGCCGCACTCGGGGCAGGAGACCACGAAGTCGTCCGCCGCGCGGCGGATGTCGTTCAGATCGGTGCTGGGAAGCAGGATGCGGCATCCTTCGCAGGTGCCGCGGGTGAGAAGAGCCGCGCCGGCACTGTTCGTCGCGCGACGGGAGTACTCGGCCAGGAGTTCCGGCGAGACGCCTTCGGCCACGGCCGCTCGATCGCGGGCGAGCTGCGCACCCAGATCCGTCGCCGCGGCGACATCTGCCTTGGCCTGGGCGGTGAGCGCCGACCCCTCGGCGGTGGTCGTCTCCAGGAGAGCCTGCTGTGCGGCGACTGCGGCCTCCGCCTCTTCGAGCCGCCCCATGACGTCGAGTTCCGCGTCTTCGAGGTCGCTCTGCCGCCGGGCGAGGCTCGCCAGCTCGTGCTCGAGCGCCTGCGCGTCCTTCGAGCTGGTCGACGCGGCGAGTCGCTCGGCGTCACGGTTCCGGCGCGCCTCGACGACCGCGACATCGGACTCAAGGCGCTTCAGCTCGGTGCGCACATCGTCGCGAGTGCCGGTGAGGGTCGTCAGCTCGCGGAGCTGCTCCTGGCGGATGGCGACGAGCTCGGTGATCCGCCCCGCCTGGCTCGGCTTGGTACGGGCACGCTCGGCCTGCGCGATGCGCCGGTCGAGGTCGGCGATGTCGAGCAGGGTGCGCTGGTTCTCGGGGCTGGCGTTCACGCTCTCAAATCTAGTCGCTGCGCCGACATCCGCCCATCAGCTCACGTCGCCGTCGACGTAGTACCACTGCCGGTCCTCGCGGACGAAGCGGCTGCGCTCGTGCAGGGAGCCCCGCTCGGCGCCCTGCCGCCAGATCGCCTCGAACTCCACGATGCCCTGGTCATCGAACGGACCGCCGGCCACGCGATCGAGCACGAGCAGCCGCAGCCACTCGAGATCCGGCTCGAAGTCGATCGTCCGCGGCCTCGATGTCGGATGCCAGGTGCGCAGCAGGTGACCCGCATCGTGGCGCCCGAACGCCGTGTACCGCGACCGCATCAGGCGCTCCGCCGTCGGAGCGGGGGCGCCGCGCAGCAGTGGACCACAGCAGCCGCCGAACACCTCGCCGGACGAGCACGGGCATCGCATCGCGTCGTCGATCACCACGTCATCCGACGCCATGTCCGTCTCTGCTGTCATTCCCTCAGCGTACGCTCGGAGGAAACGCAACGGAGGAGTCACGATGACCACTGTCCCCACCTTCACCGCCCACAACGGCTTCGCACTCCCGGCGATCGGGCTCGGCACGTATGCGCTCAACGGCGATGCCGGAGCGGATGCCGTCACAGGGGGCATCGAAGCGGGGTACCGGTTGATCGACACGGCCTTCAACTACGAGAACGAGGGTTCGGTCGGCCGAGGAGTTGCCGCATCCGACGTCGACCGCTCGGAGATCATCGTCACCACGAAGCTCCCCGGACGCCACCACCCGTCTGCGAAGGCGCGCACCAGCATCGAGGAGAGCCGTTCGCGTCTCGGGCTCGAGGCGACGGACCTGCACCTGATCCACTGGCCGAACCCGAGCCAGGACGAGTACGTCCAGGCCTGGGCTGCGCTCGTCGACGCGCAGGCGCGCGGCGTGGTCCGGCAGATCGGCGTCTCGAACTTCCTGCCGGAACACCTGGAACGCATCGAGCGCGAGACCGGTGTGCGCCCCGTCGTCAACCAGATCGAGGTGCACCCGTACTTCCCGCAGGAGGAGCAGCTCGCCTACCACCGCGAGCACGGCATCCTCACCGAGGCATGGAGCCCTCTGGGACGCGCCAAGGAGCTGCTCGACGAGGCAGTGATCCATGAGGTCGCCGCCGCGCACGGCGTGACACCGGCGCAGACGGTCCTCGCATGGCACGTCGCCCGTGGCACGGTGTCGATCCCCAAGGCGTCGTCCCGGGAGCACCAGGTCGCGAACCTCACGGCGGCCGAGATCGTGCTCGGCGATGCCGAGGTGGCAGCGATCACCGCACTCGGGCGCCCCGACGGACGGCTGTTCGACGCCGACCCGAGGACCCACGAGGAGTCCTGACCCGCGTCTGGTCAGACGTTCTGCGTCCCCAGCACCCGCAGGAACTCGAGTTTGCTCGCTGCCTCGCTGCCCGGCGCCGCCGTGAGCACGATCAGCGCCTGGGACTCGTCCTCGGTGAACAGCGCCTGACAGTCGACCTCGATCTCGCCGAGCTCGGGGTGCACCATCACCTTGTGCTGCTCGAACCGGCGGCTCACCTCGTGCGCGTCCCACAGCTCGACGAACTCCGGACTCCGCGCAGTGAGCGCCGAGACGATCTCGCCTGCCCGTGAACGCGCCCCCATCACACCGTGGGCCGCACGCAGCGACCCGACGAGCGCACGAGCCTGTCTCGCGTGGTCGGCCTCGCGATACCGACGCCGCTCGTCGTCGGGATAGGCGAACCACCGGTAGATGCCACTGCGGTCGAGACCGGTGAGCGTGCTCGCGTCGCCCACGAGCGCGCGGGAGGCGTCGTTCTGCACGAGCACCTCGTCGAGAAGCGAGACGACGAAAGCCGGGGTGTCGTGCAGCCGGTCGAGCACGCGGAGGATGCCGGGGCGCACGTAGTCGGTGACATGTGCTCGGTCGGGTGCGCTGTGTCCGCAGAGTCGGAACAGGTAGTCGCGCTCGTCCTCGGTGAGCCGGAGTGCGCGCGCGAGCGCCGCGAGGATCTGCACGCTGGGTTGCGGACCCCGCCGCTGTTCGAGGCGGGTGTAGTAGTCGGTCGACATGGTCGCCAGCTGCGCGACCTCCTCGCGGCGCAGGCCCGCCGTGCGACGCCGCGGCCCCGTCGACAGCCCGACGTCGGCGGGCGTCAGAGCATCACGGCGGCGGAGGAGGAATTCGGCCAGTGCATCACGGTCCACCCCCGAAGTATCTCCCGGCGGCGTGATCCGATCCAGGGAGCGCCCGTCCCTGGATGACCGCTCTCTGGAGGGAGCTCGCCGTCGCTCGGATGCTGAATCCATGGACATCAGCGGAAACACCATCTTCATTCCCGGCGCGACCAGCGGCATCGGCCTCGCTCTCGCTCTGCGCCTGCACGAACGCGGCAACACCGTCATCGTAGGCGGACGCCGACAGGACCGGCTCATCTCGATCGCCGCGGAGCATCCCGGCATCCACACGGTCCGGATCGACACGACGGATGGGCGCAGCATCGATGAGGCCGCGCAGCTTGTACTCGCCGAGCATCCTGCACTCAACGTGCTCGTCACGATGGCCGGCGTCATGCGCGCCGAGGACTGGACCACGCCTTCCGGATTCCTGGAGATCGCGGAAGAGACGGTCGCCACGAACATCCTCGGTCCGATCCGCCTCATCGCCGCGTTCATCGACCACCTGCGTGCGCAGCAGGACGCCACGATCATGACCGTGTCGTCGGGGCTCGCTTTCGCCCCGCTTCGTGTGACGCCCACATACAACGCCAGCAAGGCCGCGATCCACATGCTCAGCGAATCACTGCGCCTGCAGCTGGCGGGGACGAGCGTCTCTGTGCTCGAGCTCGAGCCGCCGGCGGTCCGTACGCAGCTCATGCCGGGTCACGAGGACAACGAGGCAGCGATGCCGCTCGACGAGTTCATCGACGAGGTGACGGCACTGATCGAGTCACAGCCGCACCCCACCGAGATCCAGGTCGAGCGGGTGAAGTTCCTCCGCTACGGCGAGGCTCGGGGCGACTACGACCAGGTCGTCGCGACGCTGAACCGGACCGACCCGCACGGACGCTGAGAGCGAGGGGCTGCCGGTTCGCGCCGGCGTCCCCTCAGCGGCGCAGATCGGCCGCGGCCGTCTGCAGCGCATCCGCGGACTGACGGAGCAGCCCGAGCTCATGGTCCGAGAACGAGGTGTTACGGATGGGCACGGCACCCTTCGCACTCACGATCGACGGCACGGACAGCGCGACCCCGTCGAGACCGTGGAAGTCGCGCAGCACGGTGCTCACGGGCATCACGGCGTGCTCGTCGCGCAGGATCGCCTCGACGATCCGCGCGCTGGACAGACCGATCGCGTAGTTGGTCGCGCCCTTGCCCTGGATCACCTTGTACGCGGCGTCTCGGACGTCGACCGCGATGTCCTGGAGCTCATCAAGGGTGAATCGTGGGTGCCCAGGCGTCTCCCACTCGAGGATCGGGACCGTGCCGATCGTCGCCCGCGACCACAACGGGAACTCCGTGTCGCCGTGCTCGCCGATGATGTGCGCATGGACGCTGGCCGTCGACACTCCGGCGCGCTCTCCCAGCTTCCACCGCAGCCGGGAGGTGTCGAGCACGGTTCCGGATGCGAAGATCCGCTCGGGCGGAAGACCCGTCTCCTCCTGCGCGATCACGGTGAGCACATCGCAGGGGTTGGTGACGATCACGTAGACGGCGTTCGGCGCGACCGCGAGCAGATCCGGCATCATGCGACGGATGATGCCGGCGTTGACCTCGGCGAGCTCGATGCGGGTCTGTCCCGGCTTCTGCTTCGCTCCGGCGGTGATGACCACGACATGCGACCCCGCGGCCACCGAGATGTCGCTGCCGCCGACTATGTCGCTCGAACCGGTGAACTGCGTTCCGTGGGCGAGGTCGAGCACCTCGGCCTCCACCTTCTCGGTCGCGATGTCGTAGAGCGCGACGTGTCGGGCCGACCCGCGGATCAGCGCCGCGTAGGCGACACTCGATCCCACGCTTCCCGCACCGACGACCGTGAGCTTCGAGTTCTCGATGATCTCCATGCGCTCAGTCTTGCAGTGCCGGGCGCCGATCCGGGAGGGGTGGCGCCGGGAGATCTCAGAGCGCTGCGGCGACGGCGGCGGCCGCGGTGGCGTGCGTGAACCGGAACCCCGTGCGCTCGAGCACCTGAGGGCGCACGTCCGCGTCCGGGAGCAGCAGAGACTCCGCCGCATCGCCGAGTGCGAACCGGAGTGCCCAGGTCGGCACCGGCAGCCAGAACGGACGGTGCATCCGGGCCGCGAGGGCACGGCCGATGTCGTTCGCGGAGGCAGGAGTGGGCCCCGTCAGATTGACGGGACCGGCGATCTTCTGGTCCAGCACGTGACGGATCGCCGCCACCTCGTCGTCGAGTGAGATCCACGGCCAGATCTGCGTGCCGCGTCCGAGCGGGCCGGAGACGCCGAACCTGGTCAGCTGGATGAGGGGCTTGAGCACTCCGCGCCGGTGGATGACGGGCGCCGTGCGCAGCAGCGCGACCCTGGTGTGGTCCTCGGCCTGGCGCGCCTCGGCCTCCCAGCGCACGGTGAGGTCGGCCAGGAACGTCTGACCAGCAGTGGAATCCTCCGTGAGCACCTCGCCGGGAACGGACCCGTAGTAGCCGACAGCGGACGCCGACACGAGGGCCGGGGCTTCGGAGCGCAGAGAACGCAGAGCGGTCGTGATCGTCCGCGTCGCCTGCAGACGAGAGTCGACCAGCTCACGACGGTACCCCTTTGTCCACGGCAGCCGCCCGACACTCGCACCGCCCAGTGCGACGATGGCTTCGGCCCCGGCGAGCACGTCCGGATCGAGGGCACGCTCCCCCGGTGCCCATTGCGCCTCGGCGTCGGACCGCGGAGCCCGGCGGACGAGTGCGGTCACCTCGACGCCGTCGGCGCGGAGCGATGATGCGAGGGCGGACCCGATCAGTCCCGATGCCCCGCTGATGACGATGCGTCGCGCCATTTGTGAGAACTCCCCGTCCCTGATCATCGAGTCTTGCCGTGGGTCCGAGGGTACGCGCTCGAGGCTCGAGGAGCTGCGGGCCTTGCGCCGATCGCTCGCGAAGGGTAGGTCCGGTGCTCGATTCCTTCCCCGTCTGTCGCAGTCAATCGGCGCGTCGGTAGTGCGTCCAGATAGCTCCGTTCCGGAGCGGCGTCGCCGAGATCAGCGCGAGCCGTCGCGTGCTCGGCAGTCCGCTCTCGTAGAGGGTCGGTCCGTGACCGACGATCCGGGGCTGGACGAGGAACCGGTACTCGTCGACGAGGCCGAGCCGGTCGAGTTCGGCAGCCAGAGAGATGCTGCCGAGCAGCACCCCCGCCGGTGTCTCGTCCTTGAGCTTCTGCACACCCGCGCGCAGATCTCCGGCGATGCGGTGGCTGTTCGCCCAGGGGAAGACCTCGCGGGTGGAAGACACCACATACTTCGGCTTGGCGTCGAGCTTGAGCGCCCATTCCCGCATCGTGGAGTCCGCTTCCACGTCTCCACGAGCGACCGCCGGCCACGCACTCTCCATCATCTCGTAGGTCGTGCGACCCCACAGCATCGCGCCTGACTCCTCCATGAGCTGAGTGAAGAGGGGATGGGTCTTCTCATCGGCGATGCCCTCCCGATGGTCGACGCAGCCGTCGAGGGTGACGTTGATGCTGAAGGTCAGGAGTCCCATGCGGGGAGCATAGGACTGCGACGCGGCGACCGCCAGGGTTCGAGGTGGTGTGGGCCCTGCCGGGATCGAACCGACCACATCCACGGTGTAAACGTGGCGCTCTACCAGCTGAGCTAAAGGCCCTGGTGCACCCAGTGTATCGGCCACCCGATGCGCACCCTGAACGGAGTCGGGTAGCCGGAAAGAGCAACCCGTCACGAACGCTGCGTCCGTTTTAGACACGAAACGCAGGCTCCTCTGTCGCCAAAACCTTCGCGGTGAACCTATCCTCCGAAGGCTGCCAGCGTAAGTCCAGCAGCGATTGCAACGGCTCCATCGGCAACCTTGTCCACTACCCATGCACGGACTTCGCGAAATCTTTCGGTCGCGGTCGCCCGGTCGGAGGCAGACTCAAGTGCGTTGACTTCGTCGAGCGTCTTCGCCACTGCTTCTTGATCTGAAGCCCTCGCGAAATCTGCAAGTTCCCGTAGCGCTTCGGGAACCGACGGAAGCACGATCTGGTTCTGCGTGATGTCTCCATCGACCTTCGCTTTATGTCCCATCGATCCGACTTGACCGTTGTTGACATACTCTTGCTTACCCAAATCAAAGGTCCCTTCTTGAACGTAGATGATCGGGGCTCCCGAATTGGAAGTCGCGATCACTGGAGCGCTGGGAACGGCCGGCGATTCGGTCGCATGTGAACCCTGCAGCGGTAGTGATTGGCGTATCAGATCGACTTGAGAACCACCATGATGCGTCCGGACGACGTCCCGGTTTAGCCCGGTCAGACGAGGTGGAAGTCTGGGAAAGTAGTAGCTTGGGAATGGAGCCATACGTGCCGGAACGTCATCCCAAACGTGCATCCAGAGCTTCTCATCGTTCATCGTCATGTCGGTCGTGATTTGGTCGGTTGCGTTCGAGATCGAATCAATGTAGGTGTCGGCGTCACCATTACATAGAGCCACAACGGCGCTGAGCCAGCGAGATGCAGCGTTGCGGACACCACCGAGCTGCGTCATCGCTTCGGCTGCCTGGGTAAATTGTCCGAGGGCAAGGTGGCAGAAGATCGCCTGCGCTGCCACAGCGCCGTCTCGGCGACCACCCTCCGCGGCGCGAAGAGCCTCCCGATAGTCACCGCGGAGCATGGCTGTCAGCGTAAAGGCCAGGGCGGCTGACTGCTTCGTTAGCGAATCCTGCACGCTTGCCGCATAGCTTGCGACCTCCATCAATCGATCGATCGCCTCATGCTGGAACGCAAGAAATGTCGCCTCTTCAAGGAGTCTGTCGATTAGCTTTCCCGGGCCCCCTTCTCGATGGCGCGCAAGCATCACTTCAAATGCGCCTGCGAAATTCCCAGTGCGATCGAGGATAAAGGACTTTAGTCGAATCAGGTAAACATCGGCGGGCCGGGAAATAGATGCAGACGCCTCATCGATCAACCTAAGCGCCATTTGGGCTTGGCCTCGAAGAAACAACTGTTCGCTGATCGCCACCACAACGCGCTCCGGTTCGCGAGCGCATCGATCTATCGCTCGCTTCGCGAGAGAAATCAAGAACGCATCGGTTTCCACTCGGACCGCGATACGCGTGTACGCCATCCAAAAAGCGAGCGGCGTCTTCGCTTGAGAAGCGAGTCTGGCATGCCGCAGAGCCGTGTAGTCGTCACCCTCGGCTCCCCGCGCTTCAAGCAGCTGGGTTAGAGCAGCGCGCAGAGGCTCAAACCCCTCGTCGTCGTGATCCAGGGCGGCCAGCAGGATCGGGATGCGTTCTCGGGCCACGGCCGCGTCTGTCAGGTCGATCTGAGAGCCGCGATAGGCGCGAAGCAAAAGGCCCCGATACTTGCCAGCAATAGCGTCGACCATATCGTCGCGCCCCGCCTCGCGATAGTGGTGCCTCGCCTCGACGAAGTAACCGCCCGCCGTATTCGCGTCGCGATACGCCGAAGCGTCAATTCTCTTGGCGAAAAAGTCAGCGGCGCGTGCGTGCGCCGTTACATGCCTTCGTTCGAGCTGCACCAATCTGCCGGACGTAAGTTGGCGAACGACGGGGTTGAGTTCGTACCAGGCGTTCGAGCGATCAAGAATAAAAGACAGTGCTAACCTGTTCCTAGCATTCTCCCAATTGTGAATCGTCGCACCAGCTGCCCTGATCGCCTCGATCCGAAATGGGCGACGGAAGACAGAGAGATTCTCCGCCAGCGTGACCGACTCTGGGTCCAGCCTTCCAAGCGACTGGTGCCAAAAATCGCGTTCGAGTCGTGCCGTGAGTTGAGCAGATCGAGGGGTATGTCGTAGCTCCCACGACTCCCGATCGCGCTCGATCATCTCTTCCAATGGCTGGCCGATGAGGCACGCCACGAAAGCTCGCATAGCCCGTGGGTTGTTCCCCAACCAGACCGACACGTCGACCAATAGGGCTTCGTCGAAATCGTCGAGCTTCTGCCGCTCCTCAAGCATCGTGCGAAGTATGTGAACGCCTTGCTCGCTCCCAAGCTGGCCCATGGTGCGGTACTGCGATCGCTCTGTCCACTCGTCTGGGCTCGGCGAACGAGAGGAGACGATGCAGACTCGTCCCGAATGCACTGAAGCAAGCTTCGCAAGCAGTCGTCGCAGATCGACGGAGAGCACGATTCCGTCGGCATCCAGTTGCGTCTCAAAATTATCCAACACGAGGAGAAGACCCTCGTCCTGAACCGCGCGCACGATGTCGTGCTCCCAGTCGCCACTGTCGCCGACATCCTTAATGCCTGCCATCTCAATCTCTGAGACGACGCTGAGAAGAAACTCCTCGTATAGCGCTCCTTCCACGAGCGTTACGAGCACCTTGGGACCGCTCCATGCTTTGAAGTAGTTCCGAACCGACGTCGTCTTCCCTACCCCTGCGAAACCTTCAACGATGGCTAGCGGAAACTCGGCCTTCCACCCGTCGAAGAGCCAACCAACAATCTCTTGCACGCGACTAGCCACGAATCTCCGTATCCTCAGGTCTGAAGACAGTATGGCGCACACCGACAGACGACACAGAGGCGCCGCGACGGAACGATTACCGAGGCGAGGGAGCAGGACCACTTTCTAGGTGGGCCCTGCCGGGATCGAACCGACGACATCCACGGTGTAAACGTGGCGCTCTACCAGCTGAGCTAAAGGCCCTGGTGCCCCCAGTGTATCGGCCACCCGATGCGCGACTGTGTCGTAGAAGAGGGATAGGCTGATTCCGGCGCGCGTTGTGCACAGCTGACAAGGCTGCCCGTGTCGCTTCCCGTTTCCTTGGCATGACCTGCCAGCTTGACGAAAGGTTCGCCCCGTGACCGTGCACGACCAGGATCCTTATTCCCAGGGCCCACTCGACAGCGATCCGGAGGAGACCGGCGAGTGGCAGCAGTCCCTCGACGAGCTGGTCGATGCCAAGGGCCACGGCCGAGGCCGCGAGATCATGCTCAGCCTGCTCAAGCGCTCGAAGGAGCTGCACCTGGGCGTGCCGATGGTCCCGACGACGGACTACATCAACACGATCGCGTCCGAGAACGAACCCGAGTTCCCCGGTGACGAGGAGATCGAGCGCCGCTACCGCGCCTGGATCCGGTGGAACGCCGCGATCACGGTGCACCGTGCGCAGCGCCCGGGTATCGGCGTCGGCGGTCACATCTCGACCTACGCCTCGTCGGCGGCTCTGTACGAAGTCGGCTTCAACCACTTCTTCAAGGGTGCCGACAACCCGGGCGGCGCCGACCAGATCTTCATCCAGGGTCACGCCTCCCCCGGCACCTACGCCCGCTCCTTCCTCGAAGGACGCCTGAGCGAGGACCAGCTCGACGGCTTCCGCCAGGAGAAGTCGCACGCGCCGCACGGCATCCCCTCCTATCCGCACCCGCGCCTGATGCCGGAGTACTGGCAGTTCCCGACCGTGTCGATGGGTCTCGGCCCGATCAACGCGATCTACCAGGCGATGTCGAACAAGTACCTCGAGAACCGTGGCATCAAGGACACGTCCCAGTCGCACGTCTGGGCGTTCCTCGGCGACGGCGAGATGGACGAGGTCGAGAGCCGCGGCCAGCTGCAGGTCGCCGCCAACGAGGGCCTCGACAACCTGACCTTCATCGTCAACTGCAACCTGCAGCGCCTCGACGGCCCGGTGCGCGGCAACGGCAAGATCGTCCAGGAGCTGGAGTCGTTCTTCCGCGGCGCCGGCTGGAACGTCATCAAGGTCGTCTGGGGCCGTGAGTGGGACGACCTGCTCGCCCGCGACACCGAGGGCGCTCTGCTCAACCTGATGAACGTCACCCCCGACGGTGACTACCAGACGTACAAGGCCGAGTCCGGTGCGTACATCCGCGAACACTTCTTCGGCCGCGACGAGCGCGCCGCCGCCCTCGTCAAGGACTACTCCGACGACGACATCTGGAACCTCAAGCGCGGTGGCCACGACTACCGCAAGGTCTACGCCGCGTTCAAGGCAGCGACCGAGCACAAGGGCAAGCCCACCGTCATCCTCGCGAAGACCGTCAAGGGCTACGGCCTCGGTCCGCACTTCGAGGGCCGCAACGCGACCCACCAGATGAAGAAGATGACGCTGGACAACCTCAAGACGTTCCGCGACGCGATGCACATCCCGATCACGGACGCGCAGCTCGAAGAGAACCCGTACCTGCCCCCGTACTACAACCCGGGACCCCAGGACGAGACGATCCAGTACATGCTCGAGCGCCGCAATGCGCTCGGTGGCTTCCTTCCGGAGCGCCGCTCGACGCACGTCGGGCTGTCGCTGCCGGACGACACTGCGTACGCGCTTCCCAAGAAGGGTTCCGGCACGCAGGAGATCGCCACCACCATGGCTTTCGTCCGTCTGCTCAAGGACCTGCTGCGTTCGAAGGACTTCGGCCACCGCATCGTGCCGATCATCCCGGACGAGGCGCGCACGTTCGGCATGGACGCGTACTTCCCCTCGGCGAAGATCTACAACCCGAACGGCCAGCACTACACGTCGGTGGACCGTGAGCTGCTCCTCGCCTACAAGGAGAGCCCGCAGGGCCAGATCGTCCACGTCGGCATCAACGAGGCCGGCGCACTGGCGGCCTTCACCGCCGCCGGAACCTCCTACGCCACGCACGGCGAGCCGCTCATCCCGGTCTACATCTTCTACTCGATGTTCGGCTTCCAGCGCACGGGCGACGCTCAGTGGGCGGCCGGAGACCAGATGGCCCGCGGCTTCATCATGGGCGCCACCGCCGGTCGCACCACCCTCACCGGTGAAGGCCTCCAGCACGCCGATGGCCACTCGCATCTGCTCGCCGCCACCAACCCGGCGACGATCTCGTACGACCCGGCCTACGGCTACGAGATCGCGCACATCGTGCGCTCCGGTCTCGAGCGCATGTACGGCGGCAACCACGAGGACCCGAACGTGATGTACTACATCACGCTCTACAACGAGCCGATCGTGATGCCCGCCGAGCCGGAGAACGTGGACGTGGACGGTATCGTCCGCGGCATCCACCGCATCTCGGTCGGCGAGGGCGACGGCCCCCGCGCGCAGCTGTTCGCGTCGGGTGTCGGACTCCCCTGGGCTCTCGAGGCCCAGGAGCTGCTGAAGAACGACTGGGGTGTGATCGCCGACGTCTGGTCGGTCACCTCCTGGACCGAGCTGCGCCGCGACGGCCTCGCCGCTGACGAGCACAACTTCCTGCACCCCGAGGCGGAGCCCCGCACCGCGTATCTCACCGAGAAGCTCCAGGGTGCCGAAGGTCCGGTCGTCGCGGTCAGCGACTTCATGCACGCCGTGCAGGACCAGATCCGCCCGTGGGTCCCGAACCGCTTCGCCACGCTCGGCGCCGACGGCTTCGGCTTCTCGGACACCCGTGCAGCTGCTCGTCGCTTCTTCAAGATCGACGGCCCGTCGATCGTCGTCCGCACGCTGCAGTCGCTCGCCGAAGACGGCAAGGTCGACCGCTCGCTCGCGGCGCAGGCGATCGAGAAGTACCGTCTGCACGACGTGAACGCCGGCACCAGCGGCAACGCGGGTGGCGAAAGCTGAGCCCTCAGTGACAGGTTCTTCTCCTTCCGGCATGGACAAGGCCGCGACGCTCACCTGGCTGCGCCGGATCTCCGGTGACATCGCCTCGGTGACGATCAAGCGCCTGGAGGACACCCTCCCGTGGTACGCCGACATGCCACCAGCCCGCCGCTCCGCGGTCGGGCTGGTGGCCCAGGCGGGAATCACGTCGTTCATCCAGTGGTACGAAGACCCCAACTCCACGCCGTGGATCGCGGCAGACATCTTCGCCGCGGCACCGCGTGAGCTGCTGCGCAGCGTCAGCCTCCAGCAGACACTGCAGCTCATCCGGGTGACCGTCGAGGTCACCGAGGAACGCGTCGCCGGCAGGGGGAACGATCTCCGCGAGGCGATCCTGCTGTACTCCCGCGATGTCGCCTTCGCGGCAGCCGACGTGTACGCCAGAGCCGCAGAGGCTCGAGGCCTCTGGGACGCGCGTCTCGAGGCGCTCGTCGTCGACTCCATCCTCACCGGAGAAGCCGACGAAGAGCTCCCGAGCCGGATCGCGGCACTCGGCTGGCACGGCCACGGCGAGGTCGCCGTCCTGGTCGGCACCACCCCTCCGCAGTTCGACGTGGACCTCGTCCGCCGAACGGCCAGGAAGCTCGCCGTCGACGTGCTCATCGGCGTTCAGGGCTCTCGTCTCGTCCTCGTCCTCGGGCGCGCACGCGCCGAAGGAGCTGAAGGGGAAGAAGAGGAGCTGGGGTTCCAGGAGATCGCGACCCGGCTCGAGCCGTCGTTCGGACCGGGTTATGTCGTACTCGGGCCCGCTGTCGCGGCACTCGTCGACGCGAGCCAGAGCGCGCGGGCAGCCCTCGCCGGGTTCGCGGTCGCCCGTGCCTGGCGCAGCGCACCCCGTCCGGTCGAAGCCGACGACCTGCTCCCGGAACGAGCCCTCGCCGGAGACCCGCTCGCGAAGCAGACGCTGATCGAGCGCATCTTCCGTCCCCTGCAGGCGCACTCCACAGACCTGGTCACCACACTCTGGAGCTACCTCGACAACGGGCGCTCGCTCGAGGCGACGGCCCGCGAGCTCTTCGTGCACCCGAACACCGTGCGCTACCGACTCAAGCGCGTGAGCGAGGTCATCGGGTGGGATGCCACCGGTCCCCGCGAGGCGCTCATCCTGCAGACCGCGCTGATCCTCGGCTCCATCGGCACGGCGGAGCAGGTGCGGCGACGAGCCCCGCTTCGGCGACAGCAGCGCTGATACCCGGCCGATCTGTGCGCCACACACAAGGGTTTCTCGCAATCTTGTGATGGATCATCCACCGCTCTGCCGCAATCGTTGGCAGACTGGGTGGGTGATTGTCGTCGTATGCCCAGGTCAGGGCTCGCAGACCCCCGGTTTCCTCGCTCCTTGGCTCGAGCTCGACGGAGTGGCCGAGCGCCTCGCCGCGTACTCGGATGCCGCAGAGGTCGATCTCCGCGAACACGGCACGGTGTCGGATGCCGATACCATCCGTGACACGCGCATCGCGCAGCCGCTCATCGTCGCAGCGTCCCTGATCGCCGGTGACGCACTCGTCCAGAAGGCGGGACGCCGCGCCGACGGCATCGCCGGACACTCGGTGGGCGAGATCGCGGCGCTCGTGGGCAGCGATGTGATCGACGCCGAGACCGGCATGCGCCTCGTCGGCATCCGCGGTCGCGCGATGGCCGATGCCGCAGCGCAGGAGCAGACCGGCATGAGCGCGGTTCTCGGTGGCGATGAGGAAGCCCTCCTCGCACGACTCGCCGAACTCGACCTCGCCCCCGCGAACTACAACGGCGGTGGACAGATCGTGGTCGCCGGCGCGCTTCCTGCCCTCGCAGCTCTCGCCGAGGAGCCCCTCAAAGGCACGCGCGTGATCCCCCTCCAGGTCGCCGGTGCGTTCCACACCCGCTACATGGCCTCGGCCGTCTCGGCCCTCCGCGATGCGGTCGCCGATGTCACGCCCGCGAACCCCGACATCACGCTGTGGACCAATCGTGACGGCTCTGCCGTCGCTGACGGCGCTCAGGCGCTCAGCTACCTCGTCGACCAGGTCTCCTCCCCCGTGCGCTGGGACCTGTGCATGCAGTCGTTCTCCGACGCCGGCGTCACCGGTGTGATCGAACTCGCTCCCGCTGGCGCCCTGGTCGGACTCGCCAAGCGCGGCCTCCGTGGCGTGCCGACCGTTGCTGTGAAGACCCCCGAAGACCTCGATGCAGCCGTCGCGCTGCTGAACGGAGAAGCCGCATGAGCGTCACCCTCGCCCAGGTCACCGGCCCCGCCTACACCCGCATCTACTCGTACGGTGCCGCCCGCGGTGAGAACGCCGTGCCGAACGAAGACCTGATCGGGCCGATCGACTCCAGCGACGAGTGGATCCGCCAGCGTACCGGCATCATCACTCGTGCCCGTGCCGACAAGGGCACCGACGCCATCGACCTCGCCACCACGGCCGCAGCCGAGGCCATCGAGAAGTCGGGCGTGCCGGCCGATCAGGTCGACCTGGTGATCGTCGCGACCATCAGCAACCCGAAGCAGACCCCCTCGGTCTCGGCCATCGTCGCCGACCGCGTCGGTGCGAATCCGGCCGCCGCCTACGACATCAACGCGGCCTGCGCCGGATACGCCTACGCGATCGCCCAGGCCGACGCCCTGATCAAGGCCGGAGCAGCCCGCTACGCACTGGTCGTCGGCACCGAGAAGCTGTCCGATGTCGTCGACCCGACCGACCGCAGCATCTCGTTCCTCCTCGGCGACGGGGCGGGTGCCGCACTGATCGGCCCGAGCGACACGCCGGGCATCGCCCCCGCTGTCTGGGGCTCCGACGGCTCGAAGGCCGACGCCGTGGGCATGAACGGCACGCTGACCGACTTCCGCGACGGCGTGGTGCCATGGCCGACCCTGCGCCAGGAGGGCCAGACGGTCTTCCGCTGGGCCGTGTGGGAGATGGCCAAGGTCGCACGCGAGGCGCTCGACCGGGCCGGCGTCGAGCCCGCCGACATCGCCGCATTCATTCCGCACCAGGCGAACATGCGCATCATCGACGAGTTCGCGAAGCAGCTGAAGCTGCCGGAGACCACGGTGATCGCCCGCGACATCGAGACCACGGGCAACACCTCGGCGGCGTCGATCCCCCTGGCGAGCCACCGTCTGATGGCCGAGCACCCCGAGCTCTCGGGCGGTCTCGCCCTGCAGATCGGCTTCGGCGCCGGACTCGTGTTCGCCGCACAGGTCGTCGTCCTTCCCTGAGAATGCGCTGACCTTCTCTAGACTGTTCCACGGTTCCGAATACAACCCGTAAGAAAGAGGAAGACCACATGGCTTTCACCAACGATGAGGTCCTCGCAGGCCTCGCAGAGCTCATCACCGACGAGACCGGCATCAACGCCTCCGAGGTCGCCCTTGAGAAGTCGTTCACCGATGACCTCGACATCGACTCCATCTCGATGATGACGATCGTCGTCAACGCCGAGGAGAAGTTCGGCGTCACCATCCCCGACGACGAGGTCAAGAACCTGAAGACCGTCGGCGACGCCGTCAGCTTCATCGTCGCGGGCCAGGAGTAATCCCGGCAGGATGCCACCCCCCACCTCGCGGGGAGTGGCATCCTCCGCCCTGCCCTCTCACCCCCTTCGACGTTCGACAAGGAACCACACCCCATGACCAAGCGCATCGTCGTCACCGGCATCGGCGCCACATCCGCCATCGGCGGCACGGCCCCGGAGAACTGGACGAACCTGCTGGCCGGAATGTCCGGCACCCGCACGCTCGAGCACGACTGGGTTCAGCAGTACGAGCTGCCCGTCACGTTCGCCGCCGAAGCGATCGTGCGCCCGGAAGAGGTGCTCCCCCGCCACGAGGCCAAGCGCCTGGATCCGTCGTCGCAGTTCGCCCTCATCGCGGCCCGCGAGGCATGGGCCGACGCCGGTTCCCCCGAGGTCGCGCCCGAGCGCCTCGGCATCGACTTCGCCACCGGCATCGGTGGTCTCTGGACCCTGCTGGACGCCTGGGACACGCTGCGTGAGAAGGGCCCGCGACGGGTCATGCCGCTGACGGTCCCGATGCTCATGCCGAACGCCGCTGCGGGCAACCTCTCGCTGCAGTTCGAGGCTCGCGCCTATGCGCAGACCGTCGTCAGCGCCTGCGCCTCCAGCACGGAGTCGATCATCCACGCTTTCCACCACCTGCAGGACGGCCTCGCGGACGTCGTGATCGCCGGTGGCACCGAGTCCGCGATCCACCCGATCACAATGGCTTCGTTCGCATCGGCGCAGGCACTGTCGCGTCGGAACGACGATCCTGCCCACGCCTCCCGCCCCGGGGCCATCGACCGTGATGGGTTCGTCATGGGTGAGGGTGCGGCCGCGCTGATCCTCGAGACCGAGGAGCACGCCAAGGCTCGCGGCGCCAAGATCTACGGCTACGTGCTCGGCGGCGGAGTCACTGCCGACGCGTACCACATCACCGGGAACGACCCCGAGGGCAACGGCGCAGCACGGGCCGTCACGCAGGCGCTCGACGAGGCCGGCGTGACCGCTGACCAGGTCACGCACATCAACGCGCACGCGACGTCGACCCCGGTCGGCGACCCGAACGAGTACGTCGCTCTCAAGAAGGTCTTCGGCGACCGGATCGACGAGATCCCCGTGTCGGCGACGAAGGCCTCCACCGGACACCTGCTCGGTGGTACGGGGGCACTCGAAGCGATCTTCTCGCTTCTCGCGCTGCGTGATCGCGTCGCTCCGCCGACCATCAACATGACCGAGCCCGACCCGGCGGTTCCTTTCCGTCTTTCCGGCGAGGCCACGCCGCTCGGCGACGGCCCCCAGATCGCCATCAGCAACTCGTTCGGGTTCGGCGGACACAACGCCGTGCTGGTCGTCGCCAGCGCCGACTGACCCTGCATACACGAAGAGAGGCCCCCGGGATTCCGAGGGCCTCTCTTCGCGCAACAGGACCGGAGTCCGAAGCCGCTCAGACGGCGCGCAGTGCCCCGAGCTGACGCGAACGGGCTTCACGGATGCGCGTGATGCGGGGCAGGAACCACCCGATCAGCGGACCGACTCCGAAGGCGAAGAGCACCGTTCCGACGCCCACCGGGCCGCCGAGGAGGAAGCCGACGAGCAGCACACTTCCCTCGATCAGGGTGCGGACGAGCCACACCGCCCATCCGGTGCGGCGGACCAGCCCCGTCATCAGGCCATCGCGCGGCCCAGGCCCGAAGTCTGCAGCGATGTAGAGGCCCGTCGCGAAGGCGAGGAGCAGGAGCCCGAAGACGAACATGGGGGCACCGATCCACACCGAAGAGGGCTGCGGGATCAGGAAGAGCGCCAGATCGGCGCTCGGGCCGACCAGGAGCGCGTTCAGCACCGTGCCGAGCCCCACCCGCTGACGCAGCGGGATCCACAGCAGCAGCACGACGATCGAGACGAGCACGGTCATGACTCCGTATCCGACGCCTGTCTGCCCCGCCAGGCCCAGCGCCAGAACATCCCACGGCGCCACACCGATGCCGCCTCGTACCATGAAGCCGAGTGCCACACCGTAGAGGAACAGACCGACGAGAAGCTGCACGAGCCGTTCGACGAGGTCACGCCGGCTGGTGGCGGCTATGGGGAGGAACAGAGAACGGAGGAACATCCTCCTACTCTGGCCCGTGGACCACGGTCCGATGCGAAGCCACTCGCCGCAAAGTGGCCTGCGCATATCAGTCCACTTTGCGTCATGCTGGAGGCATGGGATCACGGCTCGTCGAACAGCTCGGAGCGGACAACGTCGCAGGAGCGACGGGGACGGCGCTGGCCGACAGCATCAGGGCGCTGATCCTCGATGGCCGCCTCACGGTCGGCGAGCGTCTGCCGAGTGAGCGGGCGCTCGCGCTCGAACTGCGCCGATCACGCTCGACGATCACCCGCACCTACGGCCTACTGGAGGCCGACGGCTACGTCTCCCGCCTGCACGGAGGAAGCACCCGGGTCACGCTGCCGCACGGTCGCACCGCGGCGGGCGCGGACGCCGACGACGACGCCATCGACCTCTCGATCGCCTCGATGGATTCGACACCCGGCCTGTACGACGCGACAGTCCGCTCCCTTCCCCGCCTCGCGGCCCTGCGCGGCACCAGCGGGTATTCGCTCCGCGGGCTCCCTGAGCTCCGTGAAGCCGTCGCCCAGCGGTTCCGCGATCGCGGAGCACCGACCTCCGCCGACGAGATCATCATCACGTCGGGGGCGCTCAACGCCGTGAACCTGATCCTCACGGCCATCGGACGTCGCGGCGAGAAGGCACTGGTCGAGCAGCCGACGTTCCCCCACGCGCTCGAAGCGCTGCACCGGCACGGATACCGACCGGTGCCCACGCCCGTCGACGTCGACGGCTGGGACACCCGGCATCTGAACGAGACGCTTCTCGGGTCGCGTCCGCACATCGCCTACCTCATCCCCGACTTCCACAACCCCACCGGCGCGACGCTTCCCGATGACGAGCGCTCGAGGATCGTGACGACGGCTCGGAACGTCGGCACCCACCTCATCGTCGACGAGACGACCGCAGAACTCGACATCGACCGCGGATGGACGCCTGCACCGATGGCTGCGAGCGGACCGAATGTCATCACCGTCGGATCGATGTCGAAGATCGCCTGGGGCGGTATGCGCATCGGCTGGATCCGCGCGGAGCGCTCTGTGATCGCGCGACTGCTCGCCGTGCGCCCCTCCTTCGAGCTGGGCACCGCCCTGCTGGAGCAGTGCATCGCCGTGGAGCTGTTGGACGACATGCCGGCGTTGACGTCTCACGTTCGCCGCAGGTTGCGCGCAGGGCGCGACGCGGTCGAGCGCGGCGTCTCCGGGATCGCCGGGTTCCGGATGCCGTCTACGCCCGGCGGCCTCTCGGCCTGGATCGACATCGGGGCGCCGCTCTCCACCTCCCTCTCCCTGGCGGCGCGAGAGCATGGTCTCGTCTTGCCGCCGGGCCCCCGCTTCACGACCGGCGGCGTGCTCGAACGTCGACTGCGCATCCCCATCACTCTCCCGCCGGAGCGGACGACCGAAGCCATGCAACGACTGGCTCCCGCCTGGGAAGACGTGCGCGGCGGCGCGCACTCGCGCACCCACGAGCTGCAGCACACCGCCGTCATCTGACCGGCGAGCCACCTCTGCACGACGAGGACCCCGCCTCTTTTCGGGGCGGGGTCCTCGTCGTGCGGAGCGGGGATACGTCTTCTCAGCGTCCGGGATGATTCACCGGCATCCGATACTCACGCCTCCCCCGCTCCCGGTCTGTGGTGTCGGCTAGCCGACCTTGTGGAGCCAGACGACTCTGGCGTCGTCGCTCGCGTGCCGGAACGGCTCCAGTTCCTCGTCCCAGGCGGACCCGAGCGCGATGTCCAGCTCGCGCTGCAACTCGATCGCACTGCCCGCGGCGATCTCCATGGCGTAGCGGATCCGGTCCTCGCCGATGACGATATTGCCGGCGGCATCCGTCTGGGCGTAATGGATGCCCAAGTCGGGAGTGTGCAGCCAGCGTCCGCCGTCGCTGCGCGGAGTGGGGTCCTCGGTCACCTCGAACCGCAGATGCTCCCACCCGCGGATGGACGTCGCGAGAGCAGCACCCGTGCCGACAGGGCCATCCCAGTAGAACTCGGCCCGCCGGGCACCCTCGAGGACGGGCTGCGCGGTCCAGTCGAAATTCACCGCACGCCCGATAGCGCGACCCACCGCCCATTCGAGGTGTGGGCAGAGCGCGCGAGGCGCAGAGTGGATGAACACCACTCCGCGTGAGTAAGCCGTCGCCATGATCTCTCCGTTTCATCAGGTGCGTCTTCCCCAACGACCTGAACCACGAAGTGGCGAGAATATGCGGTTGTGGGCCCATTCTCGCCGAGATCTCCTGAAATCACAAGCATGTGATTCGACGACGAAGGCCCCGGTCACAGGGACCGGGGCCTTCGCAGTGCTCAGAAGAGGATCAGGCCTCGCTCATGGCCTGCTTGACCTGCTGGCCCTTCGCCGCGTAGTACGCCGCACGTGCAGCGTCCTTGCGCGCCTGCTCCGCGTAGCCGAACTCCAGCGTCTCCTGGTCGACCTCGTAGTTGGGGACATCGTCAGTGCCGTTGTACTTCTCGATGTAGGCGTCGAGCTCGGGGCCCGAGGTCCACGACGTGATGAGGCAGTAGCGCGGCTCGGTGCCGTTGTGCGTGGCCGCGTGCCACAGGCGCTGAGTGTCGACGATGAGCTGCGCGCCGGCCGGAAGAGCGATGCGGTACTCGATGCTCGGGTCGGTGCGGTTCTCGCGCAGGACGAAGTAGCTGTCCTTGTCGTCCGTCAGGTTGAAGAAGCCGCGGACCACCCAGCCGGTACCGTCGGGGTTCAGACGGTTGTTGTCGTCCTGGTGCAGGTTGTAGAGGCACTCGCCGTAGGGGGTCGGCTGCAGCTCGATCACGCGGCACCGGCCGACGTTGGCGCCGGGCTCCTGCGCGCGACGCGTCAGGTTCGGAGCCTTCTCGGTCTGCGAATCGATCCAGACGCCGTCCTTGTCGGTGCGCGGCGGCTTGTGGTTCCAGAAGCCGTTGCACTCGATGTCGCCGAAGGCACTGGCGAGCGGCGCGAAGCGGGTGTCACCCGACGACTTCCAGTCGTTGTACTCGATGTCGAGCCATTCCTTGGGGTCGAGCTCCTGGTTGTAGCTGTCGAGGACGACGAATCCCTTTTCCTCGAGGGCAGCGGACTTGATGTAACCCATGATCGAGTCATGTTCCTTTCATCGGGGGCCAGCACGTTTTAACAGGCCCTGATAAGGCAAGCCTAACAGCGAAGCCCGCGAGCCCTTCGGAGGTCGGCCGTGGATAACCGAATAGACTGATCGGGGCGCCCGGCGAGTCCTCGGCACCCGTCGCTACGGGAGGACGAGACACCAGTATGAGCACCGCGACCAACGTCGAGGCGACAGCAGTCAACACGATCGAGTGGCTCGCGGCGGGCACCACCACCATCGTCGTCCCCGTGTATCAGCGGCAGTACCGCTGGGACATCGGCGGGTGCGAGCGTCTCCTCTCCGACATCCGCGCCGTCGCGCGGGAGGACGACGCCCACCGCCACTTCATCGGCTCGATCCTCTCCGCCGAAGACGGCACGTCGACCGATTCCGACCTGATCCTCATCGACGGCCAGCAGCGCATCACCACGCTGATGCTGCTGGTCGCCGCGCTGCACCATGCGATCCGCGACACCGATGCCGCTCTGGCCGCCTCGTTGGAACGCGTGCTCGTACGCTCGGACGACCGCGGCCGCACCAAGCTGCGCCCGCACGATGCGTGGGCCGAGTTGTACGAGTCCGTCGTGCTCGACCGCCGCGACGACGCGGACCGCGAATCCCGCTTCGACGACAACTACGCCTTCTTCCGCAGTCAGATCCACGTTGACGAGGTTCCCCTCATCTGGCGTGGGCTGCAGAAGCTCGAGCACGTGTCGATCACCCTCGGAGCCCAGGCGAACGCCCAGCAGATCTTCGAGAGCCTGAACTCCACGGGCGAGCCGCTGCGCGACCACGAGCTCATCCACAACTACATCCTGATGGGGCTCAGCCACGCGGAGCAGGTCGACGTCGAAGCCCGGTTCTGGGTGCCGATCGAGCATCACACCGGTGAGGCCATCGGCGCGTTCTGGCGGCACTACCTCGTGCTCGTCACCGGCCGCGAGGTGGCGGCGAACGGCGAGCACGGCGTGTACAGCGCGTTCCGGCAGTCCTTCCCCCGCGTCGACGTCACCCACCTGCAGGCAGACGCGGAAGAGTGGCGGCACTACGCAGAGGTATACGGCATCCTCCTCGATCCCTCACGGGAGAAAGACCCGGAGATCGCGCAGCAGCTGCGGCACGTCAACACCTTCGGGCGCTCGTCGTATCCCCTCGTGCTGAGCGTGTACAGCGATCACGCGCGGGGCGTCATCGACCGCGCCGAACTCCTCCAAACGCTGGAGTGGATCCAGTCGCTGTACCTCCGCCGCGCGCTGGTCAACCTTCCGGCCGAGAGGCTGATCGCCAGGCTCTGCCGCGCACGCCGGGAAGGTCGCGATTCGCTCGCACGCGCCTTCGCGCGGATCACCCCCTCCGACGAGCGTGTGAGCGCGGTACTGAAGTACAGCGAGCTCCCCCACCCCGCGTACGTGCTCGGTCGCCTGGAAGGCGTCGGCGACGTCGACGGGTTCGACGTGGAGCACATCGTGCCCACTGTCCCCGGCGACGCCTGGTCGGGAGACGGAGAACGCCCCTGGAACGAGTACTCCGAGGACGAACAGAACAGCCATCGCGCGCTCGCCCCGACTCTCGGCAACCTGACCCTGCTCGAGCAGCCGTTGACCGAGCGCGTGTTCGGCGCCGCCTTCCCCGTCAAGCGAGATGAGGCGTATGCCCGCAGCGCGGTGCCGGCGACCCGCGAGCTGGCCGAGGTCCCGACGTGGAACACGGCCGCCATCACCCAGCGCACGGTCGCCCTCACCGCCGACCTGATCCGCATCTGGGCGCGACCGGCACTGCCGGAGATCGACGACGACGGCCTGACCCCGATCCTGGATGCCGTGCGCCGTCGCGGCTGGCCGACCGGCTGGGAACGCGAGTTCGACTACGTCGAGTACCGCGGTGAGCGCTGGGAGGTCCCCGACGTGAAGTACCTCTTCAACCGGGTCTTCCGACGCGCGTGGACCGACACGAGGGCCGCTGCCCTCGCCTACTGTGCCGCCCACGGCGGGCCGATCTACCAGGGCATGGCGTGGAGGGGGCAGTGGGACGAGCTCGACGAATCCCACTTCCTCTACATGGGCTGGGACTCCAATTACATGATGACCGCTGTGCAGGGGGTGCTCGAGGAGTCGGGCATCGCCTCGGAGGTCTTCGTCAAGTACTCCTACATCGGGAATGTGATGTGATCATGACCACCGTCGTCCGCAAGCTGCTGGATCTCACCGTCGAAGAGCACACGCTCACCGTCCCTCTCGTATGGGGCGATCCCGCCGACTCCCGCACCATCGACATCTTCGCGCGCGTGGTCGCCCGCGAAGGCGGTGAGACCCTCCCCTTCCTGGTCTTCCTACAGGGCGGACCAGGGCACGAAGCTCCCCGCCCGTTCCATTCTTCGACGTCGCCGGCCTGGCTGGATGAAGCTCTCGCCCACTACCGTCTCGTACTCCTCGACCAGCGCGGAACCGGGCAATCGACCCCGGTCGGCGATCACGATCTCGCCCGCGGCGCCGAGGCCGTGGCCGAGCACCTGACCCACCTGCGCGCCGACTCGATCGTGCGCGACTGCGAGGCGATCCGCGAACACCTGGGAGCTGCCACCTGGAGCGTGCTCGGGCAGTCCTTCGGCGGCTTCACGACGCTGGCCTACCTCTCGACGGACGCGTCCTCGCTGCAGGACGTCTTCATCACGGGCGGACTCAGCACGATCGGGCGCCACCCCGATGATGTGTACGCGCTCTGCTACGAGAAGATGCGCACGACATCCGAGCGTTACTACCGTCGGTTCCCGGAGCACCGCGACGCCATGCGGCGACTCGTCGATCTGGCAGACGCCGGCGACATCGTCCTCCCCGACGGCGAGGTCGTGTCCCGATCGCGGTTGCGATCGATGGGCTCGGCCCTCGGCACGAACGACGGCTGGCAGACCGTCTGGTCGTTGCTCGAGCGTGACCCTTCCTCCAATGCCTTCCGGCACGACCTGATGCACGCGATGCCGTTCGACGGCCGCAATCCGCTGTATTTCGCGTTCCACGAGTCCAGCTACGCCGACGGCCACGCCACCCGATGGTCGGCCGAACGCACAGAGCCCTCCGACTTCCGCGACGACCCGACGCTCTTCACGGGCGAGCACATCCGGCGCGACTGGACCGAGACGGTTCCCGCCTTCCGCCCCTGGCGTGACGTCACCCTCGCGCTCGCGGAGTACGTATGGCCGAGCATCTACGACGCCGAGGCGATCGCCGCGTCCGGGGCTACGGGCGCCGCCGCCGTCTATGTCGACGACGTGTACGTCCCGATGGAGTTCTCACTCGAGACAGCACGCCTGCTACCCGGCGTGAAGCTGTGGGTGACCAGCGAGCACGAGCACAACGGGCTGCGCTCGGGTCCCGTGCTGTCGCGCCTCATCGACCTGGCGCAGGGCCGCCGCCTGCGCTGAGGATCTCCGCCTCGAGGAGGATGCCGCTCTTCTCCGTCACGCCTATCCTGAAGTCATGAAGGACGTGATGGCGTGGGCGACCGTGATCATCGTGCTGGGCATGGGCCCCGCTCTGCTGATCTTCGGGATGATGCACACCTTCTCGCGGAAGCCGGTCGAGGAGAAGTACGAGCACGTCGCCAACGGCGGCCTCGTCGGCGTCTTCGACAGCGTCTGGTCGCCCACTGCCCATGAGGCGAACCAGGAACGCGACCGGCAGACGCAGCGGACGGCACCGGCGCCCTCGCCAGGCGACCCGCCGAGCCGCATCGACTCCGGCCGTATCGTCATCGACGTCTGAGACTGTCGCAGAACCCTCGAGGAACGAAGAAGGCCCCACGCTCCGCGGAGCATGGGGCCTTCTTCGTGGCAGTCGTTACTTGGACGAGCCGCCGAAGCCCTTGAAGCGCTGGTTGAACTTCTCGACGCGGCCGGCCGAGTCCATGATGCGCTGCTTGCCCGTGTAGAACGGGTGCGACGCGGACGAGATCTCGACATCGATGACGGGGTACTCCACGCCGTCCAGCTCGATGGTCTTGTCGCCGGTCACGGTCGAACGGGTGAGGAACGTCTCGCCCGAGCCCAGGTCGCGGAACACGACAGCCTTGTACTCGGGGTGAATGTCAGTCTTCATGGGATTCCTTAGTTGCTGCCCTGGATTGTGCCAGGGACGAGGGAAGTCTGCGGTGCGGAGAGCACCAAGGATCGATTCTATCAGACCTGGATCAGGATGCTGCGCGGGCGGCGTAGCGGCCGTCTTCGCTGCTGAGCACGATGGGCATGCCGAACGTGTCGGTGAGCGCCTCGGCCGTGAGCGTCTCGGCGATCGGTCCGGCCGCGACGATCGCGCCGTCGCGAATCAGCATCACGTGCGTGAAACCCACCGGGATCTCCTCGACGTGGTGCGTCACCATCAGCATCGCCGGCGTCGTCGGCGAGGAAGCGTACCCGCTGAGCAGCGCCAGCAGCTCTTCTCGCGATCCGAGATCGAGCGAGGCGGTCGGCTCGTCCAGCAGCAGCAGCTCGGGATCGGTCATCACGGCGCGCGCGATCTGCACGCGCTTCTGCTCGCCATCGCTCAGCGTGCCGAACGTGCGGTCCGCCAGGTGGTCGAGGCGCCAGTCGGCGAGGACGCGGAGCGCGCGGCGCTCATCGATGTCCTCGTAGTTCTCGTTCCAGCGACCGAGCACCGAGTATGCAGCGGTGAGCACGGTGTTGAGCACCGTCTCGTCGCGGGGAACGCGCTTGGCCATCGCGGACGAGGCGAACCCGATGCGCGGGCGCACCTCGAACACGTCGGTGCGGCCCAGAGTCTCGCCCAGCACGGTCACGGTGCCCGAGGTCGGGTGCATGAGGGTGTCGGCCAGCTGCAGGAGGGTGGTCTTGCCCGCCCCGTTCGGTCCGAGGATCACCCATCGCTGATCGTCGTCGACCTCCCAGGTCACGTGATCGATGATGTTGCGTCCTTCACGGCGCACGACGACGTCGGTGAATTCCAGAGCGCTCGGCATGGTTCCAGCCTATCGGCTCAGGCGGTGAGCTCCGCGTAGAGCGCGCGCGTCGTCTCCGCGATCGCGGCCCAGCTGAAGTCGTCCCGCGCGCGCTCGCGTCCGGCCTCACCGTAGGCCCGCGCGCGCTCCGGATCCATGGCGACCTCGGTGAGCACGGCGGCCAGGTCCGCCACGTAGCGCTCCGGATCCACCGGCGTGCCGGTGCCGTCCTGCAGCTGTTCGATCGGTACGAGCCGACCCGTGACGCCGTTGGACACGACCTCGGGGATGCCCCCGGTCGCGGTGCCGACGACCGCAGCGCCGCAGGCCATCGCCTCGAGGTTCACGATCCCGAGAGGTTCGTAGACGGAGGGACAGACGAAGGTCGTCGCCGCGGTGAGGATCGCCGACAACTCATCGCGCGGCAGCATCCGCTCCACCCAGATGACGCCTTCACGCGTCTCCTGCAGAAGCCGCACTCCCTGTTGCACCTCGGCCATGATCTCCGGAGTGTCCGGGGCGCCGGCGCACAGGACGAGCTGCACCTCGGGCGGCAGGAGTCGGGCGGCCTGCAGCAGATACGGCAGACCCTTCTGCCGCGTGATCCGGCCGACGAACACGACGGAGGGACGTGCCGGATCCATTCCGATCGACTGGAGGAATGCCGCGTCCTGCACCGGGCGCCAGCGTTCGACGTCGATGCCGTTGTGGATCACGCGGACCTTCGCAGGATCCACCTGCGGATAGCTGCGGAGGATGTCGGCGCGCATGCCGGCGCTCACCGCGATCACCGCGGCGGCGTTCTCGTAGGCGAGTCGCTCGATGCCACTGGAGATCGCGTACCCGCCACCCAGCTGCTCGGCCTTCCAGGGGCGGAGGGGCTCCAGGCTGTGCGCGGTGAGAACGTGCGGGATGCCGTGAAGCTGCGAGGCCAGGTGGCCGGCGAAGTTCGCGTACCAGGTGTGACTGTGGACGAGGTCGGCGTCGGCGATGGCGGCGACGATCTCGAGGTCTGTCCCCAGCGTCTGCAGCGCGGGGTTCGCTCCAGTGAGTTCCGCGGGCGTGCGATAGGCGAAGGTACCGGGTTCGTCGCGGGTCGCCCCGAACGCACGCACCCGCACGTCGACGTGCTCTCGAAGCGCGGCGACGAGTTCCGCCACATGCACTCCGGCACCGCCGTAGACCTCGGGCGGGTACTCCTTCGTGATCATTTCGACTCGCATGTCTGAACGCTAGTACAGCGGCCGGGAACGCATCTATGGTGGAGCCATGTCCGCTCCAAAGAAGGTCTTCGGGATCATCCTCGCCGGCGGCGAGGGCAAGCGCCTCATGCCGCTCACGGCGGATCGCGCGAAACCCGCAGTGCCGTTCGGCGGACAGTATCGCCTGATCGATTTCGCCATCTCGAACCTCATCAACTCCGGCCTGCGGCAGATCGTCGTGCTGACGCAGTACAAGTCGCACAGCCTCGACCGGCACATCTCGCAGACCTGGCGGATGTCGGCGCTCCTCGACTCGTACGTGACCTCGGTCCCCGCGCAGCAGCGACTCGGCAAGCGATGGTTCTCGGGATCCGCCGACGCGATCCTGCAGAGCATGAACCTGATCAACGATGAGAAGCCCGACATCGTCGTGGTCATCGGCGCCGACCACGTGTACCGGATGGACTTCCGGCAGATGCTGGAGGCCCACATCGAATCCGGTGCGAAGGCGACCGTCGCCGGGATCCGCCAGCCCCTCGCCCTGGCTTCGCAGTTCGGGGTGATCGATGCCGATGCCGAGTCCGGGCGCATCAAGCAGTTCTTGGAGAAGCCGACCGACATCGCCGGCCTCGAGGATTCGCCGCACGAGGTGCTCGCCTCGATGGGGAACTACATCTTCGACGCCGACGCACTCATCGCCGCCGTCGAGGCCGACGGCGAGTCGCCGACCTCCGGGCACGACATGGGCGGCGACATCGTCCCGTACTTCGTCGACCGCGGCGAGGCCGGTTACTACGACATGAAGCAGAACGACGTGCCCGGCTCCTCCCCGCGCGATCGTTCCTACTGGCGGGACGTGGGGACGATCGACTCGTTCTTCGACGCGCACCGCGACCTGATCTCGACCCTGCCCGTGTTCAACCTCTACAACATGGAGTGGCCGATCCACTCGCAAGCGGTCAACTCGCCGCCCGCGAAGTTCGTGCGGGACTCGGTCGGGCGCATCGGGAATGCGATCGACTCGATCGTCTCGCTCGGATCGGTCCTGTCCGGCACCCATCTGGAACGCAGTGTGGTCGGCCCCTGGACGCTCGCCGGCGGCGGCTCGACCATCACGGACTCGGTGGTCTTCGACCACGTCCAGGTGGGGCAGGGCGCGCGCATCCATCGGGCGATCCTCGACAAGAACGTGGTGCTGGCCGACGGGGCTACGGTGGGCGTCGATCGCGAGCGGGACCTCGCACGGGGTTTCACCGTGACGGAGTCCGGCATCACCGTCGTCGGCAAGGGCGTTTTCATCGAGCGCTGACGCCGTCATGGCGCATCGGCACGCCAGGTGATCGATAGGCTCGACGGGTGACCGCTGCGCGCTTCCTCGTCGTCCTCGATGCCGACTCCACCCTGATCCGCAACGAGGTGATCGAGCTGCTCGCCGACGAGGCCGGGCGCCGCGCGGAGGTGCAGGCGGCCACGGAGGCGGCCATGCGCGGCGAAGTCGACTTCTCCACGAGCCTTCGTTCCCGGGTCGCGGCCCTTCAGGGCGTGCCGGTCTCGGCATTCGAGCGGGTACGTGCACGGATCGAACCCACGCCCGGAGTGCGCGATCTCACCGCCGCCGTCCACGACCGCGGCGGTGTCGTCGGAGTCGTGTCCGGGGGGTTCCACGAGATCCTCGACCACATCGCGCCGGGGCTCGGAGTCGACCGGTGGCGCGCCAATCGCCTCGAAATCGCCGATGGGGAGCTCGCCGGTCGTGTCGACGGCGACATCGTCGACGGCGCGGTCAAGGCCACCTCGCTCCAGGAATGGGCGGCCGAGCTCGGCGTACCGTCGCACGCGACGATCGCGATCGGCGACGGCGCGAACGACCTGCAGATGATGGCGGTCGCCGGACTCGGCCTCGCCTTCAACGCGAAGCCCGCGGTTCGCGAAGCCGCGAGCCTCGTCATCGGACCGCAGGATCTGTCCGAGGTCATCGCGCTGCTCCCGTAGCCGAGACCTGGTGAATGTCGGTCGCCGCAGCTAGCGTCGGCTCATGGACATCATCCTCATCCCCGGGCTCTGGCTCGACGCCGCGAGCTGGAACGACGTGATCCCCGCTCTCGAACGGGCAGGGCACCGCGTGCACGCCCTCACCATGCCAGGGCTCGGCGAACCCGCGGCCGCCACCTCCGATGTCGGCATCGCGGACTGGGTCGACGCCGCGGTCGCCGCAGTCGATGAGGTCGACGGCGATGTCGTGGTCGTCGGACACAGCGGAGGTGGCAACGTCGCATGGGGTGTCGCCGATGCGCGCCCCGACCGCGTGAGCCGAGTGATCTTCGTCGACACCGTCCCTCCTCCGCCCGGAAACGGGATCAGCGAGTTCCCGATCGTCGACGGGGTCGTTCCGTTCCCCGGCTGGGACTTCTTCGAGGATGAAGACGTGCACGACCTCGACGAGGCCACACGCGCACGCACAGCGCCGCTCACGTCGAGCGTCCCCGCACGCGTGCCGACCGACGGCATCGCCCTCACCGACCCCGCGCGCTATCGAGTGCCCGTCACACTGCTCATGGGCGATCTGGACCAGGCGACGTTCGAGGGGCTGATCGACCAGTGGGGCCCATTCGGCGAGGAGTACCGCGCGATCGAGGATGCGGAGGTCATCCGGATCGGCTCCGCCCACTGGCCGCAGTTCACCGTGCCGGATCGCCTCGGCGAACTCCTCACCGCAGCGATCTCGCGCTGATCGAACGGCGTAGGGTCAGTGCCCCATGCCGAGACCACCGTCGACGGGGATGACCGCACCAGATATGTAGCCGGCATCGTCGCCTGCGAGCCAGGTCACGACGCCCGCGACCTCGTCGGGAGTGGCGAATCGTCCGGCCGGGATGTTCGCCTTGTACTGCTTCTGCGTCTCTTCCGGGAGCTCGGCCGTCATGTCGGTCTCGATGAAGCCCGGGGCGACGACGTTGGCGGTGATCCCCCGCGCGCCGAGTTCGCGGGTGATCGAGCGGGCGAACCCGACGAGCGCGCTCTTCGACGCGGAGTAGTTGACCTGCCCCGCGGAACCGTAGAGCCCCACGACGCTCGAGATCAGGATGATGCGACCGAAACGTGCGCGGAGCATGCCCTTGGAGGCGCGCTTGACGACACGGAAGGTGCCTCCGAGGTTCGTCGCGACCACGCTGTCGAAGTCGTCCTCGCTCATGCGCAGGAGCAGCGTGTCCTTCGTGATGCCGGCGTTCGCGACGACGATCTCGACCGGGCCGAGCTGCTGCTCCACCTCGGTGAACGCGGCGTCGAGAGCCGCGGCATCCGTCACGTCCGCACGGACGGTGAGCGTGCCCTCCGGTCCTTCGCCGCTGCGGGCGGTGACGGCGACCCGGTACCCGTCGCGCACGAAGCGCTCTGCGATGGCGCGGCCGATGCCGCGATTGCCGCCGGTGACGAGGACGACGCGCTCAGCACTCATGGGGGACACTCCTGATCTGGCCGGTCGGCCCGCGGTCCCGGGCCGTCATCGATCCTATCGACCATGCCGCTGCCGGCTGCGCCCGCGTGCCGGGTCGGCTGCATCCTGGTGTTTGACAGACGGGGACGCTGCTGGAACCCTGATCGAGACGAAAGGCTTCATCGTGAGCGACAACCGCATCCCCTCTCCCGGTGGCGAGCCGCCGTTGACACCGCCTCCTCCGCCCGTCGCCCCCACGGCCACGCCGGCGCTTCCCGCCGAGCCGGTACGGCCCGGTCCGCAGCCGACGCAGAGCCACCCGGGAGCCGCGCCGACCTATGCGCCTCCGGCATACCCGGCCTACGGCGCGCAGCCGGCCGCGGCACCGCAGCCGGGATACGCTCCACCGCCCGCACCGCCCGGTCATGCCTCCCCAGCCGACTATGCCGCGCCCGCCTCTCAGCCCGGCTACGCCACACCTCCGGTACAGCCCGGCTACGCCCCGCCTGCCTCTCCATCCGGTTACGGCGCCTACCCGAGCGCGGGGTATCCCGCCGCCGCGTCTCGCCCCACCAGTCCGCTGGCTGTCACCTCACTCATCTGCGGCATCGCCGGGCTCGTCCTGATCTGGGCCATCATCCCGGTGCTGGCTTCGATCGCGGCCGTCATCACGGGGCACATGGCGCTCGGACAGATCAAGCGCCAACCCGGAGTCGGCGGGCGTGGGCTCGCCATCGCCGGTCTCATCCTCGGCTATGCGGTGGTCGCGATCGGTGCGTTCACGATCGTCAGCACCATCATCAGCTTCCTGTTCGTCGGGGTGTTCACCCTGCCGTTCCTGTTCTCGAGCTGAGTCGCCGAACGGCACGCCGAGAGGGCTGCACCGGCGTAGGCTTGAGACATCGTGAAGAACGCGCGTCAAGTCCCGGCCGTCACCTCACTGCCGCAGTCTCCGCGGGATGAGGCTGATCATCGTGTGCGCCGTTATGCCTTGACGATGACCATCCGCATCGTGTGCTTCGGGCTCATGGTGCTCGTGCAGCCGTACGGCTGGTACACGTGGGTCTTCGGGATCGCGGCCGCCGTACTGCCCTACATCGCGGTCGTCTTCGCGAACGCCGGAAGCGACAGCACTGAGGCCACAGCCGAGTCTCCGGTGCGCGAGCTCGACACCCCTCGACCTGCTCCGATCGAGACCGAAGCTCCGGCCCCGCAGGTGTTCACGATCCACGAAGGCCCGAAAGACCGATGACTGACCTCGAGTGCTCGCGCGCCGGCTGCCGGAGCGCGGCGACCAGACAAGTGGTGTGGCGCAACCCCCGCATCCACGCCGCCGATCGCGAGAAGGTGTGGCTGGCGTGTGACGAGCACGTGGACTTCCTCCGCGACTACCTGGCCGCACGGGACTTCCCGGTGACCGTCCGCGACGGTGTTCCCGCATGAGTCGCCGTCTGACCAGGTGGGCGGTGTACGTGCTCATCGCAATCGGCTTCGCCATCGCGTGCGTCTTCCTGTCGAACTGGCAGTTCGAGCGCAACGAGACTCGTGCCGCCCAGATCGAACTCGTCGAGCAGAACTACGACGCGGATCCCGTGCCCCTGGCCGACGTCATCGGCGCTGACGGTGCCCTCGACCCCTCCGACGAGTGGCGCCCGGTGACGCTGCAGGGCGAGTACCTGGCCGACCAGCAGCTGCTCGTGCGCAACCGACCGCACGGCGGTACGAGCGCCTTCGAGGTGCTGGTGCCGTTCCGCGACGCTGATGGTCGCGTGTTCATCGTCGATCGCGGCTGGGTGGCGCCGGGCGAGGGTGCGGAGCCCGACTCTGTGCCGTCCCCGCCGGAGGGCGAGGCCGAGGTCACGGTGCGCCTGCGGCCCGGGGAACAGCTGCCCGCATCAGGCCGCGGCGCACCGGAAGGTCAGGTGCCGACCATTCATCTGCCCTCCATCGCCGCGCTGACCGACGGAGATGTGATCACCAGCGCCTACGGCCGCGTCGTGACCGAAGAGCCGGCCGGCGCCGGCGCGCTGGGTGGCTTCGACTCCCCCACCGACGACCCGGGCCCGCATCTCTCCTACGCGATCCAATGGATCCTGTTCGCCCTCATGGGCTTCATCTTCATCGGCTACATCATCCGGACCGAGATCGTGAAGCACCGTGAGGACGTCGAGGGCGTCCCGACACCCGTGAAGACTCCACGGCGCAAGGATCACGACGCCGACGTCGAAGACGAGCTGCTCGGCGTCCGCTGACCGACTCGTGTGGTGTCAGCCCGTCCAGGGCGTCACCGTGCGTGCCCAGCCGGCATCCGTGCGCTCGTAGACGATCCGCGTGTGATCACGGTCCGGGGATCCCTGCCAGAATTCGACCCGATTCCGGAAGGCCCATCCGCGCTCGTCGACGCCCCTGAGGATCCGTGAGCGCGCATCCGGCATGCCGTCTTCGTCCACTGTCGCCAGGGTGGCGACGTGTGGCTCGGGCATGCCTGCGGTGGCAGCCTTCCCGATCCAGTCGAGGAAGAGTGAGACCGGATCGCCAGGAAGGTCAGCGCGTACGAGAGGAGACGCCGCACCGGTGAGCGCGGGCTGAGCACGCAGCCACCGACTGACCTCTGACGAAAGGAGACCCCGCTCTGTGGACATGCTCCCGACTATGCCATGGGCTCAACGACGGCACGTCGGAAGGCTCAGGCGAGTTCCCTCAGCTCGGGATGATCGGCGATCGGGGGCAGCACGTCGAGCAGTTCGCCGAGCGTCGCGATCCGACGCGTGTCACCGGACCAGTTCTGATGCCCGCCGTCGAAATGGACGAACTCGGTGCCGAGATCGGCCGCGATCTCCCGGTCGTGATTGGTGTCACCGATGACGAGCACAGTGCTCGGCCGGAGGCCGGATCTCGACAGCCACCGCGCGATGACGTCGTGCTTCGACGCCCGATACGGGTCGTCGATCGACAGCACATCTTCGAACGCATCGACCAGATCGTGCGGGGCCATCTGCCGCGCGAGCGCATCGGGAAGGGTCGCCGAGGCGAGCACCTGACGGAGGCCGCGTTCGCGGAGCGCCGCGAGCGTCGCACGCGCATCGGGGTGGAGCTGCGCCTCTCCGACGCGCACCGCGAGCAGGTCGAGGTAGGCCGTCGCGGCGGACACGAACCTGTCGTCACCGAGCCCGACGGAGCCGTAGAAGTCTCGGATCGGGAATCGGAAGACCGATCGATACGCGTGCTCATCGACCAGCGGATCGAGCGCGTGTTCCTCGAGCACGGCGTTCATCACCTCGCGGCAGATCTCCACGTCATCGAGCAGCGTGCCGTTCCAGTCCCAGCACACGGCACGGATATGAGCGAGATCCATGCCGTCACGCTACAACGGGCCGCCGACATGCGTGCGCGCCTCAGGCGAGCTCGATGAGGTCCTGGTACTCCTGGCTCCAGATGTCTTCGACTCCGTCGGGCAGGATGAGCACGCGCTCCGGGTTGAGCGACTGCACGGCACCGGGATCGTGGGAGACGAGGACGACAGCACCCTCGTAGTGCGCGAGGGCGCCGAGGATCTCCTCGCGCGAGGCGGGGTCGAGGTTGTTGGTCGGCTCGTCGAGCAGCAGCAGGTTCGCCGAGGAGACGACGAGAGTCGCGAGCGAAAGACGCGTCTTCTCTCCACCGGAGAGGACTCCCGCGGGCTTCAGCACGTCGTCGCCGGTGAACAGGAACGAACCCAGCACCTTGCGCGCCTCGGTCTCGGTGATGTGCGGTGCGGCCGAGACCATGTTCTCGAGCACCGAACGGTTCACGTCGAGGTTCTCGTGCTCCTGCGCGTAGTAGCCGACCTTGAGGCCGTGCCCCGGCTCGAGCTGTCCGGTGTCGGGCTGGTCCACACCCGCGAGCATCCGCAGCAGCGTGGTCTTGCCCGCACCGTTGAGGCCGAGCACCACGACCTTGGAGCCGCGGTCGATGGCGAGGTCGACATCGGTGAAGATCTCGAGCGATCCGTACGATTTCGAGAGTCCGGACGCCATCATCGGCGTCTTGCCGCAGGGCGCCGGCTTCGGGAAGCGCAGCTTCGCGACCCGGTCTTCCTGGCGGACCTCGTCGAGTCCGGCGAGCAGCTTCTCGGCGCGCGCGATCATCTGGTGCGCCGCAGCCGCCTTGGATGCCTTCGCGCCAAAGCGTGCCGCCTGCAACTGCAGGGTCGTGGCCTTCTTCTCGGCGTTGGCGCGCTCCTTCTTGCGACGCTCCTCGTCGGCCACCCGCTGGCGCAGGTAGTTCTTCCAGTTCATGTTGTACGTGTCGATGATCTGGCGGTTCGCGTCGAGGTAGAACACGCGGTTGACGGTCTCGCCGACGAGCTCGACATCGTGGCTGATGACGATCAGGCCGCCCTTGTACCCCTTGAGGAACTCGCGGAGCCACACGACGCTGTCGGCGTCGAGGTGGTTGGTGGGCTCGTCGAGGATCATCGTCTGAGCATCGGAGAAGAGGATACGGGCGAGCTCGATGCGGCGACGCTGACCACCGGAGAGCGTCGACAACGGCTGATCCAGGATCCGGTCGGGAAGCGACAGGTTGTTCGCGATCGACGCCGCCTCGGCCTCCGCGGCGTAGCCGCCCTGGGCCTCGAACTGCTCGGTCAGGCGGGCGTAGCGCTTCATCGCCTTGTCGGCGACGGCGGGGTCGTCCGAGCCCATCGCGAGTGCCGCCTCGGTCATCCCGAGGTTCAGCTGCCCGAGTCCGCGGGCATCGAGGATGCGCGTGCGCGCCAGGTCTTCGGGGTTTCCGGAACGCGGGTCCTGCGGAAGGTAGCCGAGCTCGCCGGACCGTGTCACGCTGCCGCCGGAGGGCAGGACATCACCGGCGAGCACCTTGGTGAGCGTGGTCTTCCCGGCCCCGTTGCGGCCGACGAGTCCGATCTTGTCTCCGTCGGCGACGCGGAACGAGACGTTCTCCATCAGCAGGCGCGCGCCAACGCGGATCTCGAGGTCGTGCACGGCAAGCACAGCGGACGTCCGTTCTTTCAGGGAGGGTGTTCGGCCGATCGGCCAGCCTCCCAGTATAAGCGCCATGGCCGGGAGCGGCGGTCAGCAAGATCAGCCCGGAGAGTGAGGCCCGCGATACCCCAGAGGGATGACCGCCCGCGTACGCGCTGCATAGCGTGCAGGAGTGGACATCCTCAACGAGCTCATCATGCAGGCCATCGCCTCGCCCTGGCTGTACCTGGTCCTGTTCACGGTCACCGTGATCGACGGCTTCTTCCCCCCGGTGCCGAGCGAGACGGTGCTCGTGGCGGCCGCGGCCGTCGCCGCGTCCACCGGCGACGGGAATCTGCTTCTCCTCGGTGCGGTCGCCGCGATCGGCGCGGCGATCGGCGACAACATCGCCTTCGTGATCGGCCGACGGCTCGGCACCACGCGCTTCGCCTGGATGAGACGCCCCCGTGTGGCGGCGACATTCGCCTACGCGCAGCAGGCGCTCGATCGGCGCAGCGCCACCCTCATCCTCGGCGCCCGCTACATCCCGGTCGGACGCGTCGCGGTCAACATGTCCGCCGGGGCTCTCGGGTTCCCGTGGCGGCGTTTCCTGCCCCTGAGTCTGATCGCCGGTGCCAGCTGGAGCGTCTTCAGCCTGGCGATCGGCCTGCTCGCCGGCGCCTGGATCAAGGACCAGCCGCTGCTGAGCGCCGGTCTCGGCATCGTCATCGCGCTCGTGATCGGCTTCACGATCGACCGCATCGCCGCGGCCCGGCGCCGCCGCGCTCTCGCGCCGCAACTGGCAGGATGACAGTCATGGCACGCCGCCGACAGCGCACACCGCTGCGCCAACGGATCAGCCGTCGCACCTTCGCCCTCGGGGCGCTGGGTGCGGCGGTCGTGGCGTTGTACGCGATCCTCGTCCCGCTCCAGACCGTCCTGTCCGGCACGCCGCTGCCTCTGTCGTTCATCCTCGGCGCGGCGCTGTGCGTCTCGCCTGTGCTCGCGATCAGCCGCCCGGTCTGGGCGATCGGCTTGTTCACCGTGGGAGCACTCACCCTGCCACTCACGGTCGTGCCGGAACTCGCGATCCAGTCGCCGTGGCCCTGGTCCGTCCCCGCCCTCCTGACCTTCGCCCTGTTCGTCGGGGTGGTCACATTCCTCCATGGCGCACGGCTCGGTGCCTTCGCGCTGATCCTCGGCGCGATCGCATCGCTTCTGGCGCCGGTGCTCCGCCCCGACATGGTGGCCACACCGGAGTCATCCGCCAGCGCCACGGCCGACCTCATCGTCACGACAGCGGTGGCATCCGCGGTGTACCTCATCGCGGCGCTCGTCGCCGGGAGGGTCCGGGTCGCTGCCGAGCTGACGCGCGAGAAGGAGCACAGCGCGCTCGAGGAGGCCCGGCGCGCGCTCGTCGAGGAACGCACGCGGATCGCGCGCGAGCTGCACGACGTGGTCGCACACAGCATGTCCGTGATCCAGGTGCAGGCGTCGACCGCCAAATATCGCATTCCCGCGCTCAACGACGCGGCGACAGCCGAGTTCGACGACATCGCTGCGACCGCCCGCGGCTCGCTGGCCGAGATGCGGCGGATGCTCGGGGTGCTCCGCACCGAAGACCAGACCGCCGAGCTCGCTCCCCAACAGGGCATCGACGACATCCCGGCGCTGGTCGACACCATCCGCCGCGCGGGGGTCGAGGTCGGACTCGTGCTCGAGGGCGGCGAGGCCGCAGCAGCCGCGACACCCTCGGTGCAGATCGCCGCGTTCCGCATCGTCCAGGAGGCGCTCAGCAACGCCGTGCGGCATGCGCCCGGTGCCCGCATCGCCGTGCAGCTGCGTGCCGAGGCCCGCAGCATCCGCATCCGTGTGCACAACGGCGCACCGCCCCGTACGCCCGACGGCCCCGGCGGGGGCTACGGCCTGCGCGGGATGCGCGAACGCGCCGAGATCCTGGGCGGCAGCCTTTCGGCCGGCCCCTCATCCGATGGCGGCTGGGACGTGGAGGCCGTGCTCCCCCTGGATGCGGACGGTTCCGATGCGGGCGCAGCCGCTTCTCTCGACAAGGAGACCCCGTGACGATCAGCGTCCTCATCGCCGACGATCAGGCCATGGTCCGTGCGGGTTTCGCCGCTCTCCTCGATGCCCACGAGGGCATTCGGGTGTCCGGGCAGGCGGCGAACGGCGCTGAAGCCGTCGCCCTGGCGGCGCGTCTGGATCCCGACGTGATCCTGATGGACGTGCGCATGCCCGAACTCGACGGGATCGAAGCCACCCGGCGGATTCTCGGCCCGTCGTACCCCGCCGCGCATGTCCCCCGGATCCTGATGCTCACCACCTTCGACATCGACGACTACGTGTACGACGCGCTGGAGGCCGGAGCCAGCGGGTTCCTGCTGAAGGACGCACTCCCCGAGGAGCTCGTGCACGCGGTGCGCGTCGTCGCGAACGGGGATGCGCTCCTCGCGCCGAGCGTGACCCGACGAATCATCGAGCAGTTCGCCGGCCGCAGGCCCCGTGCACCTCGCTCGGCCACTGCGCTCGCCGAGCTCACCGACCGCGAGCGGGAGGTGCTGGTGCTGATCGGGAAGGGCCGCTCGAACACCGAGATCGCGGCCGACCTCTTCATCGCGGAGCAGACCGTCAAGACCCATGTCGGCAAGGTACTCGCCAAGCTGAACCTCCGCGACCGCGTGCATGCGGTGATCCTCGCCTACGACACCGGGCTGGTCGAGCCGTCCGCCTGACTCACCCCGTCGTAGGGGGTCGTAACGGCACCCGAGGGTGATGCATCCGCGGACACGGCATCCATAGTCTCCTGGGACACCGCTCCCGAGGAGGACTCATGACCACCGTCCAGGCACCCACTGCCGGCATCATCGCGCCTCCGCAACGCGCGTCCCGTGACACCGGTATCGACTTCGTCCGGGCGCTCTGCGTCCTCGGCGTGGTCCTGCTCCACTCGATCATGGTGGGCGTCACCGTCGACGCGGCCGGCCCCGTGTTCGAGAACGCCAGCGACGGTACCGGGTGGATCGCACCGCTGAGTTGGCTCCTCCAGGTGATGCCGCTGTTCTTCGTCATCGGCGGGTTCTCCGGGCTCCTCGCCTACCGTCGGCTGCGGGAGCGCGGCGGGAGCGCCCTCGGGTTCGTGGCCGGGCGACTGCATCGTCTGCTGCGACCCGCCGTCTTCACGATCGCCATCGTCGGCGTCGGGCTCGCGCTGCTCACGGTCTTCGGTGTACCCGCCGATCTGATCGCGACCGCGGGCTTCCGCTACGGTCAGCCGCTCTGGTTCCTCGGCGTCTTCCTCCTGTGCCAGGCGCTGCTTCCCGCATTGGCCGCCGCCCACGAGCGCGCCCCCTACCGCACGATCGGTGCTCTCGTCGCGGCATCCATCGCCGTCGACGTGTTGCGCGCCGCGACCGGGCTCGAGGGCCTCGGCTTCCTGAACCTCGCCTTCGTGTGGATGACGCTGCAGCAGCTGGGGTTCTTCGTCGCCGACGGACGCATCGGGCGTCTGAGTCGACGCGTCCGGGCCACCGCGGGCCTCGGTGCCCTGCTCCTGCTCGTTGCAACGTTCCTCACCGGGGTGTACTCCCCCGACCTCATCGCCAACATCAACCCGCCGACTGCGGCCCTCCTGCTCGTCGGCGTCGCACACACCAGCCTGCTCTCCCTGCACCGCGAACGCATCGAGCGGTTCAGCCGCCGACCGCGCGTGGCGGCATTCACGGCGTTCGTGACGGTGCGCACCATGACGATCTATCTCTGGCACATGCCTGTCCTGCTGGTGATGGCCGGCGCGACCGCCGTGAACGCCCTCGTCACGGGCGTCGCGCTCCCGTCGCTCGACAGCGCGGACTGGTGGGCGGCCCGACCGCTCTGGCTCGCGACCGCACTCGCGCTGACCGCCCTCGTCGCCGTGGCCTTCACCCGGTTCGAGTCGCAGCCCGCGCCACAGGCCACCGGTTCGCTACCCCGCGTCGTCGCGGGAGCACTGAGCGGCCTGGTCGGTGTCCTGATGCTCCTGGTACTCGGCACATCCGTCGCGACCGCTCTGATCGCGGTCGCCCTGATCCTCGCGGCGCTCCGACTCGCGTCTCAGACGACGCCGCTGCCGCCGGTCGGAGTGCGCACGCTCGTCCCCGCGTAGGGTCAGCCCAGGCCCCGTGCTGCCAGCGCGTCGCCGACATCGTCCGCGTGTCGGAGGGCGAGAACGAGCAGGGGCACCACGGCGCGCACGCCCAACCGCACGTCGCGGGCTCGCGACGCATCCCGCACGCGCTCCGCGAAGCCGGCGATCACGGGGATCGTCGTGATCGTGAGCGAGATCGTGAGCGCCACCGCGTCGGGATCGACTCCCCATCGCTGGAACGGGCGCAGGATGCCCTGCAGCACCTCCACGAGATCCGCCATCCGGGTCGTGAGCGTCAACAGGCTCGCGAGCAGGAGAATCGTCACGACGCGTCCCGTGCCGACCCACGCCGCGAGAGGCGAGACGAAGACCCCGAGCGCCGCGGCGAGCACGACGATGATCCAGCGCAGACGCCAGATCTCGAGCAACGGCACCCGGATGGGCATTCCCCCGATGCCGTACAGCGCGAGGACCGCCGCGAGCGAGATGGCGATGCTCACCGCGTCGTGGGGGTACAGCGACAGAACGAGTGCTCCGATCGCCAGCGCGGCGAGCTTGAGCCCGGCAGGAGCGCGATGGAGGATGCTGCTTCCGGGACGGTAGAGCGCGATCATCCGCACGCTCGACGATAGGCCGCGATCACGGTCGACGGCTCTCCGGACGCCGTGACCCGCCCGTCTTCGAACAGCATCGCGGCCTCACAGCGCGCGGCCAGTTCGAGGTCATGTGTCACCACGACGACCTGGGCCCGCTGCGCCAGGAGCAGGTCGCCGATGCGTCGGGAGTTGCGCAGGTCGAGGAGTGTCGTCGGCTCGTCCGCGACGATGAGCTGCGGTTCGGTGGCCAGCACTGCGGCCAGGGCGAGCATCTGCTTCTGGCCCCCCGACAGGCTGGATGCGGGGACATCTGCGTGGTCTGCCAGACCATGCACGGCGAGGGTGTCTCTGACGCGATCGGCGATCTCGGCCTTCGCCCGGCCGCGCAGGGACAGCGCGATGTCTTCGGCCGGGGTGGGCATGAGGATCTGCGCATCGGGGTTCGTGAACACGAATCCGAAGCGGCGGCGGAGGGCGGCGCGGTCACGCATCGTGTCGAGGCCGTGCACCCTCACCTCGCCGGCGCTCGGAGTGACGAGTCCGTTCAACAGCCGGGCGAACGTGGACTTCCCCGACCCGTTCGCACCGATCACCGCGATCGTCGGAGCCGTCAGCGAGGCGGTGACCTCTCGCAGCACGGGGCGGCCGTCGAGCACCACCGAGACCGCGTCCACGGCGATCGTCGCGACACCCGTCTCTCGTGTGCGTGTCATGCGGATCCCTCCGACGCGTTTCTCCTGAACACCGTTCACCTGAACGTCGTTCACTATAATCGGAGGATGAGCCCGGAGACGAATCAGGCACGGCACGACCGCGACAGCGTCGCCCGGAGCGCGCTCGCCCTCCTCGACGAAGTCGGGCTCGCCGACCTCTCGATGCGGCGCATCGCCGCCCGCCTGGATGTACAGCCCAGTGCCCTCTACTGGCACTTCACCAGCAAGCAGGAGCTGCTCGCCGAACTCGCCGACCGGATCACCGCATCGATCCCCCGCGGCAGCGACGGCGTGCTGGCAACCGCCCGAGGCATCCGCGACGCCCTCTTCACCCACCGCGACGGCGCCGAACTGGTCCTCAGCACCTACGCCCTGCAACTCGGCTCCTCGCACGCGCAGTCGGTGCTGACCGCGGCACTGGAGGCCCACGGGGCATCCGACGCCGCTGACCGGGGCGCGGCGATCCTGCACTTCGTCCTCGGACACGCCACCCTCGTGCAGCAGCGCATGCACGCCGACAGCCACGGTGCGCTGCCCACCGCCGGGGAGATCGACGTCACGGCCGGCCTCGACCGTGTCTTCGACCTCGGAGTGACTGCGCTCGCGGGGGTGCTCAGCGCACCGGCGACTCCGCCGCGTGCCCGAGCCTGAGTCCGGGCACGATCGCGAGAGCGACGAGTCCGACGCAGAAGGCGAACACCGCACCGAAAGCACCCGCCTCACCTCCGAGGGATGCCACCGCGAGACCGGCCAGCGCGATCGCGACGGCCGAACCGGTGGCGTCCGAGATCGACAGGGCAGAGGAGTTGAATCCCTGATTCGTCTCGTCCGAGTACGCGAGCGTCAGGACGGTCAACCGCGGGTACAGCAGCCCCATCCCGCCACCGGCGAATGCCCAGCCGAGCACCACCACCGCCGCCGAGACGTCGAAGAGCGCGGCGACGAGGACACAGAGCAGCGCCACCAGGAGCGAGCCGAGACTGATCAGCGTGATGCGGTGATTCCCCAGACGCTCACCGTATCGCCCCTGCAGCGCCGAGGCGCCGGCCCAGGCCAATGCCGCCAGCATCAGTGCGACTCCCGCCCACGTCGCACTGAAGTCGAACTTCTTCATCAGCAGGTACGGGATGTAGGCCTCAGCGGCGAAGAACGCACCCGCCACGATGCCGCGCATCAGCACCACGCTCGGCAGCCCCTGGCCCGCGCGCAACGTGCGCCGTGGCAGCAGCGGGAGCACGGCGAGGCCGATCGCGACGACGGCGCCGAGCGCGACCGGCCAGCCGACCGACGGTGCCATGTCGGCAGAGAAGCCGACCACGACGGCGAGAACGGCCACGACCACGGCGAGTGCGAGGCGCACGACGAGGGCGCGTCGATCCTGCGGCTCACCATGCCCCAAATCGACACCGCGGAGCCGCACCGCGATCATCACGAATGCGGCGCCCGTCAGCACCGCGACGCCCAGGAACGCCCATCGCCAGTCGAGGTACTCTGCGACGGCCCCGGCCAGGAATGGTCCGACCATCGACGGCACGACCCAGGCCGCGGCGAAGGCGGCGAAGATCCTGCCGTGCAGATGAGGCGGATACAGCCGCGCCACCACCACGTAGAGCGCAACGGTCTGCCCGCCGGTGCCGAGCCCCTGGACGAGTCGTCCGATCAGGAACTGATGCATCGTCACGGCGAAGCCCGAGACGAGAAGACCGACGATGAAGAGTGTGACGGCGACATACAGGGCGCCGCGCGGTCCGCGCGCGTCCGACCACGCGCCCGTGGCGACCATGCCGATCACACTCGTCGCCAGGGTGCCGGCGAAAGCCACGGCGTAGAGGGCCTCGCCGTGGAGAGCCTCGCTGACGATCGGCATGACCGTCGTCACCGCGAGTGCCTCGATGGCGGCGAGGAAGATCAGGGCGACCGCGCCGAGGGTCACCCAGATGCGTTGGCGGTCCCAGATCGTCGCGGCGTCGACCGGAGTCGTCATCGGCCCACGAGCGCCGCGATGCGCTCGATCGCCTCAGTGATGATCTCCGGGGAGGTGCCGAAGTTCAGTCGCACATGGCCCGCACCCTCGGCGCCGAAAGCCGGTCCGAAGTGCAGGGCGACCTTCGCGTCGCGCAGGATGCGTCGCGCGGGATTGTCACCCCAGTCGAGCGCGGTGAGGTCGATCCACGCGAGGTACCCGGCGTCCGGGATGCGATAGCGCGCACCCGGCAGGTGAGCCGCCAGAAGGTCCTCGAGCAGCACTCGATTCTCATCGAGGGTGCGCAGCAGCCCATCCAGCCAGGGGTCGCTCTCTTCCGAGAACGCGGCCACGGCGGCGAGCAGACCGAACTGTCCGGTACGCCACTCCACCTCGACGGGCAGGCCGCGCACGACCTCGCTCGTCGCGTCGTCGGCGGTGACCATCAGGGCACACTTCAGACCTGCGAGGTTGAACGCCTTGCTGGCGCTGACGACTGCATAGCCGACGCGCCGGGCCGCATCGCTCACGGCGAGGAACGGCGTGAACCCGGTTCCCGGTTGCGCGAGCGGCGCATGGATCTCGTCCGAGACGACGGCCGCCCCGAACTCATCCGCCAGGTCCGCGAGCGCGGCGAGGCTGTCGCGGTCATGCACCGTGCCGGTCGGGTTGTGCGGGTTGCAGAGCAGGATCGCCGTCGCTCCGTCGTCGAAGGCCGCACGGATGCCGTCGAGATCGAGTTCCCATCGGGTTCCCGTGTCACGCAGGGGGACGCGCTCCACCTCTGCGCCGGCCTCGGCGACCAGGTCGTAGAACGGCGGATACACCGGAGGGGTCACGACGACCCGCTCCCCCGGCTGCGTCACACGGCGGAGGATCTCCACGATCCCCATGCTCACGTCCGCCGTGCTCCGCATGCGCGCGGGGTCGGGCTCCCAGCCGTAGCGTCGGTTCGCGAAAGCGGCGAACGACTCGGCGAGCGGCGTCCGCGATGCGACATACCCGGTGTCACCGATCTCCACGGCGCGCCGCAGCGCATCCGAGATCGCCGGCGCCAGCGGGAAGTCGGTCTCGGCGACGAACAGCGGAAGCACATCGTCCGGGTACTCACGCCACTTCTCGCTGCTGCGCTCGCGGAGCTCCGCCAGAGGCAGTGCCTTCACCTGAAGCATTCGTTCTCCCGAGGTTCCGAAACGCGTCATCGTCGTATCGTCGGATCCGACGCGCGCGTCGTCGTGCCGCCTCGCGGCAGCGGTCCCGTGCGGATCAGATCGCGAAGCCGAGCGCGCGCATCATGTCGCGCCCGTCGTCCGTGATCCGCTCCGGACCCCACGGCGGCATCCAGACCCAGTTGATGCGGAATCGATCGACGACGCTGTCCAGAGCCTGAGCGGTCTGGTCCTCGAGCACGTCGGTGAGCGGGCAGCCCGCGCTGGTCAGCGTCATGTGGATGACGAGAGCATCGTTCTCGTCATCCCAGGCGAGGTCGTAGATGAGGCCGAGGTCGACGACGTTGATCCCGAGCTCGGGGTCCATGACGTCTTTGAGAGCCTCGGTGACCGCGTCGTACTTCTCGTCCGTGAGGGTCGCTGTCATGCGATCAGCCTACGCCTCGATGGGGGCTGCAGGGTCGAGGAAACGGTCGTATCCCTCGTTCTCCAGCCGGTCTGCGAGCTCGGGGCCGCCCTCTTCGACGATCTTGCCCGCGACGACCACGTGGACGAAGTCGGGGCGGATGTAGCGGAGGATGCGGGTGTAGTGCGTGATCAGCAGCACGCCGAGGCCGGTGGACTCCTTCGCGCGGTTGACGCCCTCGGAGACGATCTTGAGCGCGTCGACGTCGAGACCCGAGTCGGTCTCGTCGAGGACTGCGAACTTCGGCTTCAGCACCTCGAGCTGCAGGATCTCGTGGCGCTTCTTCTCGCCGCCGGAGAAGCCCTCGTTGACGTTGCGCTGCGCGAACTTGGGGTCCATGCGCAGATTCGACATGGCCGCCTTGACGTCCTTGGTCCAGCCGCGGATCGCCGGTGCTTCGCCGTCGAGCGCGGTCTTCGCCGTGCGGAGGAAGTTCGTCACCGTGACTCCCGGGATCTCGACCGGGTACTGCATGGCGAGGAAGAGCCCGGCGCGGGCGCGCTCGTCGACCGTCATCTCCAGGACGTCCTGGCCGTCGAACGTGATCGAACCGGAGGTCACCGTGTACTTCGGGTGACCGGCGATCGTGTAGGCCAGGGTCGACTTGCCCGAGCCGTTGGGGCCCATGATGGCGTGGGTCTCACCGGTGTTCATGGTGAGGTTGATTCCGTTGAGGATCGGGGTGGTCCCCGCATCGGTCTCGACCGTCACATGCAGGTCGCGGATCTCGAGAACAGACATTCTTCAAACTTCCTTAATAACAGTCGGATCGATGAGCACGTCGTCGCCGTCGATCTGGACGACGTAGACCGGGACGGGCTCATATGCGGGGAGATTCTGGGGCTTGCCGGTGAGCAGCGAGAACGCGGAGCCGTGAGCCCAGCACTCCACCGTGTCACCTTCGACGAAGCCTTCGGACAGCGAGATGTCGCCGTGGGTGCAGGTGTCGCCGATGGCGTGGATGACTCCCTCGCCGTCTTTGATCACCGTGATCGGCACGCCGCCCGGATCGACACGCAACGGCATGTCCTGCTCGAGGTCGGCGACTCCGCAGACGCGTTCGGCGGTCATGCACTCACCTCGGCCAGCTCCGTCTCGATCGCCGCCAGAAGCTCGGCCTCGAGGGCGGGGATGCCGAGGCGCTGCACGATGTCGGTGAGGAAGCCGAGCACGACGAGCCGACGTGCCTCCTCCTCGCTGATACCGCGCGCCTGCAGGTAGAACAGCTGCTCGTCGTCGAAACGACCCGTCGCACTCGCGTGTCCGGCGCCGAGGATGTCGCCGGTCTCGATCTCGAGGTTCGGGATCGAGTCGGCGCGGGCGCCCTCGGTGAGGACCAGGTTGCGGTTCGCCTCGTAGGAGTCGGTGCCCGTGGCGTCGGCTCCGATCAGCACGTCGCCGATCCAGACGCTGTGTGCGCCCTGCCCCTGCAGCGCACCCTTGTAGAGGACGTCACCCTTGGTGTGCGGTCCCTTGTGGTGCAGGTACACCTGGCTCTCCAGATGCTGCCCGGCGTCTGCATAGGACAGGCCGTAGAGGTACCCCTCGGAGCCTGCGCCTGCGAGCTCGACGTTCGGGTTGACGCGCACGACGCCGCCGCCGAAGCTCACGACGAAGTGCTTGAGCGTCGCATCCGCACCGACCCGTGCCTGGTGTGCAGACGCATGGACCGCGTCATCCGCCCACTGCTGCAGGCTGATGACCGACAGCTTCGCGCCGTCGCGGACGATGATCTCGACGTTCTGTGCGTACTGGGCGGACCCGGTGTGCTGCAGGACGACGGTCGCCGAGCTGTGCTCGAGCGCCTCGATCACGATGTGCGCATCGGCACGACGGTCGGCTCCGAGACCGGCGATGGAGACGAAGATCGGCTCTGCGACCTCTTCCTCGCGCGGGATCCGCACGTGGAGGGCCTCGACGGATCCCTGCCAGGCCACGGCCGCGGTGACGTCTTCGGCGAGGAAGACCTCGCCGCGGGGGGCGGTACCGATCGCGAGCGGCGCGGCGATGTACTGCTCCCCCGCGTTGATCGTGTAACTCACACCGTCGTTCTGCGGAGCCACCTCGAACAGCGAGGTGAGCTGCGCGACGGGTGTGTGCTTCCAGTTGACCTCGCGCCCGGTGGGGGCGCCGAAGTCGGCCGGCTCGAAAGAGTGCGGACGCTCGGAGCGGGTCTGCACCGGGACGAATCCGGCCGCGGCCACCTGGGCGGCGGGGTCGATGTGCGCGTTCGTGTGCTGCGCCTCGGCAGGCGCTGTCGTAGCGGCGGTCACTAGCCGACCGATCCTTCCATGCCCATCTCGATGAGCTTGTTCAGTTCCATCGCGTATTCCATCGGCAGTTCCCGCGCGATCGGCTCGATGAAGCCGCGCACGATCATCGCCATCGCCTCGTCCTCGGGCATGCCGCGGGACTGCAAGTAGAACAGCTGCTCCTCGCTCACCTTCGAGACCGTGGCCTCGTGGCCGAGCTGCACGTCGTCGACACGGATGTCGATCGCCGGATAGGTGTCGGAGCGGGACTTCGTGTCGACGAGCAGAGCGTCGCAGCGCACGGTGTTCGCGGAGTGGTGTGCCGCGGCGTCCACGCGCACCTCACCGCGATAGCCGGCACGTCCTCCGCCGCGGGCGATCGACTTCGAGACGATCGACGACTGCGTGTAGGGCGCCATGTGGATCATCTTCGCGCCGGCGTCCTGGTGCTGACCGGGACCGGCGAAGGCGACCGACAGGGTCTCGCCCTTGGCGTGCTCGCCCATCAGGTAGATCGACGGGTACTTCATCGTCACCTTGGAGCCGATGTTGCCGTCGACCCACTCCATGGTCGCACCCTCGTACGCCACGGCACGCTTGGTGACCAGGTTGTAGACGTTGTTCGACCAGTTCTGGATCGTCGTGTAGCGAACGCGGGCGTTCTTCTTCACGATGATCTCGACGACGGCCGAGTGCAGCGAGTCCGACTTGTAGATCGGGGCCGTGCAGCCCTCGATGTAGTGGACGTAGCTGTCCTCGTCGGCGATGATCAGGGTCCGCTCGAACTGGCCCATGTTCTCGGTGTTGATACGGAAGTACGCCTGCAGCGGGATCTCGACGTGCACGCCCTTGGGGACGTAGACGAAGGAGCCGCCCGACCACACGGCCGTGTTCAGCGCGGCGAACTTGTTGTCACCGGCGGGGATGACCGAGCCGAAGTACTCCTCGAAGAACTCGGGGTGCTCGCGCAGGGCCGTGTCGGTGTCCATGAAGATGACGCCCTGCGCCTCCAGGTCCTCGCGGATCTGGTGGTAGACGACCTCGGACTCGTACTGGGCTGCCACACCGGCCACGAGCCGCTGACGCTCGGCCTCGGGGATGCCGAGGCGCTCGTAGGTCTCGCGGATCTCGGCGGGAAGGTCTTCCCACGTCTGCGCCTGCTTCTCGGTGGAGCGGACGAAGTACTTGATGTTGTCGAAGTCGATCTCGCTGAGGTCGGCGCCCCAGGTCGGCATCGGCTTCTTCCCGAAGAGCTGGTACCCCTTGAGACGGGTCTTCAGCATCCATTCGGGTTCGCTCTTGAGTGCAGAGATTCCTCGCACGACCTCTTCCGAGATCCCGCGTTTGGCGATGGCGCCGGCGGCGTCTTCATCGTGCCAGCCGAATTCGTACACCCCCAGACCGTCAAGCTCCGGGCGGTCGATCAGTACATCCGACATCCAACACTCTCCTCACAGGTCCCAAACGGTGTCATCCGCCCCGACACACCTGATCCCCGTCGAGTCTGCGGGAGCGGGTGCCGTTGGTGGGCCCTCATCACCGGCGCTTCCATCGCGCCTAAACTGTTGTCGATGCTTCAGCGCGGTCAGCGCTCATCGCAACAATCCGATTCTACAGGTTCCGCCTGACAGACGGGCCATGCCCGCAGGTTCCAGCGCGGTCCGGAGGACTAATGCCCGAGACGACGATCCCCGCCTCCACTCCGACGCAGACGGCTCCGCCCCGTTCTGCTCCGTGGGGACGCGCGCTGACGGTCTTCGCCTGGCTCTCCTTCCTCAGCGAGACCATCATCATCGGCACCGGCGGCGCGGTGCGCCTCACCGGATCGGGCCTCGGATGCTCCGACTGGCCGCTGTGCACACCGGACTCCCTGGTCCCGATCCTCGAAGTGCAGGGCATCCACGGCATCATCGAGTTCGGCAACCGCCTGATGACGGGTGTGGTGGGGATCATCGCGCTGGCGGTCGTGCTGCTGGTCCTGCACCTCTTCAGCGGGAAGCGCGGCCTGGTCACCGCGCTCTGGTTCGCCGCCGGCGGCATCGTGGCGGCCGTCGCCGCGTTCGGCATCGCCGCCCCCCTGCACTTCCCGGCCTCCCCCATCGCGCTCGGCGTGCTCTTGATCGCCGTCATCGCGGCGGCGGTCCGCTCCATCCGCACGACGCCCTCCCGACGTGACCTGGTCCTACTGGCCTGGCTCGTGCTCATCGGCGTGGTCGCCCAGGCGCTCGTCGGCGGCATCACGGTGCTGACAGGCCTCAACCCCTTCATCGTGGGCTTCCACTACACCTCGTCCCTGCTGCTCGTCTGCATCACGGCGGCGTTCCTGGTGCGCCTGAAGACGGACGGCGGACCCCGTGAGCGCGCGGTTCCCGCGTGGTTCGCGGCTGTCACCCACGTGACCGGCCTCGCACTCGCCGTGACGATCGTCTTCGGCGTGCTGACGACCGGGTCGGGTCCCCATTCCGGCGACGCGGATGTGCTGCGGCACGGCTTCGACGCGACCGTGCTCGCCCACGTGCACTCGTGGCCCGGCTACATCCTGGCCGCCCTCGTGCTGTTCCTCACGGTCGCCGCCTGGGCGCTGCGCCTGGAGCCGCGGCGCTGGCTGCTCGTCCTTGTGCTGGCGATCCTGGTGCAGGTCGGTGTGGGGGTCTGGCAGGCACGTGAGGGACTCCCTCCGCTGCTCGTCGGCATCCACATGGTGCTCGCCTCGCTCTCGGCCGCCGCGTACACCGTGGTCGTGCTCCATCTGAAGCGCCGGGTCCCCGCCGAGGCCTGACCCCGCACAGGCGATCCACAGCTCGCACATCGCCGACTCATCAGCGTGTCCGCGATCGTGGACGACATGAACAAGTCACTCTCACGCAGCATCGGATTCTGGCTCCTCCTGGTCGTGTCCCTCGCCACGACAGCTGTCGGCGGATGGCTCATCTCCGGTCAGATCGGGACGATGACGACCACCCTGCTCGACGGCACGGCCACGGGCGTCGAGGTATACGTCGGCCAGTCTCTCGTCGTCGTGGGCGCAGGCGTCCTCGCGGCCGGAATCGTCGGCATCCTGCTCACCCTCGGGCTCGTCGCGGCACGCTCTCTCGTCCCCGCTCCCGCCCCGGCCGTCGTCGAGGCGATCGACTGGACCGCCGAGACCGCACAACCTCAGGCCGCGGCCGAGACCGCAACGTCCGAAACCACCGCATCCCTCGAGGCAGCGCCGACGTACGACACGGCGACAGTCGACGAGGTGCCCGCCGCTGACGCGCACGACACCGCTCGGGACGACGCTCCCGCCGGCGACGCGAAGCCGGACGACTCGACGATCACACGCTGATCTTCTGAGCGGAAAGAACGACGGAGCGGCGCCGAGGAATCGGCGCCGCTCCGTCGTTTCAGAAGCTTCGGGTCAGAACGGCAGCAGCGGGTCGATCGCGACCGCGACGAAGATCAGCGTCAGGTAGGTGATCGAGGCGTGGAACACGCGCATGGGCCGCGGCTCGGTGCCGTGGACGGCACGGTTGTAGAGCCGGTGCGACTCGTAGATGAACCATCCGCCGAAGACCGTGGCGGACACGGTGTACACCAGACCCATGTTGGCGATCGGGACGAGGAGCAGAGAGCACGCCACCGTCGCCCACGCGTAGAGGATGACCTGGAGGCCGACCTGCGAGGCGTTGCGGGTGACACCCAGCATCGGCACGTCGACGTCTTCGTAGTCGTCCTTGTACTTCATCGACAGCGGCCAGTAGTGCGGCGGCGTCCAGAGGAAGATCAGGAGGAAGAGGACGAACGCCGGCCAGTCGAGCGAGCCGGTGACGGCGGACCAGCCGATGAGCACGGGGAAGCACCCGGCGATGCCGCCCCAGATGATGTTCTGCTCGGTGCGGCGCTTGAGGATCATCGTGTAGATCACGACATAGAAGAAGATGGCGGTCGCGGACAGGGCTGCGGCGAGCCAGTTGGTCGTGGCGAGCAGCCAGACCGTCGAGACGATCGCGAGCGTCCAGGAGAAGATCAGCGCGCCGCGCGGGCTGATCTCGCCCGTGACCAGCGGTCGATTCTCGGTGCGATGCATGTGCGCGTCGATGTCACGATCGAGGTACATGTTGAATGCGGCGGCGGAACCGGCGCTCAACGAGCCGCCGATGACGGTCGCCAGCACCAGCCACAGGTTGGGCAGTCCGCCCTGCGCCAGGAACATCACCGGAACGGTCGAGACGAGCAGAAGCTCGAGGACACGCGGCTTGGTCAGCGTGATGTAGGCCTTCACCGTGCGACCGATGGACGACTTCCTCACGGTCTGATCAGACATCGTCGAGATCTCGATCGCCTCCTCCGCACATGTGACCGGACAACCTCTCCAGTCTATGACACCGGATGACGTCATCCGCGCCGTCCGCTCGCGTAGCACGACAGTCGTCTTCGCTATGCTGAGAGCACTCGCGCGCCCGGCGCTGCGCACACCCCTCCACCCGTCTCCGCGACGGTGCAGGATGCGCCAGGGAAGTTGCGGATGCGCCAGGGAATAAGGGCGCCCTCGAAACTGTCGGAAAGGGCATGAACGTGTCGGAATTGCAGTGGGATGAGATCGATCGACGCGCGGTGGACACCGCCCGAATCCTGGCGGCCGATGCCGTCGAGAAGGTCGGTAACGGTCACCCCGGCACGGCCATGAGCCTCGCTCCGGCCGCGTACCTCCTCTACCAGCGCGTGCTGCGCCACGACCCGACCGACGTCGACTGGCTGGGCCGCGACCGCTTCATCCTCTCTGCGGGACACTCCTCGCTCACGCAGTACGTGGAGCTCTACCTCGGTGGCTTCGGACTGGAGCTCGACGACCTCAAGGCACTGCGCACCTGGGGTTCGCTGACGCCGGGCCACCCGGAGTACGGCCACACCAAGGGCGTCGAGATCACCACCGGCCCGCTCGGCCAGGGCCTCGCCTCCGCCGTCGGCTTCGCCTACGCCGCCCGCTACGAGCGCGGCCTGTTCGATCCCGAGGCGGACGCCGGCACCAGCCCGTTCGATCACTTCGTCTACGTGGTGGCCGGCGACGGCGACCTGCAGGAGGGCGTGACCAGCGAGGCCTCCTCGCTCGCGGGCCACCAGCAGCTCGGCAACCTGATCGCCATCTACGACTCCAACCAGATCTCGATCGAGGATGACACCAACGTCGCCTTCACCGAGGACGTCGCGAAGCGCTACGAGGCCTACGGCTGGCAGGTGCAGACCGTCGACTGGAAGAAGACCGGTGAGTACGTCGAAGACGTCGCCGAACTGTTCGCCGCGATCGAGGCGGCCAAGGGCGAGACCTCGAAGCCGTCGCTCATCATCCTCAAGACGATCATCGGATGGCCGTCGCCCGGCAAGCAGAACTCCGGCAAGATCCACGGTTCCGCTCTCGGAGCCGACGAGCTCGCTGCCACGAAGAAGGTGCTCGGCTTCGACCCCGAACAGACCTTCGTGGTCGCCGACGACGTACTCGCCCACACCCGCGGTCTCGCTGCTCGTGCCGCCGAAGCCCGCGCCGCCTGGCAGGAGTCCTTCGACGCCTGGGCCGCCGCGAACCCCGAGAAGAAGGCGCTCCTCGACCGTCTCGAGGCACAGGAGCTCCCCGCCGACATCACGGCCGCGCTCCCGGTGTTCGAGTCCGGCAAGGAGGTGTCGACCCGCGCCGCATCCGGCCAGGTCATCAACGCCCTCGCCGCCGAGCTTCCGGAGCTGTGGGGCGGTTCGGCCGACCTCGCCGAGTCGAACCTCACCACGATCAAGGGGGCGCCGTCGTTCATCCCGGCCGAGTGGTCGACCCATGAGTGGTCGGGCAACCCGTACGGACGGGTGCTGCACTTCGGCATCCGCGAGCACGCCATGGGCGCGATCGTCAACGGCATCGTCCTGCACGGCAAGACGCGCGCGTTCGGCGGCACGTTCCTCATCTTCAGCGACTACATGCGTCCCTCGGTGCGTCTCGCCGCCCTCATGAACATCCCGAGCATCTTCGTCTGGACCCACGACTCCGTCGCCCTCGGTGAGGACGGACCGACGCACCAGCCGATCGAGCAGCTCGCGACGCTCCGCGCGATCCCGAACTTCACGGTCGTCCGCCCCGCCGACGCCAACGAGACCTCGGCCACCTGGCTCGAGATCCTCCGTCGCCACGAGGGACCGGCCGGCATCGCGCTGACCCGCCAGAACATCCCGGTGTTCGAGCGCGGCGAGGGTGCGGCCTCCGGCGACACGTTCGCTTCGGCGGACAACGCGGCCAAGGGCGCCTACGTCCTCGCCGAGGCGCCGAACGGCACGCCGGACGTCATCATCGTGGCCACCGGCTCGGAAGTGCAGCTCGCCGTGAACGCCCGCGAGGCGCTGGCCGCCGACGGCGTGAACGTCCGCGTGGTCTCCGCTCCGTCGCTCGAGTGGTTCGACGAGCAGGACGAGGCTTACCGCGAGAGCGTGCTTCCCGCATCCGTCACCGCTCGCGTCTCCGTGGAGGCGGGCTCCGTGCTCTCCTGGCGCGGAATCGTGGGCGACCGCGGCCGCTCGGTCGGCATCGACCACTTCGGCGCCTCCGCCGATTACAAGACCCTGTTCGAGAAGTTCGGCATCACGACCGAGGCCGTCATCGCGGCCGCACGCGAGACCATCGCCGCAAACAGCACCAAGGAGAACGCATGAGCACCCCCACCGCACAGCTCGCCGCCGCAGGTGTCAGCATCTGGCTCGACGACCTCTCCCGCACCCGCATCGACTCCGGCAACCTCGCCGAGCTGATCTCGTCGCGCAACGTCGTCGGCGTCACGACGAACCCGACGATCTTCGCGAACGCGATCACCGACAAGAGCAACACGTCGTACGACGCACAGGTCACCGAGCTCGCCGCCTCCGGCGCGAGCGCCGAGGAAGCGGTGTTCGCCGCCACGACCCAGGACGTCGGCGCCGCACTCGATGTGTTCCGCCCCGTCTGGGAGGCCTCGGGACATGTCGACGGCCGCGTCTCGATCGAGGTCTCCCCCGACCTCGCCCACGACACCGCGGGCACCGTCGCTCAGGCCAAGGAGCTGTGGTCGAAGATCGACCGCCCCAACCTCCTCGTCAAGATCCCGGCCACCAAGGCAGGGCTTCCGGCGATCACCGAGGCGATCGCGACCGGCATCAGCGTCAACGTCACGCTGATCTTCAGCCTGGAGCGCTACGCCGAGGTCATCGACGCCTACCTGACCGGTCTGGAGCGCGCACACAGCGCCGATTTCGACCTGTCGAGCATCCATTCCGTCGCCTCGTTCTTCGTGTCTCGTGTCGACACCGAGACCGACAAGCGGCTGTCGGCGATCGGCACCCCCGAGGCCGAGGCGCTCAAGAGCAAGGCCGGGCTCGCGAACGCGCGCCTCGCTTACGAGCTCTTCGAGCAGAAGTTCGCGGAGAAGCGCGCCCAAGACCTGATCAAGCTCGGCGCGAACCTGCAGCGTCCGCTGTGGGCCTCGACCGGCGTCAAGGACCCCGCGCTCCCCGACACCCTGTACGTGACCGAGCTGGTCGCCGACGGCGTGGTGAACACCATGCCCGAGAAGACCCTCGAGGCGACGTTCGATCACGGCGTCATCACCGGCGACACCATCACGGGCGGATACGCGGAGGCGCACCAGGTGTTCGATGACCTCGCCGCCGTGGGCATCGACCTCACCGACGTCACGCAGGTCCTGGAGGATGAGGGCGTCTCGAAGTTCATCGACTCCTGGCATGACCTGCTGGGTCAGGTGGCCGAGGCTCTGGAGTCCCAGCGATGACCTTCTCGATCCATACGTCCGGCGCGGCGAGAGCCGCGATCGATGAGACCGTGCCCAGCCTGGTCCACGATCTCGTCGCCTCGCGCATCACCGGCGGCGACCCCACCCTCTGGGGTGCGGCCGCCGAGGCCGAGGCCGCCGTGCGCCTCGGATGGGTGGAGGCCGTCTCGGTCTCCCGCCCGCTCGTCGCCGAGATCGTCGCCCTGCGCGCCGATCTGAACGCCAAGGGCGTCACCCGCGTCATCCTCGCCGGCATGGGCGGCTCCTCGCTCGCGCCCGAGGTCATCGCGCAGACCGCGGGTGTGCCGCTGACGATCCTCGACTCCACGGCCCCCGGCCAGGTGCTCGCCGCTCTCGACGAGGGGCTCACCGACACCGTGCTGGTCGTGTCGTCGAAGTCGGGCTCCACCGTCGAGACCGATTCGCAGCGCCGCACGTTCGAGGCCGCGTTCCGCGATCTCGGAATCGACCCCGTGGAGCGCATCGTCGTCGTGACCGACCCGGGTTCGCCGCTCGATGTCTCGGCCCGCGAAGCGGGATACCGTGTCTTCAATGCGGACCCGAACGTCGGCGGCCGCTACTCGGCACTCACCGCTTTCGGCCTGGTGCCTTCGGGCCTCGCGGGCGTCGACATCGACGAGCTGCTGAACGAAGCCGAAGCGTCTTCGCTCGAGGTCGCGGTGGACTCCGCCGAGAACCCCGCGCTCCGCCTCGGCGCAGCGATCGCCGCAACGAACCCGCGACGCGACAAGCTCGGTCTGATCACCGACGGCACACACATCAAGGGTCTGCCGGACTGGATCGAGCAGCTCATCGCCGAATCCACCGGCAAGGACGGCACCGGCATCCTCCCGGTGGTCCTGCTCCCGGTCTCTCCTGAACTCGACCCGGTGCCCGCCGACCTGCAGATCGTCCGCCTGGTCGACGACGCCAACGAGTTCCACCTGCACGAGCGCCACGAGGGCGAGATCCTCGTGAGCGGCACCCTGGGTGCGCAGCTCATCGTCTGGGAGTATGCGACCGCGATCGCCGGTCACCTGCTCCGGATCAATCCTTTCGATCAGCCTGACGTGGAGTCGGCGAAGATCGCCGCCCGCGGCCTTCTCGACGCCCGTCCGGAGCCGACTGCTCCGGCATTCGTCGAGAACGGTGTCGAGGTGCGTGTGTCCGACACCGCCCTCGCCGCCTCCGGCACCGTCGAAGGTGTGCTCGATGCGCTCTGGGCCCAGCTCCCCGCCGATGGCTACGTGTCGATCCAGGCATACGTCAACCGCCTCGAGGTTCCGCAGCTCCAGGGCCTGCGCGAGCTCGTCGCGGCGGACTCGGGTCGCCCCACCACATTCGGATGGGGCCCGCGGTTCCTTCACTCGACCGGCCAGTACCACAAGGGCGGACCGGCGCAGGGCGTGTTCCTGCAGATCCTGGAGCGCACCGAGGTCGATCTCGAGATCCCGGATCGCCCGTTCACCTTCGGGCAGCTCATCCAGGCCCAGGCCGCCGGTGACGCGGCCGTGCTCGCCGAGCACGGCCGCCCGGTCGTCACGCTGACGATCACCGAGTCCTCGGACGACGTGCTCGCCCTCTTCGAAGCCGCACAGAAGTAACAGCAGGAGAATCCCCCACCCATGTCTGTTCCCATCTCGCGCGGGCACAACCCGCTGCGTGACCCCGATGACCGTCGTCTCAACCGGATCGCGGGGCCCAGCGCGCTCGTGATCTTCGGCGTCACCGGAGACCTGTCACGCAAGAAGCTGATGCCCGCGGTCTACGATCTCGCCAACCGCGGTCTGCTCCCGCCGGGGTTCGCCCTCGTCGGGTTCGCCCGCCGCGACTGGGAGGACCAGGACTTCGCCCAGGTCGTCTACGACGCGGTCAAGGAGCACGCCCGTACGCCGTTCCGTGAGGAGACCTGGACGCAGCTGCTTCAGGGCATCCGGTTCGTGTCGGGTGAGTTCGACAACCCCGACTCGTTCCGCAAGCTCCGCGAGACCATCGAGAAGCTCGACGTGGAACGCGGCACGATGGGCAACCACGCGTTCTACCTGTCCATCCCGCCGAAGGACTTCCCTCTCGTCGCGAAGCAGCTGAAGGATTCCGGCCTCGTCGGCGAGAACAGCGATGACGACGAGCGCTGGCGTCGTGTCGTGATCGAGAAGCCGTTCGGGCACGACCTCGAGTCCGCCCGCGCGCTCAACGCGGCGCTCGAGGTCGCGTTCCCCGCGGACTCGATCTTCCGCATCGACCACTACCTCGGCAAGGAGACGGTCCAGAACATCCTGGCGCTGCGCTTCGCTAACGAGCTGTACGAGCCGATCTGGAACCGCAACTACGTCGACCACGTGCAGATCACGATGGCCGAGGACATCGGCGTCGGCGGACGCGCGGGGTACTACGACGGCATCGGCGCCGCGCGCGACGTGATCCAGAACCACCTGCTGCAGCTGCTCGCGCTCACCGCAATGGAGGAGCCCATCAGCCTCTCGGCGGAGCACCTGCGTGCCGAGAAGGAGAAGGTGCTCGCCGCGGTGCACGTGCCGGACGACCTCTCCCTCGCCACGGCTCGCGGGCAGTACGCCGGCGGGTGGCAGGGCGGCGACAAGGTCACCGGCTTCCTGGATGAGGAGGGCATGAACCCCGACTCCACCACCGAGACGTATGCGGCCATCAAGCTCGAGATCGACACCCGCCGATGGGCGGACGTGCCGTTCTACCTGCGGACCGGCAAGCGTCTCGGACGCCGCGTGACCGAGATCGCCGTGGTCTTTAAGCGCGCTCCGCAGCACCTGTTCGGGCGCGGCAATGCCTCGGAGCTCGGGCAGAACGCGCTCGTCATCCGCGTGCAGCCCGATGAGGGTGTGACGATCCGCTTCGGATCCAAGGTGCCCGGCAGCGGGAGCAACGTGCGCGACGTCACGATGGACTTCGGCTACGGCCACGCCTTCACCGAGGCGAGCCCCGAGGCCTACGAGCGTCTGATCCTCGACGTCCTCCTGGGCGACCCGCCGCTGTTCCCGCGGCACGAGGAGGTCGAGCTCTCCTGGAAGATCCTCGACCCCGTGGAGAAGTACTGGGCGGCCGTCGGCGGTCCGGTGGAGCAGTACGCTCCGGGCTCGTGGGGTCCGGCATCCGCCGACGACCTGCTGGCCCGCGACGGACGAGTCTGGAGACGCCCGTGATCATCGACCTTCCCGACACGACCGTCAGTCAGGTCGCCAAGCAGCTCGTCAAGGTACGCGAAGAAGGCGGCGCCGTCGCCCTCGGCCGTGTGCTCACCCTGGTCATCGCCGCCCGCAACGGTGTCGCCGAAGCGGCCATCGATGCGGCCAACGACGCATCGCGTGAACACCCCATGCGCGTCATCGTCATCACCACGGGCGACGGCGATTCCCGCCTCGATGCCCAGATCCGCGTGGGCGGCGACGCCGGCGCGAGCGAGGTCGTCGTGCTGCGTGCCTACGGGGACGCCGCGAGCAATGAGGAGAGCCTGATCACCGGTCTCCTCCTGCCCGACGCTCCCGTGGTCGCCTGGTGGCCGGAGGATGCTCCGACCTCGCCGTCGACGTCACCGCTCGGCCGCATCGCCCAGCGCCGCATCACCGATGCCGCCACCTCGCCCGACGTGCGCGATCGGCTCGCGCTGCTCGGACGCACCCACGCCCCCGGAGACACGGACCTCGCCTGGACGCGTCTGACGCACTGGCGGGAGCAGCTGGCCGCTGTGCTCGATCAGCCGCCGTACGAGCCCATCACGGGTGTCGAGGTGCGCGGTGGGTCGGCTTCTCCGTCGACCGCGCTGCTCGCCGCCTGGCTGCAGATGGCTCTGGGCGTTCGCGTGCGCTGGTCGTATGAGAACCCCGAGCACTGGCAGGAGGGCATCAAGTCGGTCCGTCTGACCCGCGCCTCCGGCGACATCCTGCTCGAGCGGCCCTCGCCCGGCATCGCCATCCTCACGCAGCCGGATCAGCCGAACCACGACCTCCACCTGCCGCGCCGCACGCTCCGCGAATGCCTCGCGGAGGAGCTGCGCAGGCTCGACCCCGATGTCCTGTACGGTCGAGTCATCACCGAGGGCTGGGAGAAACTGGGTCCGCCCGAGACTGGAGAGTGACGTCGATGCCGGTATCGTCCGCAGAGAAGCGGGTCGTGGTGGAATCCACCCCCGCCGCCCTCGCCGCCCGAGTAGCAGACCGTTTCCTCACGCGTGTTCGCGCGCGTACACGGAACGGTCGAGTCGCCCACATCGCCCTCACGGGAGGTTCGATGGGTGGTGCCGTGCTGCGCGCCGCGGCGGACGATCCGCGATCGGCCGCGATCGACTGGTCGCTGGTGCATTTCTGGTGGGGTGACGAGAGGTACGTGCCGCGAGACGACGCGGACAGGAACTCCCTGCAGTCGCGCCGGGCTCTCCTCGACCACATCCCCGTGCCCACCGAGAACGTGCACGAGGTGGCGGGGCCCGAGACCGGACTCACGCTCGACGAGTCGGCCGCGGCCTACGCCGCCGAGCTCGCCCGTTTCGGCACCGACGAGCACCCGTGGCCTTCCTTCGCCGTCTGTTTCCTGGGCGTCGGCCCCGACGGACACATCGCCTCGCTGTTCCCGGATCGCGAGGAGGTCACGGTCACCGACGCCGCTGTGCTCGCCGTCCGTGATTCTCCGAAGCCCCCGCCCGAGCGCGTCACGCTCACGCGCCCGGTGCTCAACTCGTCGAAGCGGGTGTGGCTCGTGCTCACCGGCGCCGACAAGGCCTCGGCCCTCGGACTCGCCCTCGCCGGTGCGAGCTACACGAGCGTGCCGGCTGCCGGCGCCAAGGGGCGCAAGCGCACCGTGTTCTTCGTGGATGAGGCCGCCGCTTCCGAGGTCTCACCCGACCTCATCGATCAGGCGTACTGACCGGCGCGTCGCTCACGGCCCTCGCTCGTGCAGCTACTGCTGCTCGGTGGGACCGGAGCGCCGCGGTGGAAGGTCGCCGTCATCCGGGCTCTCGGAGCTCTCCGGACGTTCACGTTCCGTCGCGTCGACGGCCGTCGTCCGCGAGGAGGAGGCTTCTGCGGACGCCCCCTGCCCCGTCGGCGTGCTCCCACGCTCGATTCCCAGCTCCTGGCTGTCGCTGAGCACCTGTGGGTGGTAGCGGGCGAGACCCACCACTCCCCACACGGCGATGGCTCCGGCGATCGCGAAGATCACCATGACCCACGGCGGTGCGGCCGCGGCCTCGCCGAGAACGACCATGCCGATCAGAACCGCGACGAGCGGATCGACGACCGTGAGTCCGGCGATCACCAGGTCGGGCGGACCCGAGCTGTACGCGGTCTGCACGAAGTAGCCGCCGACCGCAGCCGCGGCGAGGAGCGCGAGGACGCAGATCGCGGTGATCCACTCGAACTGACCGGCCTCGATGCGCTTGATGATGACCTTGGCGAGGGTGGCGACGAAGCCGTAGAGCACGCCGGCGCCGACCACGTAGAACAGCGCACGCATGCGGTGACGGAGTATCAGCCAGCAGGCGCCGAGGATGATGATGACCACCAGCAGGAGGGCGAGGATCACGAAGAGCTCGCGCTCGGTGACCTCCTGCTCCGTCGCGTAGATCGCGGCGAAGAAGACGAACAGGAAGATGCCGCCAACACAGCAGGCTATGGCTGTGAGCGATTGTCTCGTCGGACTGTGACCGGAGACTCTCGCGTTCAAAAGCGTCGTGATGACGAGCGCGATGGCACCGAGCGGCTGCACGACGATCAGCGGCGCCTGGACGAGGGCCGCGAGCTGACAGACCACCGCGAGGCCGAGCATGAGCGTTCCGACGAGCCAGGAGGGCCGTGTGAGCAGTCGTTTCAACTGGTCGAAACTCAGCCCCGATGCCCCATCGGCGCCGCTGAGACGCTCGACCTTCTCGACTCCCCGGTGCTGGTATTGCGCGCCGAGCGACATGAAGACCGCTCCGGCGAGGGCCAAGGGGATCCCGAGGAGGATGCCAGGGTTCTGGAAGGCTCCCACGAGCTGATCGCCGACCTGTTCGGCCCCGTTCATCCACACCCCAGCAGTCACGGTACGAGCCTACCGGGCGAGCGCCGCCGACTAGGGTTGTGACGTGGCTGTACTTCCGATTCGCATCATGGGCGACCCCGTCCTGCACTCCCCCGCATCCCCCGTCGACGAGATCACCGACGACATCCGCACGCTCGTCGCCGACATGTTCGACACGATGGACACCGCTCCGGGCGTCGGGCTGGCGGCGCCGCAGGTCGGCGTGCCCCTGCGCATCTACACCTACGCCTACGTGGACGACGACGATCAGCCCTGGCGCGGCGTGCTCATCAACCCTGAGCTGTGGATGGTGCCGCTCGAACCGGGCGACCCCGACCCCGACCTCGAATCCGAGGGCTGCCTCTCGTTCCCCGGTGAGCGTTTCCCCCTGCGTCGCTCGGAGCGGGTGCACGTGACGGCGACGGATCTGGACGGCCGACCGGTCACGATCGACGTGGACGGATGGCGTGCCCGGATCATGCAGCACGAGTTCGATCACCTCGACGGCATCCTCTATGTGGATCGTCTCTCCGACGGCGACTGGAAGACGGTGCAGAAGATCGCACGCAAGCGCGGATGGGGACGTCCGGGGGCGAGCTGGATGCCCGGTGTTGACGACCTCGAGGGCTGAGCCGCAGCACAAGCGGACATCGTGTCCCCGAAGGCACGAAGGAAGATCAAGATGAAGCTTTACCAACGACCCTCTCTGCTGTTCGCCGCGTGCGCCCTGACGCTCGCGGTCGCCCTGACCGGCTGCGGGACCTCTGAGCCCTCTCCTGAACGCAGTGCGACCGGCGACGGCGCTGGTGTCGCGAAGGTCGAGACGCCCGCGGTGACGGTCGGTGACTGTCGCCTCGAAGCCGCCAGCGGCCTGCCCGAAGACGCCGAAGTCGTCCCGTGCACAGAGCTGCATGACGAAGAGGTCTTCCACGAGATCGAGATGCCCGACGGCACCTTCTCGCAGCAGGCGGTCGAGGCAGCCTCCGCCGAGTGCGTCGGGGATGCGTTCACGGCCTTCGTCGGAGTGCAGCGGGAGGCGTCCGCGCTCGGCGTGTACCCGATCCCCCCGGCGGAAGAGACGTGGGACCAGCCCTACGGGCGCACCGTCTACTGCGTGCTGTTCGATCCGGCCGGACAGATCGAAGGAACGCTGGAGGGCGCCGCGCGCTGAGCGAACGCTCCGGTGACTCTCAGCCGTCCGACGCGCGCAGCGCGAGCCACGCGGCGACACGATCGTCCGGATCGGCCAACGACAGCCCGATCAGATCCTCGATCCGTCGGATGCGAGCGGTCAGGGTCTGCCGGTGGATCCGCAGGCGGCTGGCACTCTCGCCCCATGCACTGTTCGTGGCGAGGAAGACCCGCAGCGTCTCGATGAGTTCCGTCCCTTGATCCCCCGAACGGAGCGGATCGAGCAGTCGGCCGACCCTGCCCACCTGCTCCCGATCGAGTTGCCCGAGCACGAACGACACGGTCGGGATCGCGGTGTAGCGGACCACACGTTCGCCACCGGCACGAGCCGCTTCGCACGCCTGGCGGGACTCGTCGACGCTCCGGGCGAGTGCGTCCGTGCCGGCCGGGCGTCCGAGGCCGAGGTACAGCGTCGAGGCGAAGGCCTCCACTCGGTGCGCGATCTCTTCCACGTGCTCTTCCCGCAACAGGCCTTGGATGAGTCCGCGCTGCGATGTGAAGACGTGCTCGGCGCCGAGTTCGTCCAGCCACAGTGCGAGTAGATGCTCGACGTCGACGCCGCTCGTGCGGGACGCCAGAGCGAATCCCACGAGGGTCCGCTCGTGCACACCCCAGCGGCGGAGGAGGCGCGTCGCCCGGTCTCCGCCCTCGAGAACCGTCTCGAGCATCATCGATCGACCGAGACGCTCGAGATGGCTGCTGTCGCGCGTCCTCATGAGCAGATCGAGCAGCGCAGCGGCTTGCGAGCTGAGTTCCCGGCCCCGACCGGAGCTGTCGTTGCGCGGGGCGGTGACGAGCTGCGCTGTGACGTCCTGTCCGGGGCCCACGGGATGAACCTGCAGTGCTCGATGACGCACGCGGACGGGCCGGCCGATCGCGACCGCGATCGCGTCGTCGATGTGCAGGCTTCCCGCACCGGCGGTCGTGATCACCTCGCCGTGCCGGTCGAGGAGCACGGCCCATCCGTCGATCCGGTGTGCGAGTTCGGCGATGACGCCTGTGATCCCGCTGCGTCGAGCCGCGAGCGTGAGAACCCGCATCGCCGAGGTGATCGCTCTGCCCTCCGCGGCCTGGTCGACGGCGAGGAGGGCCGTGAGCCGGGGCATGAGCAGTTCCTGCGATGTGTGCGCCCCCACGATCGCGGTGATCCGCGCTGCGGAGAGCACCTGACGCAGCGGAGGTGTGTCGACGCTCGTGACGAGCACGATGTCGCGCAGGAGCGTGGCGCGTTCCGGATCGTCGACGAGCGCGAGGATGGGCTTCTCGTCCGTCGTCACGAGTGTCGTGAAGAGCCGGTCGGTCGGGATGCCGAACGCGTCGATCGCGACCACCGAGTTCACGTGTCGGGTGCTCGGGACCTCGCCCTGCAGGAGTTCGCCGTCGAGGTACCGCGCTACGGAGACGACGTCACGAACCATATCTCGATCATACGAAATGTCGAGCGCAGGCTTTTCCATTCACACATTTGTCGGATGCTCCGACCGGGCGCGCTCTCCTAGCATCGTGCGCATCCCCTCTCCACCCGAAGGATGTCATGAAAGCTGTTGTCTTCCGCGATCCGCAGTCACCGATCGAGTTCGTCGACGTCGACCTCGCGCCCCCGCGTGCCGGCGAGGTCCGCGTGCGAATCGCGGCCGCCGGCGTCTGCCACTCCGACCTGCACGTGAAGCGCGGCGAGTGGGATGCCGCTGCTCCCCTGGTCATGGGCCACGAAGGATCCGGCGTCGTCACCGAACTCGGTGAAGGCGTGAACACGCTCGCCGTGGGCGATCACGTCGTGCTGAGCTGGGTGCCGCCGTGCGGCGAGTGCCGCTACTGCCGCGCCGGTCACGAGGCACGGTGTCAGAAGGTCGCGACCGTGGTCGCGCCGCTCGGCGTGCTGTTCGACGGGACCTCGCGTCTCAGCCGCGACGGCGAGACGCTGCATCACTACCTCGGCGTCTCCTCGTTCGCCGAGGAGGTCGTGGTGCCCGCGTCCGGAGCCGTGAAGGTGCGCGACGATGCCCCGCTCGATGTCGTCGCCGTCGTCGGGTGCGCCGTGGCCACCGGCGTCGGAGCGGTGCTCAACACGGCCGCGGTCGAGCCCGGTTCCACCGTCGCGGTGATCGGGTGCGGCGGCGTGGGCCTCAACGTCGTCCAGGGGGCGCGACTCGCCGGTGCGGAGCGCATCGTCGCGATCGACGTGCGACCCGAGAAGACCCAGCTGGCCCTGCAGTTCGGCGCGACCGACCGCATCGACGCCTCGCAGGGCGACGCCGTCGCGCAGCTGCGGGAACTGATCTCCGACGGGGTCGACTATGCCTTCGACGCCATCGGACGCACCAGCACGACGGAGCAGTCGATCCAGATGCTCGGGCTCGGCGGCGCCGCCGTGATCGTGGGCCTCCCCCCGACGGGCGCCCGCGCGTCGTTCGAACCCCTCGTCCTCGCCGAGGCCGATCAGCGCATCCTCGGATCGAACTACGGCTCCGTCCGCCCCTCCATCGACGTTCCCGCTCTGGTGGACCGCTACATGGACGGACAGCTCAAGATCGACCCCCTGATCTCCGGGCGGCGCCCGCTGTCCGAGGCCGCGGCGGCCCTCGACGATCTCGAGACCGGTTCGGCACTGCGTACGCTCCTCATCCCCTGACCGCGCACCGCGGACCCGCACCCCTGAAACCCGAATCCAGGAGAACCCATGTCTGACACCGTCGTCGCCCCGCCCGGCGCACCCCAGGATGCCGGCCTTCGCACCGGCGTCATGAGCGGCCCCGAACTCGCCGCTCAAGCCATCGCCAACATCGCCCCCAGCGCCGTCATCGCCTTCACCGCGGCGGCGATCTTCCTCGGTGCGGGCAACGGCACCATCTACGCCTTCGCCCTGGCGACGATCGTCATCCTGTGCGTCGGCTACTGCGTCGTCGTGTTCGCTCGCAAGCACGCCTCGGCGGGTTCGCTGTACACGTACGTGTCGAAGGGCCTCGGGCCGTTCGGCGCCTTCCTCGCCGGCGTCACCCTGCTGATCGGCTGCTTCGGCATCGCGGCCGCCTCCCTCAGCGGTTCCGTCAGCTACATGGCCCAGTTCCTCCGCATGCTCGGCCTTCCGGCCCAGGGACTCGGATGGGACATCGGCCTCGCCGTCGTGCTCGGCGGGTTGGCGACGCTGTTCACCATCCGCGGCATCCGCCTGTCGGCCCGGGTCTCGCTCGTGCTCGAGCTCCTCTCCGTGGGTATCATCCTCGTGCTCCTGGTCGCGGCACTCATCTGGGCCGGACCCGCCGCGTGGGACCCCGCTCAGGTGCTCGCCACCGGATCCTCGTTCCAGGGGGTCGCGTCGGGCATGGTGCTCGGCATCCTCGGGTTCGTGGGGTTCTCCTCCGCTGACGCACTCGGCCGAGAGGCCAAGGAGCCGTACAAGGCGATCCCCCGCGCGATCATGTGGAGCGCGCTCGGCGTCGGAGTCCTGTACGTGTTCGCGGCGTATACGCAGATCACGGTGTTGGGCGACGACCTCGCCACCTCGGCCAGCCCGCTGGAGAGCATGTCGGCTCTCATCGGCATGCCGGCCTGGTTCGCCGCCGCCCTCACGATCGGTGTCTCGGCCTCGTTCTTCGCGGTCGTCGTCGCTCCGCTCAACGTGATAGGGCGCATCGTGTACGTCATGGGCAAGGAGGGCGTGGTCGCCGAGCGGTTCGGTCGCACCCACGAGCAGCACCTGACCCCGCACCGCGTGCTGATCATCGCCGGCGCGGCCGCGATCACGGTCGACATCGTGCTGCTGCTCTCGGGAGCGGCGACCGGCGACATCCTCGTCTGGGTGAACACCTGGGGCACCTACGGCTACATGGTCGCCTATGCCCTCGTCGCGATCGCCTGCGTCATCTACACGCAGCGGGCGAAGATGCGCAACGGCCTCGTGAAGGTGTGCGCGACCATCGCGGTCGTCACCATGGCGTACGTGTTCTTCGCGAACGTCTGGCCGGTGCCGGCGTTCCCGTACAACGTGATCCCGTACATCTTCCTGGCCACCGTCGCTCTCGCGCTGACCCGGTACCTCTACCTGTCGCGTCGTCGACCCGACGTGATCGCCCGCATCGGCAACACCGAGACGAGCGCCATGGAGGGCGTCGGCTGACGCCGTCCTCCCCCGCTGATGAGAAGAGCCCCTTCTACCGAAGGGGCTCTTCTCTCCATTTCAACCGCTCGATCCCGCGCCTGAACGAGAAAAGCCCCCTCCGTGGAGGGGGCTTTTCTCGTTGGCTCCCCGGCTTGGACTCGAACCAAGAACCTGCCGGTTAACAGCCGGCTGCTCTGCCAATTGAGCTACCGAGGAATGTGCCCGCTCAGCGGGCAACTCGACAAGCTTAGCAAACTCCGGAGCGACTTCAGGACACCGGGGCGCCCTTCGAGGATGCCGGGCGTGTCGTGCTCAGCGGCGAGAATCCGACTCCGCATTCGGGACCCAGAGCAGGTCACGTCCGACACCCCGGGCGACCACGTGACCGGCGCGCAGCATGAGCGTTTCGGCGTTGAGCTCGCGGATGAAGTCCGCATCGTTGGTGACGAGCAGCGCGGCCATCCCCTGCTCCTTGCGGCGTCGGGTGATGGCGTCGAACACCACCGGTCGCACCTCGAGATCGAGGTTCGCGAGGATCTCGTCGGCGATCAGCACCTTCGGCTCCAGGACGAACGATCGTGCGATCGCGACGCGCTGGCGCATCCCTGCGCTGAGCTCGTACGGGAACTTGGCCGCCGTGCCGAGCGGGAGATGCAACTCGTCCAGGAGCGTCGCCACGCGGATCGAGAGCGCCTTGGTGTTGACCTTGCGCTCGCGGACGAGGATCGGCTCGGCGATGACCTCGTTGACGGTCAGCCGCGGCGGCAGGTCGGCACCCGCCCCCTGCGGCACGAAGCCGGTGCGGTAGGTGAGGATTCTGTGCTTGCGTCCCGGCCGGCGCACGTCGACGCCGCACACCTGCGCGCTCCCCCCGACGACCTTCACCGAGGGGTCGGTGGAACCGGCGAGAGCGGCGACCAGAGTGGATTTTCCGGAACCCGTGGGGCCGGCGACGCAGATCAGTCCCCCGGGAGCGAGAGAGAAGGTGACGCCGTCAACGGCGCGGGTCGGCATCCCGTGGCCGATCCGGTCGATCACGAGATCCGAGCAATCGATCGCGTTCGTGGATTCTGGCCTGCGGGACATGTGTCCATCCTGCCTTCTTCGCGGTGCAGGGCGGGGTTACGACTCGGCGAAGCGCTGACGCTCGGCGTCGATGTCGCGCAGGCGCATCCGCAACGCACGGCCCCCATCGGAATCCGCCGGCACCCGCTGCACGGCGCCGAGAAGCTCCTGCTTGTCGCGCTCGAGCTGGCGCAGGACGAGTCGTCGGGCGAGGTCGGCCACGGTGGCGACGGCGCGCTCCTCGTCCCGCGCGGGGAAAGGCGTCATCAGCAGCTCACCCGCCAGCGAGCGGTAGGGCTCGCGGACGCTGTTGACGGCCTCCGTCACCCAGCCGGCCCTGGTGCGGTCGGGCGCCGCCGCCACGGCTTCGCGCACGGCGTCGAGACCCGGGGTGCGGAACGGCATGCCCAGCGCCCGATTCAGGAGGGCCTGATCGACCTGATGCCCGTACTGCAGGGCACCCATCAGCGCGTCCCGTTCGACCGCTACATCGGGGCTGCGCGGAAGGCTGGCGAGCGTTACCGGCGCCACGACCGATGCCCCGGTCGCGGGATCGACCTGCGGAGCCTCGCGACGCGGGTGCTGCGGCGTGGAACCGCCACGCGCCGCGCGCTCGACCTCGCTACGCACCTCGGTGGGATCCATCCCGAGTCGCCGTGCCAGGACACGCTCGTAACCCGGGCGAAGGAGCTGGTCGCGGATCTCGGCCACGATCGGCGCGGCAGCCCTCAGAGCGCCCACGCGCCCCTCGACGGTGGAGAGATCGAAACCGCCCAGCTTGCGGTCGATCGCGAACTCGAACATCGGCTGCTTGGTGTCCATCAGCCCGCGAACGGCCGCATCGCCACGCTGGAGGCGCAGATCGCACGGATCGAGCCCGTCCGGGGCGACCGCCACGAAGGTCTGCGCGTTGAACCGATCGTCCTCCGTGAAGGCTCGCAGCGCCGCCTTCTGGCCGGCCTCATCGCCGTCGAAGGTGAAGACGACCTCGCCGGAGGCGTTGTCATCACCCATCACACGCCGCAGCACTTTGATGTGGTCGGTGCCGAAGGCCGTGCCACACGTCGCGATGGCCGTGGTGAGACCGGCGAGGTGGCAGGCCATCACATCGGTGTACCCCTCGACCACGACGACACGGCGGGGCTCTCCGCGCGCGATGTCGCGCTTGGCGAGGTCCAGTCCGTAGAGGACCTGCGCCTTCTTGTAGATCGGGGTCTCCGGGGTGTTCAGGTACTTCGGGCCGTTGTCGTCGTCGAAGAGCTTGCGCGCGCCGAAGCCGATCGTCTGACCCGAGACGTCGCGGATCGGCCACACCAGGCGCCCACGGAACCGGTCGTAGACGCCGCGCTGCCCGGTGGAGACCAGTCCGGCGTTGCTGAGCTCTTCGCGCGTGAAGCCCTGTGCGGTGAGCGCCTTGAGCATGCCGTCCCAGCCGCGCGGCGCGAAGCCGACGCCGAAATGAGCCGCGGCTCCGGCGTCGAAGCCGCGCTCCCCGAGGAAGCGGCGGCCGGCCTCGGCATCCGGCGTGAGCAACTGTGCGCGGAAGAACTCCGCGGCCGCGGTGTTCGCCGCGTAGAGACGGCTGCGGCCGCTCGTCTCCGGTGCCGCTCCCCCGTCCTCATAGTGCAGCGTGTACCCGATGCGGCCGGCGAGACGCTCGACGGCCTCGGTGAAGCTGACGTGGTCCATCTCGCGAAGGAACGAGTAGACGTCGCCCGACTCGCCGCAGCCGAAGCAGTGGTAGTAGCCCACCTGCTGGCGCACATGGAAGCTCGGGCTCTTCTCGTCGTGGAAGGGGCACAGTCCCTTGAGCGAACCCACGCCCGCCGACTTCAGCGCGACACGCTCACCGACGATGTCGGCGATGTTCGTGCGCGCCTTGACCTCGTCGACGTCGGCCTGCCGGATCCGCGGCATCAGCGCGCCCCTTCGGCGATGGGCCGCCTCTCGGCGTGCGCCCGAGCCCCGGGTCGGGCGTGACGAGGAGTCCATATGCCCACCTCGGCCGGATCGATCTCTCCCACGAGCCGGTTGTGCCAGTCGATCGCGCTCTGGTCGGTGAGGCTCGCGATCTGATCCACGACGACCCTGGCGCGCTCGGCATCGTTCTCCGCCGCGATGAAATCGGCAGCGAACGCGGGCTCGAGCACGTCGGATCCGGCGGACCACAGGGCGTCTGTCGACCAGAGCGCCTCGGCGAGCCGCGTCAGAACACGCCGCTGCTCCTTGTACACGCCCTTGCGAGCCTCGATCGTGACGATGGCCTGACCCATGATGCCCTTGAGTACCGCGATCTCGACCTCGATCACCCGCGGGACGACGACATGGGCGTTGTAGCGAACCAGAGCCGTGCTCCCGTACGCCTCTTTGGTGGCGGCGACCGCGGCTTTGGCGAAGCGGCCGATCAGGTCGCTCGTCAGGTTCTTGAGCCGGGCGAGCGCCTGGCGTGAGCGGTCGAACGACGCGAGCCACATCGGCTGGGACGAGAGACGGTACAGCGCATCCGCCAGCTCGTCGCGAGTGAAGTCGTATCCCACCCACTGCTGGATGCGTCCGAGCAGCGCATCGTGCGCACGCGGATCGGCCAGCTGCGCGACGTCGACGTATCCGTTGACGATCGCGTCCTCGAAGTCGTGCACCGAGTATGCGATGTCGTCGGAGAGATCCATGATCTCGGCCTCGATGCACCGCAGGCGTCCGGGGGCTCCCTCGCGCATCCACCGGAACACAGCCTCGTCCTCGGGGTACACGCCGAACTTGAGCCGCCCACCGGGATCCGGCACCGGACTGTCGACCGTCCACGGGTACTTGCACGTCGCGTCGAGGCTGGCGCGCGTCAGGTTCAGTCCGACCGAGCGGTCATCGTCGTCGAGCACCTTGGCCTCGAGCCGCGAGAGGATGCGCAGCGACTGGGCATTGCCCTCGAAGCCGCCGATCGGCTCCGCCCATTCGTTGAGCGCCCGCTCGCCGTTGTGTCCGAACGGCGGGTGGCCCAGGTCGTGGCTCAGGCAGGCGGTGTCGACCACATCGGCTGAGACGCCGAGGGCGACCGCGAGCTCCCGCCCGACCTGCGCCACCTCGAGCGAGTGTGTCAGGCGGTTGCGGGCGAAGTCGGCCGTGCTGGCCGGGCTCAGCACCTGTGTCTTCGCGGCGAGCCGACGCAGAGCTGCGGAATGCAGCACGCGTGCGCGATCGCGCGCGAAGTCATTGCGCTCGGATCGATGGGTCTCCGCGAAGAAGCGCTCGGCGTCACGCGCGTCGTAACCGTCGGCGCGCAGGCCGACCTGGGGATCAACCGCCACTGTTCTCGATCTCCGCTCCACGCATCATCTCCGATGCCGACGAGGCGAGCTCCCGCGACTCCAGCCACTTGTCCGGCAGTGCCGTCCGCTTCGGGTGCCCGGAGCGTCCGCGCTGCCCCTCGGCATCCGCACCGGGATACGGAGCGGTGTGATCGAGTCGCCCGAGGAAGTCGTCGATCTCCGCGAGGCTGGACGCGGTGGCGAGCCCGGTGCGGATGTCACCACCGACCGGGTATCCCTTGAAATACCAGGAGACGTGCTTGCGGATGTCACGGCACCCGCGATCTTCGTCCTCGAAGAACTCGACCAGCAGCTCGGCATGCCGACGGAAGGCGTTCGCAACGAACCCGAGCGTGGCGTCGACCGTCTTGCCTTCGCCACCGAAGGCGGTGGCGAGCTCACCGAACAGCCACGGGCGTCCGAGGCAGCCGCGTCCGACCACGACACCGTCGCAGTCGGTCTGCGCCATCATGCGCACGGCATCATCGGCGGACCAGATGTCGCCGTTGCCCAGCACGGGGATGCTCGTGACGGCCTGCTTCAGCTCGCCGATCGCGTTCCAGTCGGCGTGCCCGGAGTAGAACTCGCCCGCGGTGCGCGCGTGCAGGGCCACGGCGGCTGCACCGGCATCCTCCGCCGCGCGCCCGGCGTCAAGGAACGTCAGGTGATCCTTGTCGATTCCCTTGCGCATCTTCACCGTGAGCGGCACGTCACCCGCCGCCTTGACCGCCTGGTCGACGATGTCGGCGAACAGCTTCGACTTCCACGGGAGCGCTGCTCCCCCACCGCGGCGGGTGACCTTGGGCACCGGGCATCCGAAGTTGAGATCGATGTGGTCGGCATGGTCTTCCGCGACGATGATGCGCACGGCCTCGGCGATCGTCTTCGGGTCGACACCGTACAGCTGAATGGACCTCGGCGTCTCGGACTCGTGATGCCGGATCAGCCGCATGGTCGTCTCGTTGCGCTCGACCAGCGCGCGCGAGGTGATCATCTCGCTCACGTAGAGCCCGGCGCCGTACTCGCGGCACAGGCGCCGGAAGGCGGTGTTGGTGATACCCGCCATGGGTGCGAGGACGACCGGCACGTCGAGGTCGATCGGGCCGATGCGAAGGGGGCGGGCGGGGGCGGTGGCGAGAGTCATGTCCTGTCCATTCTCCCAGACGCGGAGCCCGGAGGGATGCGGCGACCTAAGCTGTGAATATGACCGATTCCGCGCTCCGTTCGATCCCGTTCACCGATGCCAAGGGCGAGGAGAAGACGCTCGACGATCTCGGCGCCGACGTGGTGCTGGTGGTCAACGTGGCGTCCAAGTGCGGACTCACCCCCCAGTACGAGCAGCTCGAGGAGCTGCAGCGCCTGTACGGGGACCGCGGCTTCACGGTCGTCGGCTTCCCCTGCAACCAGTTCTTCGGCCAGGAGCCGGGCTCCGTCGACGACATCCTCGAGTTCTGCTCGACGACCTACGGCGTCACCTTCCCGGTCAATGACAAGGTCAAGGTGAACGGCAAGAACGCGTCGGAGCTCTACAAGGCTCTCAAGGAGACCCCGGACGAGGGCGGCAAGGCCGGCCGCGTCGAGTGGAACTTCGAGAAGTTCCTCGTGCTGCCCGACGGCGACGTCCTGCGCTTCCGTCCGAAGCAGAAGCCGGACGCCCCCGAGATCGTCAGCGCGATCGAAGCAGCACTGACCCGCTAAGTCACGTCGGATCGAGCGCGGGGTCGGTGCGGTTCACCTCCGCGTAAGCCGCGCGCTCCCCTGATCTGCGGGCGAACACGGGGCTCGTTCATCTCCTCGTCAGCCCGACGCCATCTGGCCTCCCTAGTCTCACCGCGGCGAACATCGCCCGAAGACGAAGGAGACCACGCATGCCCGACCGTCTGCCGATCAGCCGGCGCACCGTCCTCACCGCCGGAGCGCTCGGCGCTCTCGGAACCGCCCTGCCGCTCGGTACCGCCTCCGCAGCCGCGGCCTCGGACATCGCCCCGGCGGGCGCCGGAGCCGGCCGCGGTCTGCGTTTCCGCGCCGACGGGACCTTCAAGGTGGTGCAGTTCAACGACACGCAAGACGATGAACTCACCGACCGCCGCACGGTCGAACTGATGGAGAAGGTGCTCGATCAGGAGAAGCCCGATTTCGTCGTCATCAACGGCGATGTGATCACCGGTGGCTGCGAGACCCGGCTCGCCGTGAAACAGGCGATCAACAACGTCGTCACGCCGATGGAATCCCGGCGCATCCCCTGGGCGGTCACGTACGGCAACCATGACGAGGACTCGCTGCCGCAGTCGGGCGTGGACGAGGCGGGAATGCTGAAGATCTACCGCTCGTACGAGTACAACGTGAACGCCGAGAGCACACGGGGCGTGACCGGTACCAGCAACACGATCGTGTCGATCGGCTCGGCCGCCCGGAAGAACCGTGAGGCGTTCGCGCTGTGGCTGATGGACTCGGGGCGCTACGCCCCCGGCACGATCGATGGCCAGGACTTCGCCGGATACCCGACCTGGGACTGGCTGCGGATGGACCAGGTGGCGTGGTACCGCGAGCAGTCGCAGCGTCTCGAACAGCGTCGCGGGCGCAAGGTGCCGGGGCTGATGTTCCTGCACATCGCGTTGTGGGAGCACCGCTTCATGTGGTGGGGCGGCGTGGACACCCGCACGGAGGCCGATGCCGCGCGCGGCAGGGCCCGGCACGCCATCGTCGGTGAGCGCAACGAAGATGAGTGCCCCGGTCCGTTCAACTCGGGGATGTTCAACGCGATCCTCGAGCGCGGCGACGTGAAGGGCGTGTTCGTCGGCCACGACCACATCAATGACTACGTGGGCGACTACTACGGCGTCATGCTCGGCTATGCCCCCGGCACCGGTTTCGGCGCATACGGTCTCGATGGCGCAGAGCGCAACCGCATGCGCGGCGGTCGGGTGTTCGAGCTCAAGGAGGCGGGTGACGAGGTGACGATCGCCACCCGCGTCGTCTACGCGCGCGAACTCGGCATCGACCTCACGGCGAACGACCAGCCCATGGAGCCACTGCCCCTCGCCCCGCGCCAGCAGCGGGTCTGACCCTCACACACACGACGCCGGGGACCCGTTCGGGTCCCCGGCGTCGTGTGTGGAGCGTGCCGTGGCTCTCAGGCTTCGACGGGTTCGTCCCTCTTGGCCCACAGGTCGCGGATCACGTTCTCGAACGCGGCGGGCGGCTGTGCACCGCTGATGCCGTACTGGCCGTCGACGACGAAGAAGGGCACTCCCTGGATGCCGTAGGCCCGTGCCTGCGCCTGATCCTGACGCACGGCCGGGAGGTACTGCTCGCTCTCGAGCGCGGTGCGGGCGCGGTCGGCGTCGAGCCCCACCTCGGCCGCGAGGGCTACGAGGTCGTCGATACGCCCGACGTGCTTGCCTTCGGTGAAGTAGGCGGACATGAGCCGCTCCTCCATCTCGTGCTGCAGCCCTTCGGCCTTCGCGAAGTGCAGCAGCTCGTGCGCCTTCACGGTGTTGGTGTGCTGCAGGATGTCGAAACGGTACTCGAGCCCCGCGTTCGCCGCGACACCGGTCACGTTCGACAGCATCTGCTCGACCTGCTCCCGCGGCATGCCCTTGTGGCCAGCGAGGAAGTCGATCTCGTCTCCGTCGAAGTCGACCGGGGTGTCGGGCGACAGCTCGAACGAGTGGAAGGTGATGTTGACCTGCGGCGCGTCCTCGTCGGCAGCGACCGCTTCGAGACCCTTCTCGAGGTTGCGCTTGCCGATGTAGCACCAGGGGCAGGCGATGTCGGACCAGATGTCGATGGAGATGGGTTCAGTCACACTTTCATCCAACCGCATGCGCCTCCGAGCTATTCCGAGGCGGCGGGCGCGAGATCGATAGGATTCTCGGATGCTCACCGCCGCCGATCCGCTTCCCTTCCGGCCCGAGCGGGTCCTGATCGCCGGTGTCACGGGCTCCGGCAAGACGACTCTCGCGCGCCGCGTCGCCGGAGTGTGGGGGCTGCGCCACGTCGAGATCGACGGCCTGTTCCACGGGCCGGACTGGACTCCGCGGCCCGAGTTCCTCGACGACGTCCGCGCCTTCGCGTCCGAGGACCGCTGGGTCACCGAGTGGCAGTACACAAGCAAGGGCACCGACGAGATCATCACGCCTCGTGCGGACCTCGCCCTCTGGCTGGACTACCCGTACCGCGTGGTGCGCTCCCGCCTGCTACGGCGGACGCTGAGCCGCAGCATCCTGCGCACGCGGATGTGGAACGGCAACGTCGAGAAACCGATCTGGCACATGTTCCGCCGCGATCCCGATGAGAACATCCTTGCCTGGCAGACCAAGACCCTGGGGCATTGGACAGAGCGGATGCCGGACTACACCCTGCGCTTCCCGCAGCTCACGATCGTCCGGCTCCGGACTCCGAACGAGACCGAGCAGTGGCTCCGGGCTCAGGCGGGTGAGTCAGGGGTGTCGATCGCGCCGCCGAAGCGACGGTCCCGCGACAGGTAGATGCCGATCGCCCGCCAGAGCTCTTCCCGCGAGAAGTCCGGCCAGAGCGTGTCGAGGAACACCATCTCGGCGTAGGCCGACTCCCACAGCAGGAAGTTCGAGGTGCGCTGCTCCCCCGAGCTCCGGAGGAAGAGATCGACGTCGGGCATGTCCGGCACGTACAGGTTCCGGCGGATCATCTTCTCGGTGATGGCCTTGGGCTTCACGCGCCCGGCAGCGACGTCTTCCGCGATCGCCCGCATCGCGTCGACGAGCTCGACCCGTCCGCCGTAATTGACGCACATCGTGAGGGTGAGCACGTCGTTGCCGCGGGTGAGCTGTTCGGCGTGCTGCAGCTCCTTGATGACGCTGCCCCAGAGCCGCGGCTTGCGGCCCGCCCAGCGGATGCGCACCCCCCACTCGTTGAGCTGGTCGCGGCGGCGGTGCAGCACATCGCGGTTGTAGCCCATGAGGAAGCGCACCTCCTCGGGGGACCGCGCCCAGTTCTCGGTCGAGAACGCGTACACGGACAGATGCTTCACCCCGGCCTGGATTGCGCCGGCGACGACGTCGAGCAGCACCTCCTCGCCCGCCTTGTGGCCTTCGATGCGGTTGAGCCCTCGGCGGTTGGCCCAGCGGCCGTTCCCGTCCATGACGATCGCGACGTGCTCGGGCACGGCCCGGAACGCCGGCGGGTGCACACCGGTCCAATCCAGCGGACGATAGGGCACCGCGTCTTTGTGCGTGTAGGGCTTCGGGCTCATCGTGGTCCTTCCGACGAGATGTCCGACACATGGGCGAGCGAGCGGATGCCGCGCTCCAGGTGCCACTGGGCGTAAGCGGAGACGAGTCCGGACGCGGCCGCGGTGTCGGCGGGCGGTGACGCATCGATGACGTCCCACTCGCCCGAGATCAAGGCGCGGAGAAGGGTCAGTGTCTTCTCGGCGACGCGGGGGCTGCCGGCCGGCGCGCAGTTGGTGCACACCAGTCCACCCAGCTGCGCGACGAACCGCTCGTGCGGCCCCGGCGTCCCGCAGCGCGCGCACTCGTCGAGCGAGGGCGCCCACCCGGAAAGCGACATGACCCGCAGGAGGTACGAATCGAGGATGCTCCGCGCGACGTGCTCTCCGCGCGACAGTGCCCGCAGCCCGCCCACGAGGAGCAGGTACTGATCGGGGGTCGCCTCGGCATCGCTCAGACGGTCGGCCGTCTCCACCATCGCGTTCGCCGCGGTGAACCGGTCGTAGTGCGCCGCGATGTCCGTGCCGTAGGAGCCGAGCGATTCCGCCTGCTGCACGATGTCGAGCGAGCGCCCCTGATAGAGCTGCACGTCGGCGACCATGAACGGCTCGAGCCTGGCGCCGAACTTCGACGAGGTGCGGCGCACGCCCTTAGCGACCGCGCGCACCTTGCCGTGGCGGCGCGAGAGCATGGTGACGATGCGATCCGCCTCACCGAGCTTGTGAGTGCGCAGGATCACCGCTTCGTCTCGGTAGGTGGGCACCCCTCGATTATCCTCCGTACGGGAGAATGGACGGGTGACCGAACCGCTCTTCACCATTCCGCTGTGGGCGGACCTGCTCGGCGTCGGCCTCGGCGGGGTCCAGGGAGCGATGTTCGCTTCGGGGTTCCAGGGTCAGCGGCGCCTCGACTGGCTCGGCGTCGCGATCATCGGCATCATGATCGGGATGGGCGGCGGTCTGATCCGCGACATCCTGCTCGGGCAGACGCCGGCGACGCTGCAGAACCAGTGGTATCTCGTCACGGCGGCCGGGGCGGCACTCCTGGGCATGCTGCTCGCCGGTCTGTTCACCCGCCTGAACACCGCGATCGTGGTGCTCGACGCGGTGGTCATCGGGATGTTCGGTGCGTTCGGGACGAGCAAAGCTCTCGCCTTCGGCATCCCCGAGGTGCCGGCCGTGTTCATCGGCGTGTGCGCGGCCGTGGGCGGCAGCGTGCTCCGCGACATGCTCATGGGGCTGCCGACCGCGATCATGCACGTCGGGTCGCTCTACGCCGTCGCGGCCGGCGCCGGGTGCACGTTCATCGTCATCGCCGTCGCGCTCGGGATGCCCCTCACGATCGCCGCCGTCGCCGGCATCGCCGTGACGACCGTCATCCGCATCCTCGCCGTCACGTTCGACGTCTCCTTGCCCGAGCAGCGCCGGATCTACCGCCGCAAGGTGGCCGCCGAGACGGGCGCCATCGCGATCGTCAAGCCCAGCGCCGACATCTGAGCCTCGATCTCAGGATCCCGGGTGCTCGCCGATGATCGCACGGAGGCCGTCGATCACCCTCGCCAGACCGAATTCCCACGCGACTGCGGCATCGTAGGGCGTCCCCAGGGACTCGCCCGCGGCCTGACCGACCGATTGCGCGAGCGGGTAGTCCTCCCCCAGGTAGGTAGCGAGACGCGGGCCCGCCTCCGCCCAAAATGCGCCGAACTGCTCCTTCTCGGCGCTCTCCCGCATCCTCATCGCCGCGGCGTGGACGAAGTCCAGGAGGAAGGACAGTGCCGCGTCGCGTTCGATGTCGCCCAGCCCCGTGTCATCGAACGCATGCAGCTCGCGGTCGTACTTGGCGATCGTGCCGGGCCCGAGCGCGGCACGCTGGTCCGCGATGTCGAGCACCCAGGGATGCCCTCGCAGCAGGGCGAGGTTGTCCTCGGCAACCGCGCGCACTCGCGCGGGCCAGCCGACTTCCTCGACCGAGCGAACCCACATCCGAGAGTGCATCACGTCGACCATCAGGACGAGCAGGTCCGCACGGCTGTTCACGTGCGTGTAGATCGACATCGGCGGCAGCTGGAGTGACTGCGCGAGGGCGCGGATCGTCACGGCGTCCAGATCGGCGTGATCGGCGAGCTCGATCGCCCGCGAGATAACCTCCGCCGTCGAATGTCGGGCCCGAGGTCCACGACGACCGCCCGCGGCCGCCGACGATTCGTCCCGCCAGAGGAGATCCACCAGATTCTTGGCCATGTCGGAATAATCCTCTCACGGGATCTCTTAACCATGTACGTTGTACGTAGTTTAGACAGGAGACACCGTGAACATCGCTCAGACCGCCATCTCTCTCAACGTCGACGACGTCGCCGCGTCAGCCGCGTTCGCGAAAACCCACTTCGGATTCGAGGAGGCGATGTCCGCCGAGGGATTCGTCTCGCTGCAGCACCCGGACGCACCCAACCTCATCTTCCTGGAGACCGGCCTGGGAAGCTTCCGACCCCAGGAGATCGCCGGCTCCGCGGGTCAGGGCACCCTGCTCGTGTTCGTCGTGGAGGACATCGATGCGGAGTTCGCCCGCATCGACGCGGCGGGTGCGCGCGTCATCACTCCCCCGGAGACCGAGCCGTGGGGCGAGCGCTATTGCCAGTTCGCCGATCCGAACGGGATCATCTGGCAGCTCGTCCAGTGGGTGTGAACAGGGAATGACGAACGCCCCCTCGGTCGTCACCGAGGGGGCGCTCCTGCGCGGACTGTCAGACCGCCGCGAGCTCCTGCTGCCGCGTGCGGATCGAGCGGTTGACACCCGAGACGATCGCCTTGAGGGATGCCGTCGAGATGTCGCCGTCGATGCCGACGCCCCACAGTCGCTGGTCGCCGACCTGCAACTCGACGTAGGCGGCCGCCTGGGCGTCACCGCCGGCGCTGAGAGCGTGCTCGACGTAGTCGTACACCGTGATGTCGAAGCCCTGACCACGCAGCACCTCGACGAATGCCGCCACCGGGCCGTTGCCGTTGCCCGACACCGAGACCTGCTCGTCGTCGTCGCGCAGCACCACGTCGAGCACCACGTCACCGGACATGTCGCTGCGAGTCTGCGTCGCGAGCAGCTCGAACCGTCCCCACTTGGCCGCGGAGTCGTCGGCGGGCAGGTACTCGTCGTTGAAGATCGACCAGATCTGGTCGGACGTGACCTCGCCGCCCTCGGCATCCGTCTTGGCCTGCACGACGCCGGAGAATTCGATCTGGAGCTTGCGCGGCAGATCGATCGCGTGATCCGACTTCAGCAGGTACGCGACGCCGCCCTTGCCGGACTGCGAGTTCACCCGGATGACCGCCTCGTATGAGCGGCCCAGGTCCTTCGGGTCGACCGGCAGGTACGGAACCGCCCACTCGATCTCGTCGACCGTGACGCCCTCGGCGCTCGCCCGGGCCTCCATCGCTTCGAAGCCCTTCTTGATCGCATCCTGGTGCGACCCGCTGAACGCGGTGAAGACCAGGTCGCCCGCCCACGGGCTGCGCTCGGGCACGGGCAGCTGGTTGCAGTACTCGACCGTGCGCTTGACCTGGTCGATGTCGCTGAAGTCGATCTGCGGGTCGATGCCCTGCGTGAACAGGTTGATGCCCAGGGCCACGATGTCGACGTTGCCCGTGCGCTCGCCGTTGCCGAACAGGCAGCCCTCGATGCGGTCGGCTCCGGCCATGTAGCCGAGCTCGGCGGCGGCGATCGCGGTACCGCGATCGTTGTGCGGGTGCAGCGACAGGATGACGTTCTCTCGGTGGTTGAGGTTCCGGCTCATCCACTCGATCGAGTCGGCGTAGACGTTCGGTGAGGCCATCTCGACGGTGGCGGGCAGGTTGATGATCACCTTGCGGTCTGCAGTCGGCTCGAAGACCTCGATCACCTGGTTGCAGATGTCGACCGCGAACTCGAGCTCTGTGCCCGTGTAGCTCTCGGGCGAGTACTCGTAGTAGACCTTCGTGTCCGGGATCGTCTTCTCGAACTTGCGGCACAGGCGCGCACCCTCGAGCGCGATGTCGATGATGCCCTGCTTGTCGGTGCGGAACACGACCTCGCGCTGCAGCACGCTCGTGGAGTTGTACAGGTGCACGATGGCCTGCTTGGCGCCCGCGATCGACTCATACGTGCGCTCGATCAGGTGCTCGCGCGCCTGGGTCAGCACCTGGATGGTGACGTCGTCGGGGATCAGGTTCTCTTCGATGAGCTGGCGGACGAAGTCGAAGTCCGTCTGGCTCGCCGACGGGAAGCCGACCTCGATCTCCTTGTAGCCCATGCTGACGAGCAGTTCGAACATCACGCGCTTGCGCTCGGGCGACATCGGGTCGATGAGTGCCTGGTTGCCGTCGCGAAGGTCGACGGCGCACCACCGCGGCGCCTCGGTGATCCGAGCATCCGGCCAGGTACGGTCAGGCAGGTGGACGTTGATCTGCTCGTGGAACGGCCGGTACTTGTGGATCGGCATCGCGGACGGGCGCTGAGTGTTCTGCATGATGGGGCTTCTTCTCTTCGTCAAGATGAACGGGCCAACACAAGCGCCGCGACGAGGAAGGCCCTAGCTTTAGGACTCGTCGCGGCAGCTAAGAAGAAGCAGACCGCCGAAAGGCATGTGGTCATGCTAGCAGGGATGGCCCGGCGGTTTCGACGCGTGTGAGACGATCAGGCGGCCGGTGACACTCCCCGATATGAGCACATCGCAGCGTCGCCTGATCCTCGCCGTAGCATCGGCCGTCGGACTCCTCGCGTTGACCGCCTGCACCGCGGGACCGGGCGGTTCCGCGGCGCCGACGAGCACGACCGTCCCGTCGGACCAGCGCCTCGAGAACGCACATCCTGAGCCTCCGGAGGGGCGCGTCATCGGGGTGGGCACCGTGCTGGACGACGCAGGCGACGTGGCGTTGTGCATGGGGGCGATCATGGAGTCCTACCCGCCCCAGTGCAGCGGGGTGGCGCTGGACGACTGGACCTGGGACGGCGTCGACGGCAGCGAGACCAGCGGGGACGCGACCTGGGGCGCGTATGCCGTGTATGCCACGTACGACGGCGAGCGGCTCACCCGGACCGACCCGCCGATCATGCTCGCGCTGTACGACACGGTCGCTCCAGAAGATCCAACCGGCGGCGTCGAGGGCTCGACGGCCGAAGACGAGTTGACGCGGGTGCAGGACGACATCGCCGCGCGTCTCGGGACCGATGCCCTCACGGTCGGCACGGATCGAGGCTACGTCTGGCTGCAGGTCGTGTGGGATGACGGCACTCTCCAGGATGCGGTGGATGCCGAATACGGCGACGACGTGGTGGTCGTGACCTCCGCCCTGCGCGAGATCGACTGACCTAGGGGATCAGGGCGAGTTTCCCGCCAGGGTGGCCGGTCGCCAACACACGATGGGCCTGACGCGCCTCGTCGAGCGGAAAGGTCCGGGCCACGGGCACCACGAGGTCGCCGTTCTGCGCGAGGGCGATCAGCTCGCTGCGCACCTCATCGCGGAACCGGGCACTGGCGGGCATCGAGCCGGCGATCGCCTGGATCCCCTCGGCCTCGGCGCGCCCCAGGGCGGCGATGGTGACGATGCGACGGCAATCCGCGACCAGCTCGAGTGACACGTCGACGGCCTCGTCGGTGCCGACGGCATCGAGCGCTGCGGCCACCGGTCCGGCCGAGACCTCACGGACCCGGTCGGCGAGCCCCGGGCCGTATCGGACGGGCTCTCCCCCGAATCGCCGGACCTCGTCGAACCGGTCGGTGCTCGCGGTGCCGATGACACGAATGCCGCGGAGCCGAGCCTGCTGCAGGACGCTCATGCCGACCGCGCCCGAGGCGCCGTGGAGGAGGACGGTCTCCCCTGGCGCCGCCCCGGTGACCGCGAGCATCTCCGCGGCCGTGGTGCCGACGAGAAGCAGGTTCGCCGCCTCCGGATGCGTGAGCGTGGACGGCTTCGCGAAGACCTTCTCCGCGGGGACCGTGACCGCTGTCGCGTAACCGCCGCGCACCCGGAAAGCGATCACCTCGTCGCCGATCGCCGCTGCACCGGAGCCGATCCGAGTGTCCGGACCGACCGCGCTGAGCACACCGGACACCTCGTACCCGATCGGAACGGGGAACTCCAGGCCCGACCGGCCGGACGCGACATGCTTCGCGTCGGCGGGGTTCACGCCGGACGCGTGCACCCGGATGGTGACCTCACCGTGCCCGGGTGCCGCCAGTCGCTCCTCGACGAACTCCCACGAATCCGGTCCACCGGGCGCGGTCGCCACCCAGTGCTGCGCCAGCGGCCGTTCCTCGGATGACATCGACTGCGACACGGTTCAGAGGAGGCAGCGGAGGTTGGTGACCGTGCCGGAGACGTTGCTCCAGCTCCCGGCGGCCACGGTCTTCAGGACGGTCGACCCGTTGCGCACCTGGACGGAGCCGGAGCCGCGGGCGTTGGCGACGGACTTGACCGCGAAGCTCGACGGGATCGTATGCACCGCGCACGTGCCGAACGTCAGGGATGCTCCGCCGAGCGAAGTGTTGCTGTAGGCGCAGATCCTGCCGGTGGTGCAGCTCCCGACCGACCACGATGACATGCCCGAGGCTGCGGGCACGGTGAGCTCCATGTCGAGCTTGGGCCACACCGCGTGCCGCCCGTCGATGACGACACCGCCCGGCACCTCATCGAGCACCGCCGCCACCAGGGGGTCGACCTCACGGTCGTCGTCGACGGCGGCCATGGCGGGGGCCGCCCCCAGCGTCATGACGAGCCCGAGCAGAGCAGCGGCCAGAACGGTGGTGCGTTTCATCGAACGGTCTCCTCATCGAGATCCCACATCTGATACGAGATGATCGCGCCGGCGGGGAACACGTCATCGGCTTTCAGGACCGTGCGTTCGACGCCCACGATCCGCCCCGTGTCGCGCGACACCAGGACCAGGTCGCTCACGGCGCCGTCCGGGGACTGGACACGTACACCGGCCACGGCGCGCCCCAGGCGATCGGTCGTGTTGCCCAGCGCTTCGCCACCGCCGGCCTCCTCGAGCAGGACTAGGAGTTGCGCGTGCTGCGCGTCGGTCAGCGTCCACTGGTCCAGAACAGAGGTGAGCGCCAGCTCGACGTCGTACGCGGTGGGATCTGCCGGCATGCCGAACGCCTCGAGCATCGCTACCATGTCGTCCCGCGTCTCGCCGGGCACGGTCGTCCAGGGGGTCTCGAAATCCCCCGGCTCCATCACCAGATCGGTGACGACCTTCCCGCTGCTCGAGACCTCGGCGGCGTTGCTGGCCACCGCGTCAGAGGGATCGTACGGCACTCCGGCGATGATGGTCATCCGCCCGGAGCCGTCCGGTTCCCACACGAGTGCGGAGAGCTGTGGCACGACAGTCGTGGTCTTCGCGTCGACATCGACTTGGAAGCCCCAGGAGGCCGTCCTGACGGTTCGCATCGGCACCGTCGGCCCCGGTGTCTCGGCAAGAGCCGTCTCCGCGTCGTCGACGATCTGAGCGACAGTGCTCGACCCACTGAACTCGAGCGGTGCGGGAGTGCCCGCCACGGCGGCGCCCTGCGGAGAGAGCACCCCGATCACCAGGGCGGTGGAAGCGGCGACGGCCGTGATCCCACCCGCCCAGCCGAGCGTCCGCACCCGACGGCGCTTCGGTGCGACATCGCGTCGGAGGATACGGTCCCGGGTCGCGAGAGCACGGGCGTCGGGCGGTGCGTCACGTGGCGTCGGTGCAGGGTCGGCGTCGATCAGCATCCGCTCGAGCACGGCGTTGTCAGTCATCACCCGTCATCAGCCCCTCCAGGCCCAGCTCATCACGCAGACGACCCTGCGCGACGCCCAGCGTCTTCCGCACTCGGGACTCAGAAGCGCGCAGCAATTCCGCGATCTCCCCCACCGCGAGTCCATCCCAGTACGTGAGCATGATGATACGCCGTTGTACCGGAGTGAGGACACCCAAAGCTCGGATGACTACCAGGCGGGCCGTCAGCCCCGGCTGTTCGTCGGCGCCGGACACTCCGCTGTGCACGGCGTCGACGGCGCCGTTCGGCATCGACGACGGACGAGAACGAGAGCGCAGACGCCGATCGGCGGCACGGAGCAACCAGACCCGACCGGGCGGTCGAGCCGGCCTCAACCGGGACCAGGCATGCAGGAACACCTCGGAGACGATCTCGGTGACTTCCTCCTCGTCGCCGACGACGCCCTCGATGTGGTGCCGTACCGCCGCCCAGTGAGCGTCGAAGACTCGGGTGAAGACCTCGTTCCGCAGCGGATTCGGGTCATCGCTGCGGAAACTCATGTCTGCGGGGTCGGCGGCCTTCCCGCCGCCATCGACGTGTGACCGGGCCTCATCTCAGAAGCCGAGCCTGCCGAGCTGCTTCGGGTCGCGCTGCCATTCCTTCGCGACCTTGACGTGCAGGCCGAGGAACACGCGGGTGCCCACCAGCGCCTCGATGCCGACGCGGGCACGCGCGCCGACCTCGCTCAGTCGCTTGCCCTTGTGCCCGATGATGATCGCCTTCTGGCTGTCGCGCTCGACGACGATCGACGCGTGCACGTCGGTGAGGTCGGTGCCCTCGCGCGGCGCGATGTCGTCGATCACGACCGCGATCGAGTGCGGGAGCTCGTCGCGCACCCCCTCGAGGGCCGCCTCGCGGATCATTTCGGCGATGCGGTCCTCCTGCGACTCGTCAGTAGTGATGCCCTCCGGATACAGGGCCGGGCCCTTCGGCATCAGCAGCAGGATCTCGTCGGACAGGACGTCGAGCTGGTCCCTGGTGAGCGCGGACAGCGGGATCACCGCGGACCAGTCTTCACGCAGCGCGTCGACCTCCAGCAGACGCTCGGTGATCTCGTCTCGGGCCGCGACATCGGTCTTCGTCACGATCGCGATCTTCTTGGCGCGGGGATAGCCGTCGAGCGACGCGGCGATGCGGCGATCACCCGGGCCGACCTTCTCATTCGCCGGCACGCAGAACCCGATGACGTCGACGTCGCCGAGCACCTGCTCCACCAGGTCGTTCAGCCGTTCACCGAGCAGTGTCCGCGGCTTGTGGATTCCGGGGGTGTCGACGATGACGAGCTGCCCCTCCGGACGATTCACGATGCCGCGGATCGCTCGACGCGTGGTCTGCGGCTTCTCGCTGGTGATGGCGATCTTCTCGCCGACGAGTGCGTTCGTCAGCGTCGACTTGCCGACGTTGGGGCGGCCGACGAAGGTCACGAACCCGCTTCGGGTGTCGTCAGTCATCGTGTCGATCTCCTTCATCCTGCGAAGCGTCAGGGTCCCCTGCCGCACGTTCCACGAACACCGTCGCGATCCCGCGACCTCGACCACGAGAGGCTCCTCCGGTGAGGACCAGGCCCTCCACCGTCGCCGTCGCCCCGGGTTGCGGGACCTGTCCCAGCGCCTTGCCGAGCAGACCGCCGATCGAGTCCACGTCCTCGTCCTCGAGTTCGAGACCGAAGAGGTCGCCCACGTCCTCCAGGGAGAGACGGGCACTCACGCGGTAGCGTCCGTGACCGAGATCGACGAACTCTGCGGATACCTGATCGTACTCGTCGGAGATCTCCCCGACGAGTTCCTCGATCAGGTCCTCGAGGGTCACGAGGCCGGAGATGCCACCGTGCTCGTCGATCACGAGGCACACGTGCACGGCGTCGCGCTTCATCTGCTGCAGGAGCGTCTCGGCGCGCATCGACTCGGGCACGAAGGTCGCCGGTCGCGCGATCGGCCGGATGGATGCGGCGCGCCAGGCGCTGTCGTCGCGATACGCGAACTGCACGAGGTCCTTGAGGTACAGCACACCCACCACGTCGTCCGCGTCGTCGTCCACGACGGGCATCCGGGAGACGCCGCGGTTCAGGAACAGGGACATCGCCTCGTCCGTCGTGGCGGTGGCATCGACGGTCACCATCTCCGTCCGCGGCACCATGACGGCGCGGACGAACTGGTCCGTGAAGTCGAACACCGAGTGGATGAGGTCGCGGTCGTCCTCCTCGATCAGATCGTTCGAGGCGGCCTCATCGACCATGCTGAGCAGCTGGTCCTCGCTGGCGAAGGAGCTGCGGCCCGTGCCGGGTGTGACCTTGTTGCCCAGCACGACGAGCCCCTGCGCGAGCGGTCCGAGGAAGATGCGGAGCCCTCGGACGATCGAGGCGGTACCGCGGATCATTCCCTCGGCGTGCTGGCGGCCGAACGACCGCGGGCTCGCGCCGACGAGCACGAAGGTGATCGCCGTCATCAGCAGAGCGGCGGCGAGCATCGCCCACCAGTTGTTGTCGATGAGCATGGTGAACGCGACCGTCACCAGCACCGCAGCGGTCACCTCGGCGAGCACACGGATGAACGCGACCGCGTTCACGTGCGCGTCGAGATCGGCGGCGATCCGCCCCAGCGCCTTGGCCCGGCGTCCCTCGGTCGCCATGTCGGCGAGATTGGCGCGGGAGGCGACACCGTAGGCGGCGTCGATCGCCGCCATGAGGCCGCCGAACGCCACCAGCAGGACGGCGGCGATGAGAAGGAGGGCGGCCGTCATCGGCGGCGTTCAGCCGCGGCGAAGCCCTGGATCAGTTCCTTCTGCAGTCCGAACATCTCACGCTCCTCGTCGGGCTCGGCGTGATCGAATCCGAGAAGGTGCAGAAGGCCGTGGGTGGTGAGCAGGATCAGCTCGTCCATCAGGGTGTGACGCGCGGCCTGAGCCTGTGCCTCCGCCACCTGCGGGCACAGCACGATGTCGCCGAGGAGACCGGGAGCGGTGGGGCGGTCCTCCGTGCCCGGACGCAGTTCATCCATCGGGAAGCTGAGCACGTCGGTGGGACCGGGCTCATCCATCCACTGCACGTGGAGTGCCTCCATGGCGCCCTCGTCGACGAGGACGATCGCCACCTCGGCGTCCGGGCTGACGTGCAGCTGCGCCAGGTTGTAGTCCGTGAGTCGCTGCAGCACGGTCTCGTCGACGTCGATGGCCGACTCGTTGTTGATCTCGATCATGAGAGTCCTCGTTTCGGCATGCGGTCACGTGGTCCGGGGCGCTGCGCTCCCCTGCGGTCGGCGCGATTGGCGAACTCCGCCGCCTGCTCGCGCTCGAAGCGCTGCGCCGTGCGCTTCTCGTCGTACTCGCTGTACGCGTCGACGATGCGTCCGACCAGCGAGTGACGGACGACGTCGTCGCTGGTGAGTCGCGAGAAGTGGATGTCGTCGATGCCGTCGAGCACGCGCGTGACCAGACGCAGTCCGGAGGAGCCCTGCGGGAGGTCGACCTGGGTGATGTCGCCCGTCACGACCATGCGCGTGCCGAAGCCGAGGCGCGTGAGGAACATCTTCATCTGCTCGGGTGTGGTGTTCTGCGCCTCGTCGAGCACGACGAACGAATCGTTCAGGGTACGCCCGCGCATGTACGCGAGAGGGGCGACCTCGATGGTCCCGGTGGCCATCAGGCGCGGCACGATCTCGGGATCCATCATCTCGTTGAGCGCGTCGTACAGCGGTCGCAGGTACGGATCGATCTTGTCGGTCAGCGTGCCGGGGAGGAACCCGAGGCGCTCTCCCGCTTCGACGGCGGGACGAGTGAGGATGATGCGCGTGACTTCCTTGCGCTGCAACGCCTGGACGGCCTTCGCCATCGCCAGGTAGGTCTTGCCCGTGCCGGCAGGGCCGATGCCGAAGACGATCGTGTTCTCCTCGATCGCGTCGACGTACTCCTTCTGCCCGAGCGTCTTCGGACGGATCACCTTGCCGCGCGTGGTCAGGATCGCCTCGCCCAGCACCTCGCTCGGCCGGGGACCCCCCTCTTGGCGCAGCATCCGGGCGGAGCTGGAGACGTCGCTCGGAGCCAGATCATGACCTGCCCTGGTCATGGCGAGCAGCTCTTCGACCAGCGCCTTGGCCTTCGCGACCGCATCCACGCCGCCGCCGAGAGTGATCTCGTTGCCGCGCACGAGCACCTGGACGTCAGGGTGCTCCTTCTCGAGCATCCGCAGCAGGCGGTCCTGCGGGCCGAGGAGCTGCACCATGGCGACGCCATCGGCATAGATCTTCTCGACGGCCTCGGGCGGTCGACCGCCCAGGCTGCGTTCCTGCGGTTCGTTGTTGTCAGGCACCGACGCTCTTCTCGGTCAATCCCCCGGCCAGCACATGGGCATGGACGTGGAAAACGGTCTGTCCGGCGTTCGTGCCGGTGTTGAAGACGAGGCGGAAGTCGCCGTCGTCGGTGTGCTCGGCGGCCAGCTTCCCGGCGAACGCCACCATCTCCGCCAGCAGGGACGGATCCCCTGCGGCGAGCTCGGTGACATCGCGGTACTCCGCGGTCTTCGGCACCACGAGGAGATGCACCGGTGCCTGCGGGGCGATGTCACGCAGTGCGAACAGGCGGTCGGTCTCGCCGAGGATCTCGGCAGGGATCTCCCCGTTCAGAATGCGCGTGAAGATCGAGGGTTCCGTCATGCGATCAAGTCTACTGATCGCCGCGTCCCCAGCGGCCTGACGCCGTGGGCGGCCGGAACGCAGCTCACCAGCGGCCGAGCGCGACCGACAGCACGGCGATCGCCGCCGGGCCCGCCGTCGACGTCCGCAGCACCGTGTCGCCCAGGAGCACTCTTTCGGCGCCCGCAGCTGTCAGCCGGTCGAGTTCTTCCTCGGCGATCCCGCCTTCCGGCCCCACGACCAGCACCAGATCGCGATCGTCGGCCGAGATCTCGGAGAGGCGCACGGATGCGGTGGGGTCGAGGAGCAGCACGCGCTGCGAGGTCGCCCGCTCGGCGAGCTGCGTCGTCGAGACCGGTGCGGTGACCTCGGGCACCCAGGCCCGATGGGCTTGCTTCGCGGCCTCGCGCACGATGGTCGCCCACCGTTCGCGACCCTTGACCGCCTTCGGTCCCTCCCAGCGGGAGACGCTGCGGCTCGCCTGCCACGGCACGATCTCGTCGACGCCGAGCTCGCACGCCGCCTGCACGGCCAGCTCGTCGCGGTCGCCCTTCGCGAGCGCCTGGACCAGAACGATCCGAGGGCTCGGAGCCGGTTGCTCGACGCGGTCGGAGATCCGCACCTCGACGCGGGTCGGGGACACCTCTTCGGCCGCACCGATCAGCCACACGCCCGCGCCGTCGCCGACCGTGACCGCCTCGCCGACCCGCAGGCGCCGCACGACGGCGGCATGCTTCGCCTCAGCGCCGGTCAACGACACGAGGTCGCCGACTCCGGCATCCGTCGACGACTCGACCAGGAAGTGCAGCGCCATGATCAGTGGCTGCGGAAACGGTCGCGGAGCTTCGAGAAGAGACCGGGCTGGAACTGCGCGAGCTGCGGATCCGGAGCCTTGGTCTTCTTCGCGAAGTCCTCGATCAGCGCCCGCTGCGCGGAGTCCAGCCGGGTGGGCGTCAGCACCTGCACGCCGACGCGCAGGTCTCCGCGCTGGGTCCCCCGGAGCGGGGTGATACCCCGCCCCTTGATGGTGAGCACGTCGCCGGACTGCACGCCCGCGCGGATCTCGAGGTCGACCTCGCCGTCGAGCCCCTGGATCGTGGTCTCGGTGCCGAGGATGGCGTCGGTCATCGACACCTCGAGCGTGGCGAGCAGGTCATCGCCCTCACGACTGAAAGCGGGGTGGGCGTTGACCGTGACCTCGACGTACAGATCGCCGTTCGGGCCGCCCGCCTTGCCGACCTCGCCCGAGCCGGGCAGCTGAAGGCGAAGGCCGGTCTCGACGCCGGCGGGGATGTCGAGCGAGACCGTGCGACGCGAGCGCACGCGGCCCTGGCCTCCGCAGGTGCCGCACGGGAACGGGATGGTGGTGCCGTAGCCCTCGCACGTGCCGCAGGGCTGAGAGGTGACGACGTTGCCGAGCAGGCTGCGCACCTGACGCTGCACGTGTCCGGAGCCGCCGCAGATGTCGCAGGTGACGGGGGACGTACCCTCCTGGCAACAGGAGCCCTGGCACGTCTCGCACAGCACGGCGGTGTCGACGTCGATGTCGCGGTGCGCGCCGAAGACGACGTCACCGAGGTCGAGCGTGACACGCACGAGAGCATCCTGTCCGCGCTCCCGGCGCGAACGGGGTCGTGCGCCGCGACCGCCGCCCTGGGAGGCACCGAAGAACGTCTCGAAGATGTCGCCGAACCCGCCGAATCCGCCGAAGTTGCCGGCAGTGCCGTCTCCTCCGCCCATGTCGTAGCGGCGCCGCGACTCGTCGTCGCTCAGCACGTCGTACGCGTGCGTGACGAGCTTGAACTTCTCCGCCGCATCCTCACCGGGATTCACATCCGGGTGCAGCTGTCGCGCGAGACGTCGATACGCCTTCTTGATCTCGTCGGTGGAAGCGTCTCGGGACACCCCGAGAACCTCATAGTGGTCCGCCACAATCGCCTTTCTGCGTGTGTCTTCCGGACGCGACCGCGTCAGCGGCCGGCCTCGTCTTCGTCGAGCATCCGCGACAGGTAGCGGGCGACCGCCCGTGCCGCCGCGAGATTGCTCGGGTAATCCATCCGCGTCGGCCCCATCACGCCGACGCGCGCGGTGCCGCTGGGCGCGGCGTAGTTGCTGGCGACGATCGATGCCTCACCGAGGCCGAACGGTGCGTTCTCGGTGCCGATGCTGGCGGCGAGTCCGTGCTCGTCGGTCACCATCTCGCTCATCAGCCGCAGCAGGGTCACCTGCTCCTCGATCGCCTCGAGGAGCGGATGGATGCTGCCGCGGAAGTCCTGCTCGCGACGAGCCAGGGTGGCAGCTCCCGCCATCACCAGACGCTCCTGTCGGAATCCGCTGAGCTCGTCCATGACGACGCTCGCGATCGCGCGCAGCACGTGATCCTTCGGCGCATCCTTCACGGCGAGCAGTGCCTGCAGGCGGTCCGAGGCCTCGCCGATGCCGTGACCGGTGATCAAGGCGGCCATGCGTGCACGCAGCACCGCCATCTCGGCCTCGTCGATGGCCTCCGGCAGCTGGGCCACGCGTTGCGACACACCGCCGGCGTCCGTCACGAGGACGATCAGGAGTCGATTGGGGGCCAACGCCACCAGCTCGACGTGCGTGACGTGAGCACGTGCGAACGAGGGGTACTGCGCGAGCGCCACCTGACCGGTGAGCTGCGTCAGCACCCGCACGGTGCGCACCATCAGGTCGTCGAGGTCAGCGGGCTCGCCGAGGAACGACTCGATCGCCGAGCGCTGCGCGGACGAGAGCGGCCGCAGCTGCGCCAGGTGATTCACGAAGACGCGGTAGCCCTTGTCGGTCGGCACCCGACCGGACGAAGTGTGCGGCGCCGTGATGAGCTCTTCGTCCTCGAGCAGCGCCATGTCGTTGCGGATCGTCGCCGCCGAGACGCCGAAGGAGTGCCGGTCGACGATGGATCGGCTGCCGACGGGTTCGTGGGTCTCGACGTAGTCCTGCACGATCGCGCGGAGAACCTGGAGTCCTCGCTCTGTGACCATCGCCCTTCCCTTCCGCTGGCACTCGGACGTTCAGAGTGCCAATCCTACCCCGTGCAGCTCGGGATTCTCCGTAGCGCGGATGCGCGACCCTAGGATGACGCTCATGACCTCCTCACCTCAGACCACGTTGTCGAGCGGCATCGTCCGCGGCTCCGCGGAGGAGGGGGTCGACCGCTACCTCGCCATCCCCTATGCCGCACCACCGTTCGGCGAGAACAGGTTCCGCGCCCCACGGCCGGTACCGGCGTGGGAGGGCATCCGTGAGGCGACGCAGTTCGGCCCCACGGCACCCCAGCTTCCCTACGCCGGCGCGATCGGCGAGCTCCTCGGCTCCGTGCATATCGACGGCGAGGACATCCTCACGGCCAATGTCTGGGCACCGTCCGGGGCCTCCGCGGCGCCGGTGCTCCTGTGGATCCACGGCGGGGCGCTGGAACGGGGCACCGCTGCTCTGCCCCTCTACGACGGCACGGTCTTCGCGAAAGCGGGGATCGTGTTCGTCTCCATCAATTACCGCCTGGGCTCGGAGGGTTTCTCGGTACTCGAAGGTGCACCGAGAAACCTCGGACTGCGCGACGCCGCTGCGGCGCTGGAGTGGGTGCACCGCGAGATCTCCGCGTTCGGCGGTGATCCCGCGCAGATCACCGCGATGGGAGAATCCGCCGGCGGGGCGATCGTCGCCGGGCTTCTCGCGCGCGACGAATCCCGCGAGCTGATCCATCGGGCGATCATCGAATCCGGACCGTTGGCTGCACAGCCGGCGAAGAAGGCGGGACGGGTGACCGCACAGCTCGCAAAGCGCCTCGGTGTCCGGGCCGACCGTGACTCGTTCGCCGCGCTCTCACCCGATCAGCTGCTCGAAGCGCGAAGGGCCCAGTCCGCAGGCTCCTCGCCGCTGGGCGGAGCTCCCGGCTTCCAGTTCGCCATCGACCCGGACAGCCTGCCCCGCTCTCCGCACGAGGTTCTCGGCGAGATCGACACCCCCCTGTTGATCGGCAGCAACACCGACGAGTACCGGTTGTGGTTCCCGCCCGAGGCTCTGGCCGGCATCAGCGAGCTGAAGCTGCAGGCCGCACGGATCCTCTCCCGCATCCCTCGTCGAGCAGTGCGCGAGTATCGCTCGGCCTTCCCCGGGGCGAGCACCGGCGAGGTGTTCGGGCAGCTCGTCACGGACATGATGCTGCGAGGGCCGTTGAGTCGTGTGGCGGCAGCGCGACCGGAGCGCACGCATGTGTATGAGTTCGCGTGGCCGAGTCCGGTTCGCGATCTGCGCGCCGCGCATGCACTCGAACTCGGGTTCGTGTTCGATCGGCTCACGGACGACGAGACGGTGCGGCTGGCGGGCCGCGACGCCCCGCAGACGCTTGCGGACGAGATGAACACGGCCTGGGTCGGTTTCGTCACGAACGGCGACCCCGGCTGGCCGGTGTACGGCTCCGACCGACAGACGCGCATCTTCGACACCACGAGCGCGACGCTGCCGCAGCGCCGGACCGCGGGGATGGACCTGCTCCCGGGCTGAGCCCGCCCGCATCGGCCGATCAGTCGGTGAGCTCGCGCACCACGGCATCGGCGAGGAGCCGACCACGAAGCGTCAGCTGGACACGGCCGCGGATGGCGGCGGCCGGGTCCACGAGCCCGTCGGCGATCAGCCCGGCGACGCTGCGTCGGTTCGCGGCGGGCACCTCGTCGATAGCGATGCCCTCGCGGATGCGGCTCAGCAACAGGATCCGCTCCAGCGTCCGCGACTCGGCGTCCGGCCGTTCCGTGCCTGCGGCGGGCGACTCGGATGCCGCGAGCCGCTGCGCGTACGCCGCCGGATGCTTCACGTTCCACCAGCGCAGCCCGGCGACGTGACTGTGCGCTCCGGGGCCGAAGCCCCACCAGTCACTCCCCCGCCAATACGCGAGATTGTGCCGCGACCGCTGCTCGGGCGTGCGCGCCCAGTTGCTGACCTCGTACCAGTCGAAGCCACCGGCTGCGAGACGCGCGTCGGCGAGCTCGTACATGTCGGCCTGCACGTCGTCGTCGGGGGTCGGAACCTCTCCGCGGCGGATCTGGCGAGCGAGCTTCGTGCCGTCCTCGATGATCAGCGCGTACGCGGAGATGTGGTCGGACTCCAGCGCGAGCGCCGCGTCGAGCGAGGCTTCCCAGTCGGCGAGCGACTCCCCCGGCGCCCCGTAGATCAGATCGACGCTGACGGCGAGACCCGCGTCTTTGGCCGCGGCGACCGCGGTGGTCACGTTCTCGGGCCGGTGCGTGCGGTCGAGCGAAGCGAGCACGTGCGGCACGGCCGACTGCATGCCCACCGACATCCGCGTCACACCGGCGGCGGCCAGCGTACGCGCGACCGCGGGCGTCACCGTATCGGGGTTCGCCTCGACCGTGACCTCCGCGCCCTCCGCCAGTCCGAAAGCTGAGGTCGCGGCCTCCAGCATCCGCGCGAGATCGCCGGCCGGCAGCAGTGTGGGCGTACCCCCGCCGAAGAAGACGGTGTCCATCGGCCGCAGCGCCCCCGCGTCGGCCAACACTCGACGGGCGAGGCCGATCTCGGAGATCAGCGTCGATGCGTAGTCCTCCTGCTTGGCGCCGCGGAGCTCGGTCGACGTGTAAGTGTTGAAGTCGCAGTAACCGCAGCGCACCGTGCAGAAGGGGATGTGCAGGTAAGCCGAGAAGGGCACGCTCGTGTCGACGGGAAGGTCGTCGGGCAGATGTCCGTCAGCCGGCGCAGGGTCTCCCAGAGGAAGCGGTCCCGCCATCACAGGGGGGTCGCGTAGAGCGGGGAGATCGCGCGGAGGTAGCGCGCGAAGAGCTCACGACGACGGCGCTTCACGAGCGCCGGCACGGTGCGGTACAGCAGCGCGTGCGGAGCGTCGAAGGCGCGGACGGTGAACCAGACCTCGTCGTTGTCTTCACGCCAGTCCACGTCGAAGGACTCCTCGCCACGGACGACGGATCCGCCGACGGTGCCGAGGACGAAGCCGATGCGCCGGGTCTCCTCGGTCACCGAGATCACGCGCAGCTCCGCGTCCGCACGCATGCTGCCGACGCGACCGCGCAGATGAAGAGTCATCCCCGCGCCGACGAAGGGCATGCCCTCCGCGTCGTAGCGCGGCTCGACGTCACGCTTGCTCGGCGCGATCGGGTTGCCCTCCGCGTCGAAGCTCACCCCCGCGTAGGCGGGGCCGGGCGCCGGACGCACGTCTTCGACGGAGAGTCCGGCCGCGCGCTGCGCCGTCCACGAGAGCAGCGCTTCACCGGCGGTCTGGAAGCGCTCGCTGCCGCTACCGATCCGCCAGGATTCCTCCGCCGGGATGCTGCGCTCCGGCGGGTACTGCATCAGATCGGGCGCGTGGGTCGCACCCACGGCCGCATAGTCCACCGTGTCGTCTCGGAAAGTCCCGCGCCGCATGAGTTCCAGCCTACTTCCCGTTGCCTGAGCGAACACCCCCACGCGCCGCACGGCGACACATCTTCGGTCAGTGAACCCGCTCAGTCGAGCGTCACTGCGTGCGGGAAGCCGCTGCTTCGGCCTGCACGATCTTCACGTAGCGCGCATGGGTCGCGCGCTGCACCATCCGCAGGGCAGGACCGAGAACACGCCAGAGTGCGGTGGAAGGGCAGGAGATGGACCGCGCCGTGAACACACCGCGCTCGTCGATCCGGAACGACTCCTCGCCGTAGATCGGGTGCCCGGGTCGCGTCTCGTAGCCGAAGCCGCTCTCATCGGCCCAGACGATACGCACCGGCTCGACGAAGCGGATGCCGAGCAGGCGCTTCGCGAGCACCCCTTCGAGTCCCGGTGTCGGCTCGTCGGACGGCACCTCGAATCCGGCGCGTCGTTTGAACTCCCACGAGCACACCAACGCCGCGACGGCATCGCGCGCCGCCGGATCGACCACGGTCGAATGCTCGGCGATCCGCATGCCCTCCGGCGCCATCGCGACAGGATGACGCGTGATTCCCCGCTCGTAGGCCGGTAGCGGCACGTGCTACTTCTTGTCCTTGCCCTCGACGTCGCCCGACAGCGCGGCGATGAACGCCTCCTGGGGGACCTCGACGCGACCGACCATCTTCATGCGCTTCTTGCCCTCCTTCTGCTTCTCGAGGAGCTTGCGCTTGCGGGTGATGTCACCGCCGTAGCACTTGGCGAGCACGTCCTTGCGGATCGCGCGGATCGTCTCTCGGGCGATGATGCGCGCGCCGATCGCGGCCTGGATCGGAACCTCGAACTGCTGGCGAGGGATGAGCTTGCGCAGGCGTTCGGCCATCATCGTGCCGTAGGCGTAGGCCTTGTCTCGGTGGACGATCGAGCTGAACGCGTCGACCTTCTCGCCCTGGAGGAGGATGTCGACCTTGACGAGGTCGGCCTCCTGCTGCCCGGACGGTTCGTAGTCGAGCGACGCGTAGCCCTGGGTCTTCGACTTGAGCTGATCGAAGAAGTCGAACACGATCTCACCGAGCGGCATGTTGTAGCGCAGTTCGACGCGTTCCTCCGAGAAGTACTCCATGCCGAGCAGTGTTCCACGGCGGGACTGACACAGCTCCATGACGGTGCCGACGTAGTCCTTGGGCAGCAGGATCGCCGCCTTCACCATCGGCTCCGAGACCGAGCCGATGCGCCCATCCGGGTACTCGCTCGGGTTGGTCACGGTGACGGTCTCGCCGGTGTCGCTCGTGAGCACCTCGTAGATCACGCTGGGCGCGGTGGTGATGAGGTCGAGGTCGAACTCTCGCGCGAGACGCTCGGTGATGATCTCCAGGTGCAGGAGACCGAGGAATCCGCAGCGGAAGCCGAAGCCGAGGGCCACCGAGGTCTCCGGTTCGTACACGAGCGAGGCGTCGGAGAGTTTCAGCTTGTCGAGCGCCTCACGCAGCTCCGCGTAGTCGCTGCCGTCGATCGGGTACAGACCCGAGAACACCATGGGCTTGGGGTCCGTGTACCCCGGAAGCGCCTCGGACGCGGGCTTGCGCGACGTCGTGATCGTGTCGCCGACCTTCGACTGACGCACGTCCTTCACACCCGTGATCAGGTAGCCGACCTCGCCCACCCCGAGTCCCTTGGTCGGGGTCGGCTCCGGGCTCGACACACCGACCTCGAGCGCTTCGTGATTCGCTCCGGTCGACATCATCTGGATGCGCTCGCGGGGCGAGAGGCTGCCGTCCACCATGCGCACATAGGTGACCACACCGCGGTAGGCGTCGTAGACCGAGTCGAAGATCATCGCGCGCGCCGGCGCGTCCGCGTCGCCCTTCGGAGCGGGGATCTCCTTGACGAGCCGGTCGAGCAGCTCCTCGACGCCGACGCCGGTCTTGCCCGAGACGCGGAGCACGTCCTCGGGCTTGCCGCCGATGAGGGACGCGAGCTCCTTCGCGTACTTCTCGGGGTCGGCGGCCGGCAGGTCGATCTTGTTGAGCACCGGGATGATGTGGAGGTCGTTCTCCAGCGCAAGGTAGAGGTTCGCCAGCGTCTGGGCCTCGATGCCCTGCGCCGCGTCCACGAGCAGGATCGCACCCTCGCAGGCCGCGAGTGAGCGCGATACCTCGTAGGTGAAGTCGACGTGGCCGGGGGTGTCGATCATGTTCAGGGCGACGGTCTGGCCGTCGAGTTCCCAGGGCATGCGCACGGCCTGGCTCTTGATCGTGATGCCGCGCTCGCGCTCGATGTCCATCCGGTCGAGGTACTGGGCCCGCATGTCGCGATCCGAGACGACGCCGGTGATCTGGAGCATCCGGTCGGCGAGGGTGGACTTGCCGTGGTCGATGTGGGCGATGATGCAGAAATTGCGGATCTGCGCAGCCGGCGTCGAGGCAGGCTGAAGAGGTGTGAGAGCGCGTGGGGACATGTCCCCTCGATTCTACGGTCAGGCGGTGTGAATCCCGATTCGCGTGATGCGACACCGGGGAAAGCACACTGGGCGGCCCCCGAAGGGACCGCCCAGTGTGGGGTGCGAACGGGGCTTACTTGGCCCAGCCCACGTTCTCCCAGAACTTCGCGCCGGTGACCGACTCGAACTGCGAGGGACCGTAGTTCACGAGGCCGTCGGCGATCGCGTACTGGTTCGGTCGTGCCGCGAGCGGGATCGTCACGGCTTCGCCCATGATGATCTTGTCGATCTCCTTCGCGATCTCGAGGCGCGCCTCGGGGTCGAGCTCGGCGTTGGCCTTCGCCCACAGATCGTCCAGACGCTCATCCGCGACACCGGGGAAGTTCTGCCCCGAGTCGGCCGGGTTGAAGATCGATTCCGTCGAGGAGATCGGGTACGGCGTACCCTGCCACGCGAAGATCGTCGCCTCGAAGTCACGCGTCTCGGTCGTGATGTACTTCGTGAAGAAGTCGGCCGACGGGACGGTGTCGATCTTGACGTCGAAGCCCGCCTTGGCGGCCATCGGCTGGATCTGCTGCGAGAGGATCGCCGAGTTCGGGGTCTCCGAGGGGATCACGAGGCGAACGGTCAGCTTGGTGCCGTCCTTCTCGCGGATGCCCTTGTCGCCCTCGACCCAGCCGGCGTCTTCCAGCTGCTTCTTCGCGGCGTCGACATCGAACGCGATGTCCGCACCGTCGTCTTCGTAGCCGTTCTGGCCGTTGAGGAAGATGAGGTTGTTCAGGACCTCGGGCTCGACACCCAGCGGCTCGATGACGGCCTGAGCCATGATCTGACGGTCGAGCGACTTCGCGAAGGCCTGACGGACCTCGACGTCCTCGAACACGCCGGCGGTGCCGTTGAGCGTGACGTGGCTGTACGTCACACCCTTCGAGTTCAGGATCTCGGAGTCGGAGCGCGCCTTCGCGGACTCGAGCGTGTCGACGCTGGAGTTGATCGGAACGGCGTCGAACTCCTTGTTGGCGAACGCCTGGCCGACGGTCGACCGGTCGGTCGCCTTGTAGTTGATCGTGTCGAGCTTCGGCTTGTCGCCCCACCACGTCGGGTTCGGCTCGAACGTGATGGTCTTGCCGGTCGCGTCGAACTTGCTGACGATGAACGGACCGCCGGAGACGTAGGTCGAACCGTCAGCAGCGAACGGACCGTTCGCCCACGCGGTGTTGAAGCTCTCCGGCGTCTCCGTGAGCCAACGAGGGTAGATCGTGCCGGTGCCGAGGATGGAGGGCCAGTCGGCGTTCTTGTTCGCGAACGTGATCAGCACATCCTGGTCGTTCTCACCGGCCTCGACGGAGGCGATGTCGGACCAGACGTTGGTGGACGTCGGGGCGTACGCCTCGTTCTTGCCGTTCAGGGCGTTGAACTGGCCCTGGAAGTCCTGGACACCGATGGGAGTGCCATCGGACCAGACGGCGTCGGGGTTGATCTTGACCTCGACGACCTGAGGGTCCTCGCTCTTGAGCTCGACCGACGTGGCGAAGTTCGGGTCGGCTTCCCAGCTGCCGTCCTCGTTCACGACGACGAAACCGGGGGTGAACAGGCTCGCGATCGTGTTGTCGTCGACGGTGCCGGAATCGAGGTTGTAGAGGTTCCAGTTGGCCGGCGTCTCGTCGAGCGGCAGGTTGAGCGTGCCGCCGTCCTTGACGGCGTCGCGGTCTGCGGCGACCCAGCCGGTCCCGGGAAGCGCCTCGGGCGAGGAACCGCCGTCCCCCTCGTTTCCGCCGTTCGTGGCGGGCGCGCACGCAGAGAGCGCCAGCGCGACCGCGGCGATCCCGGCGAGGCCCGCCCATTTCTTGGAGTTCGACTTCATCGATCTCCCCCTTCTATCGTTTCGTGCAGACTGCACAGGACTCGTCCGAGCCGGTACCGAAGACAGCGACCGGCTATGGAGCAACATCATCGATAATCGCCCCGTACACCGGCATGTCAGGCACGTGTTGTCCGGATCGTTACCTAGTTGTCGTTCAAGCCGCAGGATCGTGTGGCTGAAACGGGGTCGCGTCGTGGCTGACACCGCGTCGCGCCAGCCTGACCACCGTGAACATGGCAACATAGGGAGCCTGCCGGCGATCGAAGAGGATATGCCGGAGTTTTGGAAAGCGGGACTCGGGTGCCTAGAGTAGCGAGGCCGCAACAGATGTCGGGTGCGCGGCGATCCCGCGCCGAAGGAGCTCCATGATTGGATTCATCGCCAAGCGATTGGTGAACTATCTCATCCTCACCGTCATCGCCACGTTGGCCGGTTACGCCCTCGTCTCCACCACACTTCAGCCGGCGGCACGGTTCCTCGGCAAGAATCCCCCCGTCCCGCAGTCCAGCATCGACGCCGCGCTCGACAAGATGGGCGTCAATCCTGACGTCTCTCTGCTGCAGCGCATGTGGGACTGGCTCGTCCAGTTCGTCACGACCGGCTCCCTCGGAATCTCCACTCGCAGCACCGAGGTGACGGCTGACATCATCGAACGGGCCGGCACGAGCCTCCGACTGCTGATCATCGGCTCCATCCTCGGCGCGATCTTCGGCATCCTGCTCGGTGTATGGGGAGCCATCCGCCAGTACCGCGCGAGTGATCAGATCATCACCTACGCGTCGTTCACCGTTCTCGCGACGCCGATCTTCGTGATCGCGGTACTCCTCATGATCGGCGCGACCTGGGTCAACAACGCGTCCGGTCAGCAGCTCATCAACTTCACCGGCGAGTACAGCGTCGGGGTCACCGGGTTCTGGCCCGTCATAGGCGATCGAATAGCGCATCTGCTGCTGCCCACGATCGCGCTCACCGTGACCGCGGCAGCCTCCTACTCCCGGTACCAGCGCAGCGCGATGCTCGACGTGCTGTCCTCGGACTTCATCCGCACGGCACGCGCGAAGGGCCGCACCCGCGGATCTGCCATCATGCGTCACGGCGTGCGCGTCGCACTGATCCCCATGTCGACCTTCTTCGCCTACTCGTTCGGCACCATCCTGGCGGGCGCGGCCGTGACGGAGAAGATCTTCAGCTGGCACGGCATGGGCGAATACCTCATCGACTCCGTGTCGAACAACGACATCAACGCCGCAACCGGATCCATCCTGTTCGCCGCGATCCTGGTGCTCATCGCGGGCACGCTGGCCGACGTCCTCTACGCGGCCCTCGACCCCCGAGTGAGGATGTGACATGACGCTCGATCCCACACAGCTCGACGCTCCACCGCTCGAGCCGGAGAACGAGGAATCTCCCTCGATCCCCCGGTGGCGGCTGATCCTGGTCCGCACGTTCTCGACCAAGCGGGCCTGGATCGGCGCCGGCGTGCTCGTACTGATGTTCCTGCTCGCGTACGTCGGACCGCTGCTCTACCCGTGGTCGTCCACCGACCAGGACTATCTCGCGTTCAACAAGGGGCCGAGCCTCGACCACTGGTTCGGCACCGACACGATCGGGCAGGACATCTTCGCCCAGTCGATGGCGGGTCTGCAGAAGTCCCTGCTCATCGGCCTCATCGTCGGACCGGTCACGGCACTCATCGCTGGGCTCGTCGGCGCGATCGCCGGGTACGTCGGCGGTGTTTGGGACCGGGTGATCGTCTGGATCATCGACCTGCTCCTCGTGCTGCCGAGCTTCTACATCCTCGTGCTGCTGAGCCCACTCTTCAAGGACCTGGCCTGGGTCGCGCTCGTCGTGTTCCTCCCCCTCTTCGGATGGATGGTGCTCGCGAGAGTCATCCGCGGTCAGACCATGTCGCTGCGCGAGCGCGACTACGTCAAGGCGGCTCGCTTCATGGGCGTCGGCGGTTTCACCATCATCCGCCGCCACATCATCCCCAACGTGGCATCGCTGCTGATCATCGACGCGACGCTGGGTGTCGGCGCCGCGATCCTCGCCGAGACCACACTCAGCTACTTCGGCTTCGGCATCCAGCCGCCCGACGTGTCACTCGGAACGCTGCTCGCTGCGGGAAGCGCCGCGGCGACCACCCGTCCCTGGCTCTTCATCCCGCCGGCGATCATCCTCGTCGCCACCGTGCTCGCGTCGAGTCTGCTCGGAGATGCCCTGCGTGACGCCGTCGACCCGACCTCGGAGAACAACCGTGCCTGAACCCCTGCTTCGCGTCCGCGACCTCAACGTCACCTTCGAGACGAAGGCCCGCACCGTCCACGCCGTCCGCGGTGTGAACTACGAGGTCAATCGCGGCGAGTTCCTCGCCATCGTGGGTGAGTCCGGTTCGGGCAAGTCCGTGTCGTCGATGGCGGTCATGGGCCTCCTCCCGAGCACCGCCAACGTCTCCGGCTCCATCACGTACGACGGCACCGAGCTCCTCGGCTCCACCGACCGGCAGCTGTCGAAGATGCGCGGTTCCGACATCGCGATGATCTTCCAGGACCCGCTCTCTGCGCTCACCCCGGTCTACACGATCGGTCAGCAGATCATCGAGGGCCTCAAGCTGCACCAGCCCGGGCTCAGCACCCAGGCTCTGGAGGCCCGCGCGGTCGAGCTGCTCGACATCGTCGGCATCCCGGAGCCGCGCCGACGGGTGAAGTCGTTCCCGCACGAGTTCTCCGGCGGCATGCGCCAGCGCGCGATGATCGCGATCGCCATCGCGAACGATCCGAAGCTGATCATCGCGGACGAGCCGACCACGGCACTGGATGTCACCATCCAGGCCCAGATCCTCGATGTGCTCCAGAAGGCGAAGGAGATCACCGGCGCCGCCGTGGTACTCATCACGCATGATCTCGGCGTCGTCGCCGGCAACGCGGATCGCGTGGCCGTGATGTATGCGGGCCGCATCGTCGAGACCGCGCCGGTCGACGAACTGTTCGCACGTCCGGCGATGCCGTACACGATCGGACTCCTGCGCTCGATGCCCAGCATTGCCAACGGGCCCTCCGAACGTCTCGTCCCGCTCGAGGGACGTCCGCCGCTGCTGACCGAGGTGCCCACCGGCTGCCCGTTCGCCGATCGCTGCCCCGCCGTGATCTCGGCGTGCCACGACATCGAGCCCGATCTCGTCCCCGTCGCACCGCTGCAGTCCGCGGCGTGCATCCGTGCGGAGGAGATCGTCGACGGCCGGCTCCCCCGCGACGAGGTCTTCTCCCCGCCGGCCCCGGTCGAAGAGGTCGTCCGCGAGGTCGAGACCCGCGGCACCGTACTCAAGGTCGAAGACCTGAAGCGGCACTACCCGCTCACCAAGGGCACCGTCTTCCGCCGCCGTATCGGCACCGTCCGCGCGGTCGACGGCGTCAGCTTCGAGCTGGACGGCGGCAAGACCCTCGGCCTGGTCGGAGAATCGGGCTGCGGAAAGTCGACCACCGTCATGGAGGTCATGGAGCTCGCCCAGCCGCAATCGGGGCGCGTCTCCGTCAACGGCATCGACACGGCCACGCTCTCCGCTTCGCAGCGTCGCGCGCTCCGGACCGACATCCAGATCGTGTTCCAGGACCCGGCGGCCTCGCTCGACCCGCGTATGACCGTCGAAGAACTCATCGGCGAACCGCTCACCGTGCACGACGTCCCGGCGAAGGAGATCTCGCGCCGCGTGCGCCGGATGCTCGAGCTCGTCGGTCTCGAGCCGAGCTATGCCCGTCGCTACCCGCACGAGTTCTCCGGAGGTCAGCGCCAGCGCATCGGAATCGCGCGTGCGCTCGTCGTCGAACCGAAGATCCTCGTCCTCGACGAGCCGGTTTCCGCGCTCGACGTCTCGGTGCAGGCCGGCGTGATCAACCTGCTCGAGGATCTGAAGCAGCAGCTGGGACTCTCTTACCTGTTCGTCGCCCACGACCTCGCCGTGGTGCACCACATCGCCGATGACGTCGCCGTGATGTACCTCGGGCGCATCATCGAGTACGGCGATGTCGACGCGATCTTCAGCAACCCGCGCCACCCGTACACGCGCGCGCTGCTGTCGGCCGTGCCGATCCCCGACCCGCAGATCGAGCGGACGCGCGAGCGCATCCTCCTCTCCGGAGACCTCCCTTCGCCGACCGAGACGATCACGGGGTGCGCGTTCCGCTCACGGTGCCCGCTCTACGCGATCCTTCCTCCCGCACAGCAGGCCGAATGCGAGACCGTTTCTCCCGAGCTGCGCCCCGTGGAAGGACGCGACGTCTCCTGCCACTGGGCGGAGCAGGACATCCTGCAGACCGCGTGATCCGTGGTGACGGCGTGAGCGGCCGCGGCACTGACCGCATCGTCATCCGCGGCGCATCGGGCTGGTGGATCAGCGGTGTTCTGGCAGCGCTGTTCACGTACCTCCTCATCGATGCGGCCGTTCGCGCGGAGTGGGCGATAGTGCTCCTCTCCCTCCCCTGGATGGGAGTGGTGCTGCTCGTGTGCTGGATGCTGCTGATCCGGCCGTGCGTCATCGTCGCGCCTGCCACGCTCACCGTGGTCAACGTCTTCCGTACGCACACGATCCCGTGGCACGAGGTGGCCGAGCTCCACGTGCGTTATCAGCTCGTCGTCGAGTTGACGGACGGCACCGCGATCCGCGCCTGGGGTTCGCCCACCGTCCGGCCGCGTCGGGACCGGGAAGCCGACGCGTCGACGACACACCGTTCCCGCGCCTTCGTCGGTGTGGTGGAGGCGATCGACCACGCGCGTGATGACGTCGGGCGGGCTCCGACGGGTGAGGCGGCGCGAACCGTGAGCGTTGCGTGGCTGCCTCTTCTCGCTCTCGCCCTCGCCGTGGCTCTCGGCGTCACGGCCGCCGGCCTGCTGTTGTGACGCGGGGTCTCGGCACAGACGCCGAGATCCTAAGCTGAACGCGTGAGCGCACAGATCGTCCTCGTGCACGGCATCCGCACGTCCGCCACCATGTGGCGCGCGCAGCTCGCCTATCTGGAAGCGCACGGATACGCCGCCACAGCCGTCGACCTGCCGGGACACGGCACCCGGATGAGCGAGGACTTCACGCTGCATGAGGCGCTGCACACGATCGATGCCGCGGTTCGCGCTGCGGCGGAGAAGGGGCCCGTCGTGCTCGTCGGGCATTCGATGGGCGGGCTCCTCTGCCTCGCCTACGTCGGCGGTGCGGAGACGCCGCCGGTCGCCGGACTGGTCGCGGCCGCGTGCACCTCGCTCCCCTCCGGCGCGGGCCTGCGTGCCTATCGGCTCTTCGCCAGGGCCGTGGACTCGCTCCCCGACCGCGGGATGTGGCTCACCGCGCGAATGCTCGAGGCCACCATCCCCGCCGAGACGCGGTCGGACTTCGCCGCAGGCGGCTACGCACTCGACACGCAGGATGCCGCGCTCCGCAGCCTCGCAGCCCTCGACGTCGCCGCCGCGGTCCCCCGCATCAAGATCCCCCTCTGGTTCGTGAACGGTCAGTACGACCAGCTGCGTCTGAACGAGACACTCTTCCGTCGTCTCGCCTCACACGCCGAGCTGATCATCGTCCCCCGAACGACCCATCTGGTCACAGCCATGAGGCCGCGGATCTTCAACGCGGTGCTGCAGCTCGCGATCGCGACGGTGGAGCAGGACACAGAGCCGTCATGAGCGCTTCGGCTCCCGCGCGAACGCCGTGAGCAGTCCCCCGACCAGAGACAGCACGGCCGCCGCGACGAACACCAGCCAGAACCCGCCGACCAGAGCGACCAGCGCGGCCCCGAGCACCGGTCCGATCAGCTGGCCGAGGGCGGCCGTGACGTTCACGATCCCGAGGTCGCGGGCATGGTCCTGTTCATCCGGCAGCAGATCGGCGGCGAACGCGAGCCCCACCGTCGAGAAGGCGCCGTAACCGAGGCCCATCAGAGCCGCGGCCACCATCGTCATCTCGAACGTCGGCACGAGCGCGATCGCGACACCGGATGCCGCCTGCACCACCGTCGCGGCGACCGCGAGCGTGCGCCGGTTCCCCGTACGGTCGGAGACGATGCCGGTGACCACCGAGGCGATCACCACGAACACGGTGTACACGACGATGAGCAGCAGAAGGTTGTCCTGGGCGACCGTACTCGGCTGGCCGAGCCCGTGCAGCAGGAAGAACAGGAACAGGGCCGTCCCGAGCGCATTGCCGATGTTCGTCACCAGTCGGCCGGAGAGCATCCAGGCGAAATCCCGATCGCGCAGAGAGGCCAGCCGGCGGCGCCCCACCTGCTTCGGTCGCATCGCCTCGACGCTCGGCGGGTCGGGGAGGAGCAGCGCGGCCGCCGATCCGACGACCGCGATCACACCGGCGAGCAGCAGGTAGCCGTCGCGGATGCCGAGACCGAGGAGGACCACCAGCCCGACTCCGAGAACGATGCCCACCGCCTGGCTGGAGCCGACGGCCGCGGAGGCCGCACCGCGCTGCGTCGACGGCAGCTGGTCGGCGATGAGAGCGGTGAAGGCGGCAGACGAGACCGCGACGCCGATCGACACGCCCACCCATCCGGCGCCGACCGCCCAGGGACCTTCCGCGTATCCGGTCAGGACGAGGCAGACCGCGGTGAGAAGAACGCCGCCGAGCGCCCAGGGACGGCGACGGTGGCGCCCCGCCGCCGCGCGATCGGAGAGCGCTCCGGCGGCGGGACCGGCGATGATGCCGGCGAGCCCGCCGATTCCGAGAACCAGACCGGAGGAGACGACGCCGCGGATCCAGTCGTCTTCCGGTGTGTCCAGCTGCAGGGGAAGAAGAAGCTGCACCGGCGTGAGCTGCACGGTCCAGATCGCGAGCCACGCCAGCGTGAACAGCGACATCCATCGTGCTCCCGCTCGAACTGTGCGGGTGCCGGTGACTTCGGTCATCTCGCCACCGCCGTCGCTGCCGCTGCGCGCGAACTCGCGATGACGTCGCGATACCAGTCGTAGGAGGCCTTGGGCGTCCGCTCCCCCGTCTCGAAGTCGACGTGGACGAGCCCGAACCGCTGGGTGTAGCCGTCGGCCCACTCCCAGTTGTCGAGCAGTGACCACACCGTGTACTCCTCCACGGGGACTCCGGCTGCCATCGCCTCCCCGACGGCGGCGAGGTGCCCGGCCAGATACGCGATCCGGTCCGTGTCGTCGACGCGGCTGGCGCGCGGCGGTTCCGGGAACGAGGCTCCGTTCTCACCGATGATGACCGGCGGAAGAGCCGGGTGTCGCACGTGCAGGTCGAGCAGGAAGTCGCGCAGGGCTCCGGGAACGATCGGCCATTCGGGGCCGAAGCCGGTGACGGGGGCGCCGGGAGTGGGCACGATGTCGAAGGGGATGGGACTCCCCTCCTCTGCTGCCGTCACGGTCGTGGGGTTGTAGAAGTTGATGCCGTAGAAGTCGATCGAGCCGCCGATCTCCTCGAGGTCCCCGTCGCGCACCGGCATCGGCGGGAGGCCCAGCGACTCCAGGTCCGGGTAGGTGCCGGTGAGGAGCGGCTCGCTGAAGACCCGATTGTGGATCAGGTCGTAGAGCGCGGCCGCCTGGTGGTCATCGGCCGTGTCGTGCAGCGGAAGCACCCACGTGTGGTTGTTCGCGAGCCCGACGGCGGAGGCGCCTCGCTCCCGCAGCACGGAGGCAGCGCGGGCATGGGCGAGCAGCTGGTGGTGGGCGGTCGGCAGCGCGCCGAAGAGCAGCTGCCTCCCCGGCGCGAGTGCGCCGACCGCGTATCCCTGCAACGTAGTCATGGCCGGCTCGTTGAGGGTGTACCACTGCCGCACGCGATCACCGAGGCGGTCGGCCACAATCGTCACGTAGTCGGCGAAGCGCTCGGCGGTGTCGCGCTCGAGCCAGCCGCCGTCGGCCTCGACCGCACTCGGCATCTCCCAGTGGAAGAGGGTCGGGAACGGAGCGACCCCCGCCTCCAGCAGAAGGTCGACCAGCCGCGAGTAGTGGTCGAGGGCGGTCTTGTCACCGTCACCTCTGCCGTCCGGCTGCACGCGCGCCCAAGGGATCGAGAACCGATAGCGGTCGAGTCCCAACCCCGCGGCGAGGGCCACATCGGCTTCGGGATGCCGATAGCTGTCGCAGGCCGGGTCCGCCGTCGATCCGTCGATGATCGCGCCGGGCCTCTCGAGGAAGTCGTCCCAGATGGAGCGTCCCGTATTTCCCGTCGGACGCGACCCCTCGATCTGGAATGCGGAGGTCGCGGCGGACCAGCGAAGGCCTGCGGGCACGGACGGAGGAACGCGTTCGGGGGTCATCTGGCTCCTTGACAGCGGTGTCGGGATAGTGATGATTCTGCACCCAGTACCACGACATCCGCGACGGAGTTTCGCAATCCGTCGGCCGTTTCGCGTCTGCACCCCCTCTGCTGGTAGACTCGACTCTTGGCTTGCGTGTGGGTTCTTCCCTCACGACCGCCGTGCAGCAGCCCTCTTCTGCTGCCGGCATTCCGAACACTCCTGTACAGAAAGCGTCCACACGTGGCAAACATCAAGTCGCAGATCAAGCGCAACAAGACCAACGAGAAGGCGCGCGAGCGTAACAAGGCCGTGAAGAGCGAGCTCAAGACGGTCATCCGCACGACTCGCACGGCAGTCACCGCCGGCGACAAGGCTGCAGCCGAGGCCGGCCTGAAGAAGGCCGCCGTCAAGCTCGACAAGGCCGTCAGCAAGGGTGTCCTGCACAAGAACCAGGCGTCGAACCGCAAGTCGGCTCTCGCCAAGCAGGTCGCTTCTCTCTGAGCTGAAGCTTCTGAGAAAGGCCCGTCCCGTCTTCGGGGCGGGCCTTCTTCGTTCTTCGGCAGTGATCCGCGGCGTTCTGCGGAGCGAGGACGCGTGACTATTCCTCGCCGAACGGTCGACGAGTGGCGATCACCGTGACCATACGCTCGAGCGCGAAGATCGGATCGCGGGCGGCACCCTTGACCTCACCGTCGGCGCGCGCTGTGGCCTGGATCGCCATTCCGAGCGAACGCTCGTTCCACCCGGCGAGGTCACGGCGGGCACGGTCGACCTGCCAGTCCTTCATACCCAGGCGCTGGGCGAGCTGGCGGCTCGGTTCGCGGTTTCCGGCGACCCGTGCCATGGTGCGGAGCTTCATCGCGAAGGCTGCGACCATCGGCACCGGATCAGCACCGGATGACAGTGCGTGGCGGAGCGCGACCAGCGCCTCACCGTAGCGGCCGGCGATCGCCGTGTCGGCAACGACGAACGCCGACACCTCGACGCGCCCGCCGTAGTACTTGGTGACGACTTCTTCGGAGATGTCGCCCTCGACGTCTCCGATGAGCTGCTGGCAGGCCGCCGCCAGCTCGGTGAGGTCATCGGCGAACGCGGAGACCAGCGCACGGAGCGCCGCCGGCGCGATGCGCTTCTTGGCGGTGCGGAACTCCCCCGCTGCGAAGTCGACCCGGTCGCCGTCGCGCTTGATCGCCGGGCAGGCGATCTCGATGCCTCCACCGGTGCCGGCGCGGACCGCATCGAGCAGCTTCTTGCCGCGCACGCTCGCCCCCGTGTGCCGGAGGATGACGGTCGCCCCCTCCTGCGGGTTGTCGAGGTACGACACCGCTTCCTGGATGAAAGCATCGGAGCACTTCTCCACGCCCGAGACACGCACCAGGCGTGGTTCGCCGAAAAGGGACGGGGAGGTGAGGGACAGCAGCGTTCCCGGCGCGTAGTCGTCGGCCCGAACATCGCTGACCTCGAGAGCGGGGTCTTCGGCGCGGAGATAGTCGCGGACGCCGGCGATCGCGCGCTCTGCGCAGACCTCTTCGGGGCCGGAGACGAGCACAAGCGGAGCGGGACGAGGCTCTCGCCAGGAGACCTGGGGGACCTTCGTGGGTTTCGCACCACCGCGGGAAGGGGGACGCGAAGCTGCCATGGATCCAGACTACCGGCGGTCGCCGACACCGCTGCCCGCTCGCTCATGGTGCAACCTTCTCCGTCCACACCTGCAGCTCGCTGTCGCCGGTGCCGAGGAGGATCCGTCCCTGCCGATCGGTGCGCAGCGCCTGCGCCCCGGTCGCCGACAGAAGGTCGAGCGTCTCGATGCGCGGGTGGCCGTAGTCGTTGTCCGCTCCCACGCTGAACAGCGCCACGCGAGCCTGCACGGCCTCATAGAGACCCGCGTCCTGGTCCGCACTGCCGTGGTGCGCGACCTTGACGACGTCGCAGCGACCGAGTCGAGCAGTACGGAGCAGCATCCGCTGAGGTGCCGCAGAGAGGTCGCCGAGGTAGAGCGACCGGGGCACTCCTCCCCCATCGAACTCCATCACCACGCTCGCGTCGTTGCCGGCCGGAAAGGCGGCCGAACCCCGCACCGGCCAGAGCACCCGCCACGCGGCATCGCCGAGGTCGCCGCGTTGGCCTGCCCACGCCTCGTCGACCTGTGCACCCGAGGCGGCGAGGTCGGCGAGGAGACGTCGTTCGTCCTCCTCGAGCGCCGGCCCGTGGAGGACCACATCCACGCGTCCCTGCACGGCGGCGACACCGCCGACATGGTCGAGGTCGAAGTGCGTGAGGACGAGCAGGTCGATGTGTCCGATGCCGAGAGACCGCAGACACGCCGCCAGCGGCTCCGGGGCGGGCCCCGTATCGATCAGCGCCACTCTCGCCGCCGAGCGCACGAGCAGCGCATCGCCCTGTCCGACGTCGCATGCGGCGATCGCCCACCCCTCCGGCGTCGTCGCCGTGGCGAGCGGTCCGTCGAGGACCACACGGGCGCCGGCGAGCGAGAGTACGACGATCAGAACCGCGGCTGCGGCTCGCTGCACAATGTGTCCTTTACGCCCGGTCGCCGCTCCCCTGCTCTGGGGGCCGGGCCTGATGACGACGACCGCGATACACGCGCTCACGAGAGCCACGAGCAGTGCGCTGCCGATCCCTGCGGGCAACAACAACTGTGCGCCCGGCAGGCGAGCGGTCGTCGTCGCCGTCGTCGCGATCCAGGCGGCCGGCAGCCAGGCCGACGACGCCAGCAGATCAGCGAGACCCGGCAGCGGAGCGGCCAGACATGCGAGCATCCCGACGACGGTGGCGATCGGGGCCGCGGGCGCCGCGATGATGTTCGCGGCGATGCCGATGAGGGACTGCTGCTCGGCGAACAGGGCGATGATCGGGCCGCAGGCCAACTGTGCGGCGAAAGGGACGGCCAGAGCCAGAGCCACCGGTCCGGGCATGATCCGGCCAAACCCCCGAGCGAGCGGAGGCGCGAGCAGGATCAGCGCTCCGGAGGCCGCGACCGAGAGTGCGAATCCCGGCGTGGCGGCCAACCAGGGGTCGACGAGGAGGATGCCCGCCGCGCACAGCGAGAGCATGCCGGCTCCCGCACTCGGGCGGCCGAGCAGCACGGTGAGCATGCCGACCGACGCCATGACCGCCGCACGGATCACGCTCGGCTCCGGCGTGACGAGGACGACGAAGCCCGCCAGCCCCGCGACCGCAAGGACGACCCGCAGCGCGCGCCCCGCACCGCACAGGGCGGCGAGCCAGAAGATCCCACCGACCACGATCGCACAGTTTGCCCCGCTCACCGCGGTGAGGTGACTGAGACCGCTCGTGCGCATGTCGTCATTCAGCTCGATCGACACCGCCCGGGTATCCCCTACGGCAAGGCCGGGAAGTAGGCCCGCACCGGGCTCGGGGAGCCGTGATGAACGCTCGACGAAGGCATGCTTGAGGGCGGCCGCGACGCCGAACACTCCGGAGGCGGGCTCGACGACCTCGGCATCGTTCGCGAAGACGACGAGCGCCGATCGCTCGCCCGAATCGGTGGCGGCGGCCTCCCCGATGACGCGGATGCGCGCGCCGAGGTCGAACCCGTCAGCCGGGTCCACTCCGATGCGCACGGGCACGGGCGCCGACGCCCCGCTCGCACGCCCCGGCGGTCCGAGCGTCGTGGTGGTCGCCTCGAACCAGAGCCGCCCGTCGCGCCCCACCGACGCCGAGGAGGTGATCTCCCCTGTGGCCTCCACCACGCGGCCGTCCCAGGACATCGCCTGCTCCCGTGCGGGGAGGGCGAACCCGACCGTCAAGGCCGCGGCCGCGGCTCCCGCGAGAAGCACGACGGCCAGACCGCCGGTCAGCCGCGAGACCCAGGTTCGCGGGCACCGGACGAGCAGCATCAGCACCAGACTCGCCACGAGACCGCAGGCGGCCGCACACCACCAGGTCGCCTCGGGTATCAGTACGCAGAGCAGGGCGGTGCCCCAGACAGCCAGCGCGAGAGGGAGGAGACGGAGGTCGCGCGCCTTCACACCCTGACTCCGTCGCGCAGGCCAGCGAGCAGCTTTTCGCCGATGCCGGGCACCGCAAGCAGGTCGTCGACGGATCCGAAGCGCCCGTTCTCGTCGCGCCAGGCGATGATCCGCTCCGCCAGCGCCGGACCTATGCGCGGCAGCGTCTCCAGAGCGGCCTGATCCGCGGTGTTGAGGTCGATACGGTCGTCACCCGGCGGACCCGCTCCCGGCGCATCGGTCGCCGCACCCACGGCCGGGACGATGATCTGCTCGCCATCTTCGAGGAGCCTCGCGAGGTTGACCGCCGCCAGGTCGGCATCATCAGTGGCTCCCCCGGCCGCTGCCAGCGCATCGACGAGGCGGGCGTCCAGGTCCAGCACGTAGAGGCCGGGATGGGTGACGGAGCCCAGGACGTGCACGTACAGCTCCCCCGCCGGCCCGGTGGTCGCCGCAGAGTCCGTCAACGGTACGGATGCGGTCGGCGCGGCCTGGCCGCGGAGGATGCCGAGGCCGACAGCGGCGGACAGCACCACGAGTGCGAGAACCACCCCGGCGCCGATGCTCAGACGCAGTCGACGCCGCGGCGGAGGTGGTGCTTGCGGGGATGCCATCCGGCCAAGCTAGGTGCGCGAGGCAGACTCCCCGTACCCCACAGACCTGAGCCGTGGACAACCGCCGTCGGGCGCAGATGGTGCAGAGAAGCACTGTCCCGCGCATCTCCACCGCCTGGCGGACCCGGCTACATCCTCCGACCGATGCTCACGGGAGCCCGATGACCATAGCGTCAAAGGCATGCCCTCCACTCCCCTGCCCGCGCGCTCCGTGCTGCCCTTGGGCATCGCCTCGGCACTCGCCGCCCTCCTGCTGATCGTCCCGCTGCCGGGGAGCCTCAGTGTGGTCGGCACCCGATGGCTCAGCTCTGCAGGGTCAGCCGTCCCCGCGGTCGAGCTGATCTCCGAAGCGGGGCTCCTCCTGCTCGCCGCCGCCACGGCCGTGGTCATGGCCCGCGCCTGGTGGAGCCGGCCGGAACGACGCGTGCACATCGCAGCCTCCGCCGTCGGCGTGGTCCTGGCCTACCTCTTGAGCGAGGGCGGAAAGCTGCTCTTCGCCCAGGCGCGTCCGTGCTCGGTCTGGCAGATCGTCGGTGAGTGCCCGCCGCCCGGAGACTGGTCGTTGCCCTCGAACCACGCGACCCTCGCATTCGGCGCTGCTGCGGTGATCGCCATCACCCTCGGACGGTCGTGGCTCACATGGTCGGCGATCGCGCTCGCCTCCGTCGTCGCCGTCGGGCGCGTCGCGCAGGGCGTCCACTACGTCCATGACGTCGCCCTCGGAGCGATCCTCGGCGTGGCCGTCCCGCTTCTCGTCGTCATCGGCATCGAGGCGATCATGCGCGTCGTTCAGGCCCGCAGAGCAGCGCGAAGGGGATGACGGCGACGGCCCCTGGCGCTCACGAGAGCGAGCACCAGGGGCCGGAAGCAGTCCGTGCGGTGAGAGCCGATCAGCCCTTCACGACGATGCTGACGATCTTCGGCGCGCGCACGACGACCTTGACGATCTCGCGGTCGCCGATCGAACGGATCACCCGCTCGTCCGCGCGAGCCAGCGCTTCGAGCTCGCTCTCGCCGATGCGCGCCGAGACCTCGAGCTGTGCGCGGACCTTGCCGCCCACCTGCACGACGGCGGTGATCGTGTCCTCGACCAGCAGCGCGGGATCGGCGGATCGCCACGGCACCAGGCCGACGGAGGGCTCGTGACCGAGGATCTCCCACACCTCTTCGGCGGTGTGCGGGGCGAACAGGTCGAGCATCACGGCGATCGTCTCGGCAGCCTCACGCACGGCGGGATCGGCGGCACCGGCAGCACCGTCGATCGTCTTGCGGGTGAGGTTCACCAGCTCCATGAGTCGAGCGACCAGCACGTTGAACTTGGTCTGCTCCACGAGAGCCGGGGCCTCGGCGAGCAGCTTGTGCGTCGCGCGGCGCAGTGCCGGGTTCCCACCGTCGAACACGACGTCGACCGGACTCGCGACGTCGCCGGCGATCCGCAGCACGCGGGCCAGGAACTTCTGCGCGCCGGCCGTGGAGACGTCCTCCCAGTTGATGTCATCCTCCACCGGGCCTGCGAAGGCCAGAGCGACACGGACGACATCGGCACCGGGGTCGATCATGCTCGACGAGAACTCGACCAGATTGCCCTTGCTCTTCGACATCTTCGATCCGTCGAGAAGAACCATGCCCTGGTTGATCAGCGTCGTGAAGGGCTCGGTGAAATCGATCAGCCCCATGTCGAACAGCACCTTCGTGATGAAGCGCGCGTACAGCAGGTGCAGGATCGCGTGCTCGACACCACCGATGTACGAGTCGACAGGAGCCCAGCGGTCGGCCTGAGCCGGGTCGAATGCGACGGTGTCGCTGTTCGGCGACAGGAAGCGCAGGAAGTACCAGGAGCTGTCGACGAAGGTGTCCATGGTGTCGGTGTCGCGCAGCACGGGGTCGCCGGTCCCCGGGGCCGTCGTGCGCACCCAGCGCTCCGCCGCCCCGAGCGGCGAGGTGCCCTTGGGCGAGAGGTCGAGACCTTCCACACTGGGCAGCTTCACCGGCAACTGGTCTTCGGGAACCGGGATGATGTCCCCGTCCTCGGTGTGCAGCATCGGGATGGGAGTGCCCCAGAAGCGCTGGCGCGAGATCAGCCAGTCGCGCAGGCGGTAGTTCTTCGCCGCGCGTCCGGTGCCGGATGCCTCCAGCTGCTCGATCGCGCGGGCGATCGCGTTGCGCTTGGACAGTCCGTTCAGCGCACCCGAGTTGATCATGCGGCCTTCGCCGGTCAACGCGATGCCGGTGGATGCCGGGTTCTGCTCGTCGAGCGCGGCGCCGGTGTCGATCGGCACCCCTTCGTCGTCGACCTCGATCACGGGCATCGCGCCGGTGACAGGAGCTGTCGTGTCGACCACGACCTTGACGGGCAGGTCGAACGCGCGGGCGAAGTCGAGGTCGCGCTGATCGTGGGCGGGCACGGCCATGACGGCACCGTGACCGTAATCGGCGAGCACGTAGTCGGCTGCCCACACCGGGAGCTTCTCACCGTTGACCGGGTTGATCGCGTAGCGCTCGAGGAAGACACCGGTCTTCGGGCGGTCCGTGGACTGCCGGGCGATGTCGGTCTCCTTCTGCACCTGCTCCAGGTAGGTGCGGAAGCGCTGGCGCACCTCGTCCGGCGCATCCGCCGCCAGCTCGGATGCCAGGTCGGAGTCGGGTGCGACGACGAAGAACGTCGCTCCGTGCAGCGTGTCGGGGCGCGTCGAGAAGACGGTGACCGGCTCTTCGCGACCCTCGATCACGAAGTCGACGTCCGCACCGATCGAGCGTCCGATCCAGTTGCGCTGCATCTGCAGCACCTTGTGCGGCCAGAAGCCCTCGAGCTGGTTCAGGTCATCGAGCAGACGGTCGGCATAGTCGGTGATGCGGAAGTACCACTGCGTGAGCTTCTTCTTGATGACCTCGGCACCGCAGCGCTCGCAGCGACCGTCGACGACCTGCTCGTTGGCCAGCACGGTCTGGTCGTTGGGGCACCAGTTGACCGGGCTCTTCTTGCGATAGGCCAACCCACGCTCATAGAGCTTCAGGAACAGCCACTGGTTCCAGCGGTAGTACTCGGGGTCGGACGTGTGCAGGACGCGCGTCCAGTCGTAGGAGGTACCGAACTCCTTCAGGCTCTGCTTCTGCTGATCGATGTTGGCGTAGGTCCACTCCCGAGGGTCGGCGCCGCGCTTGATCGCCGCGTTCTCCGCGGGCAGGCCGAAGGAGTCCCAGCCGATCGGGTTGAGCACGTTGTGCCCGCGGTGACGCCAGAACCGGGCCACCATGTCGACGTACGCGTAGTTCTCGGCGTGCCCCATGTGCATGTCACCGGACGGGTAGGGGAACATCCCGAGCACGTACTTGCGCGGGCGGGTGTCTTCCTCCCCGCCGGTGAGGAACGTGCCGTTCTCCGCCCAGTACTTCTGCCACTTCGTCTGGATGGCGTGCGCCGACGGAGTCTCGTCATCGGCGGGAGCGGTGGACAGGTTCTCAGACAACGAACGCACGACCAATCTGAAGGAAAAAGCGGGATCAGTTCAGGATATCGGAACGCCAGACCCCCGGCATTTCCGCACCGAGCGCGGCGAGGGGAGCTCGCGCCTTGGTCGCGACCTCGGCGACTTCGGATGCGGCGACCGATCCCCAGGTGATGCCTCCGCCCGCGCCGACGACCGCCTGGTCGCCATCGATCAGGATGCTGCGGATGACCATGGCGAGGTCGAGCACGCCGTCCGCCCCGATGTACCCGAAGCAGCCGGCGTAGACGCCGCGCGGCCCGCCTTCCAACTCGTGCAGTCTCGTCATCGCGGAGAGCTTGGGGGCACCCGTCATGCTGCCGGCAGGGAAGGCCGCGTCGAGCAGCGAACCGACGGTCGTCCCGGCCGCGGCGACACCGCTCACGGTGCTCACGAGCTGATGGACGGCGGGGTAGCTCTCGACCACCCACAGTCCGTCGACGCGGATGCTCCCCGGCTCGCACACGCGGGAGAGGTCGTTGCGCATCAGATCGACGATCATCACGTTCTCGGCGCGCTCCTTGCGATCCGCCGCGAGTTCTGCGGCCAGCGCGGCATCCTCCTCCGGGTCCGCACCGCGGGGCCGGGTGCCCTTGATCGGGCGGGTGCGGATGACACCCCCCTCGGCGTGGAGGAACTGCTCGGGGCTGGCGCTCAGCAGGGTACGGCCGCCGATGCGGACGAAGCCGCCGTGGTGCGCGGGCGTCGCAGCGCGCAGGCGACGGTAGACCTCGACGCCATCATGCGCCCCGGCCACCGTGAACCGCGTCGTCAGGCACAGCTGGTACGCGATGCCGGCGCGGATCAGGTCGCGGCAGCGTTCGATGAGCGCGGCGTACTCGTGCGGATCGTGGCGCGCTTCGGCGACGCGACGCGCACCGTCGGGGACCTTCAGGGGGACCGCGTCGTCCGCCGGCTGCGGGACGACGGAGACCTCCGTCGTCCACGAGGGGAGCTCGTCGTCGGCGCTGAGCACCCAGGCGCGCCGCGCGGCATGATCGAACGCGACGACATGTGTGGCGCGCAGCCAGGAGCCGCCCGGCTCGTCGACGGGTCCGCTCACCGGCGAACCGGCGGCCGCGGCGCCGGACTCGTAGTCGAGCCAGCCGACCCACCCACCGGAGAAGGGCGGAAGGGTGGGATCCCTCGGCGCCGCATCCAGTGCCACATCCCGCGGCAGGGACGACCGCTCCCCCGTGCCGACGAAGCTCCAGCCCTCTGTGGCATCCGCGCCGGCGTCGAGCCAGAAGACATCGGCGACGCGCGCTTCGAGCATCCGGAACACGGCCCACGGCTCCACCCAGGACGGGAGGGGGCGAGCGGTCAGCTGTTCGGGCACCTTTCCAGCCTAGGACCGGGTCGCTCCCGTATTCTCATGACGTGGACGACCTCCTGCTCTGGCTCCTCGACACCGTGCAGTCGATCGATCCGATCACGCGCACACTGGTCGCGGGGCTCGCCGTCATGCTGGAGACCAGCATCCTGATCGGCCTCATCGTCCCCGGGGACACCATCGTCATCATCGCCTCGATGGGCGTCGCCACCGTGTGGGAGGGCATCGCGATGGGCGTCGCCGTCGTGATCGGCGCGCTGATCGGCGAGAGCATCGGATTCTGGCTCGGACGCTGGCTCGGCCCGCACATCCGCGTGTCGTGGCTCGGCCGCAGGATCGGCGAGCACAACTGGGTCCGCGCAGAGAACTATCTCGAACGCCGCGGCGGCATCGCGATCTTCCTGTCCCGGTTCCTCCCGGTGCTGCACTCCCTCGTGCCTCTCACCGTCGGCATGAGCGAGTACCCGTATCGCAAGTTCCTGGCCTGGACCGCTCCGGCGTGCGTGCTCTGGGCGACCGCGTACGTGAGCGTGACCTCCCTCGCGGCCGGCAGCTTCCGCGAACTCGTCGATCGCGTGCACTTCGCGGGCTACATCTTCGTCGGCGTCATCGCGCTGTTCCTGCTCCTCGCGTTCCTCGGCAAGAAGCTGCTGCAGCGGCTCGAAGCCCGCCATCAGGAGGCCCCGGAGTCGGCAGTCGACTCCGACGTGAAAGACTGAGTCAATGGCATCGGCTCCCCCAGCCCCCCGGATCCACTGGTTCGCCCGACTCGAGCATCGCCTCCATGTCTGGCGTGAAGGTCGTGCGCGCCGTCGTGGCCGTGTCGCCACGATCCTCCCGTTCCCCGGCTACGGCGGTCCGGGCTGGGTGCGGGTCGTGGGTCGAGTGCTGATCGTGCCCCCGCAGCGTCGCACCCGCGACGGCGAGCCGGCGAGCGTGCGCGGCTGGCGCAGCTTCGTCGGGATCCCGGTCGGGTACGCGACCGTGACCGTGCATGTCGGCGAGACGACGCATCAGCTGGTCGCCGATCGCGGTGGCGTGGTCGATGCGAAGATCCCCGTCGACCTGGAGCCCGGCTGGCAGAACTTCATGATCTCGGTCGAGGGGCAGGAGCCCGTCGAAGCCGGCGCCTTCATCGTCGCCAAGGACACCACGTTCGGCGTCGTGTCCGATGTCGACGACACCGTGATGGTCACGGCCCTGCCGCGTCCGTTCATCGCCTTCTGGAACTCCTTCGTGCTCGATGAGCATGCCCGCCTCCCCGTGCCCGGAATGGCCGTGCTGCTCGACCAGCTGCTGCGACAGCACCCCGGAGCACCGATGGTGTACTTGTCGACCGGTGCGTGGAACGTCGCGCCGACCCTCTGGCGCTTCCTCGGTCGCCACCTCTTCCCGGCGGGGTCGATGCTGTTGACGGACTGGGGCCCCACGCATGAGCGCTGGTTCCGCAGCGGGCGTGAGCACAAGCTCACCAACCTGCGCCGGCTCGCGGCGGAATTCCCCGACGTGAAGTGGTTGCTGATCGGCGATGACGGCCAGCACGACGAATCCATCTACTCGCAGTTCATGGACGAGCATCCCGATTCGGTCGCCGGGGTCGCCATCCGGCGCCTGCTGCCCGCAGAAGCCGTGCTCGCCGGCGGTCGTGCCGGCCGAGAGCCGCATTCCGAAGACGTGGCACCGTGGGTGAGTGCCGAAGACGGCGCCGGGCTTCGCGACCTGCTCGGTGAAGCCGGCATCCTGCACTGACGAGACCACAGCACACATGCACACGCTGATCGAGAGGGCGCTCCCCCGCGAAGAATGGCTCACCCGTGAGCAGTCGCATCACGAGCGCGCCGACGCGCTGACCGCCGCGCATCGCGAGCGCTCCTCCCGCTCCGAGAAGCACCCCGTGTGGGACTTCTTGTTCACGTACTACTCCTACAAGCCGGCACAGCTTCGGCGCTGGCACCCGGGAGCGGGCGTCGAGCTGCAGGATGCGCCCGAACGTCTCTCGTGGCGCTGGTATTCGCCGGGCGAGACCGAGGGCGGTGTCGTGCCCGACCCCCGATCCTTCGCGCAGGAGAAGGCGGACCTCGCCGCGCTCGTGGAGCGGATGCTGCGCCGCACGGCGTCACGCCCCGGCCAGTTCGGCTGCTTCGGCCTGCACGAGTGGGCGATGGTGTATCAGGCGGACGAGCACCGTCACGCGGTGCCGCTGCGTCTGGGACGGGCGGGCACGGATGCGGTCGTCGAGAGTCATGACCTGCGCTGCACGCACTTCGACGCGTTCCGGTTCTTCACCCCGGAGGCGGTCCCCCGCAATCGCACGCCCCTGAGCCGCGAGGACCAGCCGCTGTTCGAGCAACCGGGGTGTCTGCACGCGGGGATGGACCTCTACAAGTGGGCGACGAAGCTCGGGCCCCTCATCCCCGGCGAACTCCTCCTCGACTCGTTCGAGCTGGCGCGTGACATCCGGCTGCTGGACATGGAGGCCGCGCCGTACGATCTCTCGGCGTGGGATGTCACCCCCGTCCGCATCGAGACGCCGGAGGGCAAGGCGGACTATGTGCGCCGGCAGCGCGTCTTCGCCGAACGCGGCACCGCGCTGCGCAGGGCTCTGCTGGACGCGTGGCTCGGCGACGGCACACGAGAAGCGGCCTGAGCGTCACTCCGCCTGTTCGCAGTCGGCGCAGAGTGTCCATCGCGCCGACGCCGCGGACAGTTGGGTTCGCAACGTGAGCACCCGCGTCGCCGCTTCTTCGAGCCGCTCCTTCGGCAGAGTGCCGGCTTCGACCGCCGCCGCGATCCCGGCCACCATCTTGCCCGCGGTCTGCGCATCGGAGCCCGCGATCATCAGCACCAGGTCGTTGCCGGCGGCGATCGCGGCGACACCGTTGGCGACGGGATCCGCGTAGGCGGGATTCCCCGATGACAGCAGCATCCCGAGGTCGTCGGTCACCGCCACCCCCTCGAAGCCGAGTTCCTCCCTGGCGATCTCGTGCCACTTCGCCGAGAGGGAGGCGGGCAGGGCGTCCACGGCCGTGTAGGCGAGATGCCCGTACATGAGGAGAGATGCTCCGGCATCGACGCCCGCCGCGAACGGGACAGCCTCCGTACTGCGCCATTCGTCGAGCCCCATGCTCGTGCTCGGGATCGCGGAATGCGAGTCTCCGGGGGCTGCGCCGTGTCCGGGGAAGTGCTTGAGCGTCGAAGCGACGAACTGCTCCTGCGCGGTGGTGGCGGCCGACACTCGATCCGCGGCGCTCGCGGGATCGGTGCCGAGCGCGCGACCGTAGATGAAGGTTCCCGAGTCGGCCGTGAAGTCGGCCACGGTGCCGAAGTTCACCGTGATCCCCGCGCGGGCCACCAGCGACCCTCGAGCCGTGAACGCCGCCGAGGTGGCGTCCACCGGGAGCCGCTTCAGCGTGGTGGAGGCCGCGTAGTCGTCGCCGTGCAGACGCGAGACGATCCCGCCCTCCTGGTCGACCGCGATCAGCGGAGGCAACGCGGGATCGATCGTCATCGCGGCGGTGAGAGCCTGCAGCTCGGACTCCGAGGCAGGGATGTTCGCCCCCATGAGGATGAACCCGCCGAGACCGGAGCTCATGTATGCCCGGAGGGCGGCGGGATCCGTTCCCGACACGTGCCCCATGACCACGGCGGAGGCCTGCTCGGCCACCGACATCTCCTTGACGAGAGCGGTCGCATGCGCGGCCGGGCCGGTTGGCTCCGCGACCGGGGAGACCGCGGCGGAGGTGCGGGAGGCAGCCGTCGACGGGGCGGTCGAAGCGACCGCTGCCGGTGAGGCGCACAGTGCCGCCGTCGCGACGACCGCCAGCGCTCCTGCGGCCCAGCGACGGTATCGGGACATGACGGGTCCGGTGCGGTGTGGACGCGTCAGCAGCCGAGCGCCTCGGTGATCGGCACCGCCGTGGCGGCGTCGCCGTTGCCGAAACGGATCGTGCGGCCGATGGTGCACGGTCCGTGGAGCGATGCGGCGATGACCCCGGCGACGTCTGCCCGCGACACGGCTCCGCTGCCCGCTGGGTCGATCTGGATCCGCGCGGTCGGCTCGTCGAACGTGAGCGTGCCGGGAGCGAGGATCGTGCCTTCCAACCCGCTGCCGCGCAGATGCTCGTCGGCCGCCCACTTCGCATCCGCGTACGGGAAGAAGGAGTCGCCCTCCGGGACACCGTGATCGGCCGTGGATCCGAGCCACGACACCATCACGTAGCGGCGGACGCCCGCCCGCTCGGCCGCATCCATCGATCGCTGAGCGGCGTCACGATCCACCGCGTACGTGCGCTCCGGTGATCCGCCACCGGCACCGGCCGACCACACGACCGCGTCGTGCCCGCGGATGATCTCGGCGAGCTCGTCCACGTCGAGATTCTCGATATCCGCGACGAGGGCCTCGGCCCCCGTCGCTTCGACATCGGAGGCGTGCTCCGGGTTGCGGATCACGCCGGTGACCTCATCACCGCGAGCGACGAGCAGTGGCGCGAGCAGAAGGGCGATGCGGCCGTGGCCGCCGAAGACGATGATGCGCGACATACCCTCACCCTACGCGCCCCCTCCGACCTCAGCGCGGGGTCTGGTCGCTGTCGATCACGAACGCCTGCGGATGGCTCGGCAGGTAGCGGACGACCACCGGCTCGCCGCTCGTCAGGTAGACGTCGCGGTCCGGGTACACGGCGGGCGTGAAGAAGTTGCTCTCCAGCGTGTACTCGACGCCCTCGGCGGTCGTGAAGGTCACCCAGTCCCCCTCCAGTGTGCCGGTGGTCGGGCGGCCGTTGTCGTAGATGTAGGCCCGGGTCACGGGCACTCCGGTGAGACTGAGGATCCCGATCACGAGCGATCCGACCATGACCAGCGCCAGCACGCGGGCACCGATACGGACGACGCCGGCCCAGACCCGACCTCGCGGGTGCTCCGTGGGGTGCAGGAGGCCCTCCCGCTCCCGGATGCTCCGCAGCGCCTCACCCGGAACCGCACCCCGCGCCGACAGCGCGAACAGCCCGAGGGTCGAGAACCCCGCGATGAAGACCATGGCGTATCCGTGAGAGGCCGGGAAGTTCACCAGCCAGACGAGGGTGTCCATCGGGTTCATCGTGCCGTCTCCTTCTCGATGGTCACCGCGACGGTCTGCGGGTCCTCCCGGCGGTAGAACGCCCATACGGGAGCTCCCACCTGGAGATGCGGGATCGCCTGGGGGTAGACGAACACGGTCGTGTCGGCCTCCCACGTCGCCGCCCCTTCGGGTGCCATGAGCACGCGCAGCGCGAGTTCGCTCTGCCCCTCGCGACGTCGGCCCGTCGGCCGCACCTCGAGCACCGACGCGGGCACCTGCGTCCCGCTGGTGCGCGCCCGTACCTGGCGGGGGTCGATCAAGCCTCGGTCGATGCGCCACTGCAGCATCGCGTCGCGCACAGCGGGGTCGCTGAGGTCCGCGAGCTCGACCGTGTCCTGGTCGGTCACGCTGTAGCGCACCGGGACCGGAAGCCCCACCTGGAGCGTCGCGAGATCCGTGGGCTGCACGAGCGTACGGAGCTGCCCTATGAAGTCATCGGCCGCACCCGGGTTCACGCGGATGAAGAGGTCGTACTGCGGCACATCGTTGACCGTCATCCCGGTGCGGGTGACCTCGACGATCGTGCCGACCCCGATCTGCGCCTCACCGCGCGGGGTCCTGCGACGCGCCAGGCCCGACAGCATCCCGCCGAACGTCAGCAGCAGGCCCCACGCGACGCCGATGATGATCGGGCCGCCGAGGGTGTCCTCACCGGCGAACGGGAGGATCGAATGACGCTGATCCACGCCGAACAGCCCTTCGCCGACCCAGATGACGAGCCAGGCGGAGAGCAGCAGCCAGACGACGAGGAACACGATGCGGAGCATGCTGTTCAGCGTAGCCAGGCGCCGGTCTCCGCCCGAACACGGTTCCGTGTGCCGGGTCCCTCGTACGGCGGCACCGGGTCCTCTACACTCGGGTCAACGATGCCGACCCGAACGGTATCCCTCCCGACAGCAGGACGACGATGCCCACACCGCTGATCGAGCGCGAGATCACCGCGCCCGTCTCGCTCACGACTCCCGACGGGGCACTGAACCGCGATGCGCTCGGCTGGTCTCGAACGCCTCTGCACGACACATCCGGCATCCCCGGTCGAGGCCGCTGGGGGCGCAACAAGCGCTGGGAGTACTGGAACGTGATGACGCCGTCGCACATCATCGCGTTCACCGTGTCGTGCGTCGACTACCTGGCGCTGCACGAGGTCTGGGTACTCGACCGGGCGACCGGCGAGGACATCGGATCGACCGTGATCTCCCCCGGAGCGCGCTCCGCGACGCTGCCGCCATCGCTCGGGGACGGCCCGGTGCGGGCCCGGACCCGCCGCATCACGCTCGACGTCGACGAGGTGTTCGACGGCACGCGTCTGCGCGGCACCGCTCCTCGCGTGTCGTTCGACCTGCTCGCCGCCAGGCCGCCCGAGCACGAGTCACTCGGCGTGGTCGTGCCCTGGCGTCGGGGGGACGACATCCGCCGGTTCCAGTACACCGTGAAGGATGTGGCGCGGCCGACGACCGGCAGCATCGCCATCGACGGCACCGCCCACGACGTGCCGGTGGGCAGCTGGGCGGTGCTCGACCACGGACGCGGGCGCTGGCCGTATCAGGTGCGGTGGAACTGGGCCGCCGGTAGCGGCATCGTCGACGGCCGCACGATCGGGTTGCAGCTCGGCGCGAAGTGGACGGATGGCTCCGGGGCCACCGAGAACGCCCTGCTCGTCGACGGGCGCCTGTCGAAGATCAGCGAGGAACTCGTGTGGGACTACGACCCCGAGCAGTTCATGCGCCCCTGGCAGGTGCACGGTGCGACCACCGACCTCACGTTCACACCGTTCTACGACAAGATGTCACGTACGAATGCGCTGGTCATCGCGAGTCGGACCGATCAGCTGTTCGGCGTCTGGTCGGGTTGGGTGCACGACGACACGGGTACGCCGGTGCGCGTCGACGGCATCGAGGGCTTCGCCGAAGAGGTGCTCAACCGCTGGTGACGCTCGCCCCGGCGGACCGCAGCGCGCGCTGCACACCTTTCGCCGCCGAACGCCCGGCACGATTGGCGCCGATCGTGCTCGCCGACGGCCCGTAACCGACCAGCTGCACCCGCGGGTCGGCGACCGCGGTCGTGCCGCGGCCGTTCCGGTCGAGCTGGATGCCGCCGGCCGCGCTGCGCAAGTGCAGGGGCGCCAGGTGGCTGATGGCCGGACGGAAACCCGTGGCCCAGAGGATGACGTCGACGTGCTCGAAGCTGCCGTCGGCCCAGCGCACGCCGTCGGGCTCGATGCGCTCGAACATCGGGCGACGTGCGGCATAGGCGCCCAGACGCTCGGCTTCGCGTTCCTGCGGGCGCAGCATGAGTCCGGTGACGCTGACCACGCTCTCGGGAGGGAGTCCTGCGGCGACGCGCTGCTCGACCAGAGCGACCGCGGCCGCACCGGCTTCGGGCGTGAAGTCGTCGTTCCGCCACACGGGTTCCCGACGGGTGACCCAGAGCGTGTCGGTGATCGGGGCGAGGGCGCCGAGGAACTGCACCGCGGACGCCCCACCGCCCACCACGAGTACCCGCTTGCCGAGGAAGTGCTCGGGGCCGGGATAGTCGACCGTGTGCAGCTGCTCCCCGACGAAGGTCTCCATCCCGGGGTAGTGCGGGAGGAACGGATGCGACCACGTCCCCGTCGCGTTCACCAGCGTGCGGGTCGTCCACTCCCCCTCCCTCGCTCGCACGATCAGGAGTCCGTCTTCGTCCTCGACGCGTTCCACGTGCACCGGTCGGAGCACCGGGAGTGCATGCGTGCGCTCGTATGCCGCGAAGTAGTCGGGGACGGCCACGTTGGCACGGGCTCCGTCACGCGGCGGCGGCGTGTCGCCGGGCAACTCGGCGACACCGTGCACGTCGCGCATCGTCAGGGCGTCCCAGCGATGCTGCCAGGCGCCTCCAGGTCGCTCATCCGCGTCGAGGACGACGTGCGAGATGCCGAGCCGCGACAGGTGGAAGGACGCCGAGAGGCCGGCCTGCCCTGCGCCGATCACCAGACTGTCGAGGATGCTCACGAAGAACAGAACGCCCCGCCACTCCCGGTTGTTCCAGCCCGGTGACGACACTCCCGGGCGGCTGCCGCCGATTGGTGCTCGCGCGGATTCGTGTAGTACTCTTTTCAAGTTGCTCCGGCTTCTACGGAGCGGCATCTGGGCCTGTGGCGCAGCTGGTAGCGCACCTGCATGGCATGCAGGGGGTCAGGGGTTCGAGTCCCCTCAGGTCCACAACGAAACCCGCGAGAGATCGCGGGTTTTCTTGTTTTCCGGGGCCTTTCGAAGCTGCGATGATCACCGGGAGCGGCGGGGAACGTCGCCGTCATAGGCTGACGATATGAGCAGAACCGATCGCGCCAGTCTCCTCGTCCACGTCGGCCGCGACGAGACGTTCGCTGCCTTGACCAGCCGCGAAGCGCTGCTCACCTGGCTGCCTCCCCACGGGATGCACGGGCGGTTCGAACGCTTCGACATGCGTGAAGGCGGCTCGTATCGACTGGTTCTCACGTATGACGACCCCACCGACTCGCCGGGCAAGACCTCGGCCGACTCGGACGCCTCCGAGGTACGCGTCGCGCGGATCGTGCCGGGCGAGCTCATCGTGCAGGAGGTCGACTTCGACTCCGACGACCCGACGTTCCACGGCACTATGCGGATGGAGTGGCGTGTCCGCAGCGTGGCGGAGGGGACGGAGGTCGAGCTGACGGCCCGCGACGTGCCCGAGGGCGTCCGCGCCCGCGACCACGCGCAAGGACTGACATCGTCGCTGGCGAATCTCGCCGCGTATCTCGAGCCCTGATTCCCGGCGCCGTGGCTAGCGTGCGACTTCATGAGCGTCAACCCGGTTCATTCCGCACGCTCCAGGATCTAGCGTGAACGCACCTCGACGAAAGGATGCGATCATGTCGAACCCCATCATTCCTCCGGTCCCTCCCGTCCCCCACGATGACGATGCGGCCGACGTGCCCACCAGGGACGTCGACGGTGAGCGCGTCCTCGATCCGGATGTCGATGACGCTCTCGTCGACAGCGCCGAGGCCGATCGCGTCGCCGCGGGAGCGGACGAGGACGCAGACGCCACCGGGGTCTGAGCGGGCCCGAGCCGCACCACCCCGCTTAGACTTACTCCATGGCACCGGTGGCGGCGACGCGGTTCGGAAGGAGCTCATCGAGCATCTTCCGGGGTGTGCTGTCGGGTGTGCTGCTCGTCGCCGCGGTCATCATCGGGCTGCTGGGCATGCACACTCTGAATCCGCACGGGACCGCAGCGGCCGATGCACCGGCTGCACTGACGCTGACCGCTGTCGAGTCCTCCTCGGCGCACCACGGCACAGCTCAGGCGCATCCAACCGGGAGCCCCGCAGGCGCGGCCGATATGTCCTGCGCGGGTTGCAGCAGCGATGATCACACCGGGGCGGCGATGATGTGCATGCTCGCCCTTCTGCTCGTGCTCGTCCTCCTCATCGCGCCCGGAGTTCTCCGCAGCTGGTCGGGCACTCTGTTCCGGTCCCCCCTCATCGAGATCCTCACGGCACGGGTCCTCCCCCGCGCCCCCTCGCTTCACGTTCTCTGCATCAGTCGCACCTGAGCGGCTGTCGAGCCCGCGCTCTCGCGCACGGCTCCACACCTCTCACACACTCGCGCGCCGCCGCCCGGCGTGTGCGCCACGACTATGCCTATTGGAGAACACCCATGAAGATTCGTGCTGCGGCCACAACCGCACTCGCCCTGTCTGCCGTCCTGCTCATGTCCGGCTGTACGACCGGCACCGATGACGGATCCATGCCTGGCATGGATCACGGCTCGTCGCCGTCCGCGGGCGTCGGTGATGCCGACGTCATGTTCGCCTCGATGATGATCGTCCACCACGAGCAGGCGATCGAGATGAGCGACATCGTGCTCGCAGCGAGCGGGATCGATCCCGCGGTGACCGAGCTCGCAGAGCGGATCAAGGCCGCTCAGGGCCCGGAGATCGAACAGCTCGAAGGCTGGCTGGACGAATGGGACGTCAGCTCCGATGACCGCGACGCGAGTGGGATGGATCACGGAGACGGAATGATGAGCGAGGACGACCTGACCGCGCTGCGGGACGCGGAAGGCACCGCGGCCTCTCGCCTCTTCCTCGAGCAGATGATCATGCACCACGAGGGTGCCGTCGAGATGGCGCAGGCGCAGGTCGACGAGGGCAGCGACCCGGAAGCAGTCGAACTCGCCCAGACGATCATCGACGCGCAGACGGACGAGATCCAGGAGATGAAGGACCTCCTCACCGCCCTCTGACCCGTTCGGCGGCCGGTGTCGGTGCGCCCGGCACCGGCCCCACTCCGTATGAAGGACCACGCCATGAACCACGACACGTCCACCCTTTTCACATTGCCTCGACGACGCAAGCTGTCCGCAGTGCTCGCCGCACTCGCCGTCGCCGGCGTCGCCCTGGCCGGATGTACCGCGCCCACACCCGACGCCGACCCGGCGGCGGCGCAGGAGATCCTCGCATCGCATGAACTCGCTGGACTCGACGTCGGAGAGGTGATCGAACGACTCGAGGCGATGCCCGTCGCGGACCGACCGGATCGTCTGCTCGCGTCGGTGCAACCCGATGCTCTCGTGCTCCGCGACGAAAGCGGTCGGGAGAGCCGGCTGCCGATGCCCCGAGATACGGTGTACGTCTCGATCGCACCGTTCCGCGAGCGCACGCACGAGTGCCACTTCCACAGCCTTACGACGTGCCTCGGTGAGCTCTCCGATACCGAAGTACGGGTCAGCGTCACCTCTGAAGACGGCAAGACACTCGTCGAGGAGACCCGGCCCACCGAGGACAACGGCTTCATCGGCATCTGGGTGCCCCGGGACATCGAGGCGACGCTGACCGTCGAGAGCGAGGGCCTCACGGGTACCGTGCCCCTGTCGACCACTTCGCCGGACGACCGTACCTGCATCACCGATCTGCAGCTGCTCTGACCGGACGCTGTTCCGATCGGACGCTGCTCGGACGACTGGCCGACGCAGCGAAACGCCCAGGGGACCCAGAAGCGCACCCCCTCGAGCATCGAGGGGGTGCGCTTCTGTACGGCGTGGTGGAGACGGTCAGGTCGCCATCAGAGGCGGGCGGTGAGGAATCGTGATCGGACGGGTCGCGCGGCTGGAACCGCGCATCCTCTCGACGTCCTCGAGCACCTCGAACGCGGTCCCGTAGCGGGTGGCGAGCGGCAGGTCGCGGAGCCAGGTCACCTCGACCTCGGTCTCGGCCAGTTCGTAGACGCACGCGACCACATGGCGCGGATCGTTGGGTGAGTATCGAAGGTCGTTGATGACCCATTCCGACGCGGTGATGCGATTCAACATGAAGCGCGGATCGGGGAGTTCAGACATGCGGGGGCCCTCCAGGACTCTCTCGAGAAGAGCTTGCGCCCTCAGCGCTCCGAGAAGAAGCCCCTTGACAGCACCTGCGGAGGATGCGGGTCGGCTCAGCGGCCGGGGCGCACCGTCAGGTCGGTGATCTGTGCGTCCCGCGGAAGGTCGAGCGCCGTGAGGATGGTCGTGACCACGGCCTCCGGTGTGGCGTAGCGTTCCGCGTCGTATGCCTGGCCCTCCTGCTGGTGCACGCGCTCTTGCATCGGTGTCGCCGTGCGGCCGGGGTAGATCGAGGTCACCCGCACTCCGTGCGGCGCCTCCTCGGCGCGCAGGGCGTCGGCGAGTGCCCGGAGCCCGTGCTTGGACGCCGCATATGCCGACCATCCGGCGTTGGCGCGCAGGCCGGCGCCGGAGTTCACGAACACCACCTGCCCCTGCGACACGCGCAGCACCGGAAGGAGAAGCCGGGTGAGCTCCGCCGGAGCGATGAGGTTGACGGCGAGCTGCTGCTCCCACAGCGCGGCCGGCAGATCAGCGACGTCGCCGAGGTCGACGACGCCGGCGACATGCACCAGCGAATCGATGCGGTCGGGCAGCTGCTGCTTGGAGAGCGCCCACGACAGTCGCCCCGGCTGCGCGAGGTCGCCGACGATGACGGATGCCCCGGGAAGGTCTTCCGCGATCTGCTTGGCACGCCCTGCATCCCGAGCCATCGCCACGACGGCGTCGCCACGGTCCAGCAACCGGCGGGCGAGAACCGACCCGATGCCGGAACCCGCACCGGTGATCAGGTGCGTGGTCATGTCAGCTGGCGTCTGCCGCAGGCTCGGCCACGTCGATCGGAACGATCGGGCAGTCCTTCCAGAGGCGCTCGAGCCCGTAGTAGACGCGCTCCTCCTGGTGGAAGACGTGCACGATCAGGTCGCCGAAGTCGAGCAGCACCCAGCGGGCCTCCGCCCGCCCCTCACGACGCACGCGCTTGTGACCGGACTCGATCAGGCGGTCCTCGATCTCGTCCGCGATCGCGGCGACGTTGCGCTCGCTGTTTCCCGTCACGAGCAGGAAGATGTCGACGAGCGGCAGCGGCTCGGAGACGTTGAGCGCGACGAGATCCTCACCGCCCTTGTCGATGGCGGCTTGGGCTGCGAGGCGCAGCATCTCTTCGGCAGTTTCAGGTGATTGCATCAGATCATTTTCGTGGTGAAGGCGATGACGAGAACGACGCCGATCGCGAGGGCGAGTCCGCCGGCGATGATGGCGAGGGTCACCATCAGTCGGTTCCCCTTCTCGGGGGCAGGAGGTCGGATGACCTCTCCGGCCGGCTTGATGGTGCTGACGGCCGCACTCGCGGCGATCGGCGTGGGCGAGGATGCCGGCGGCAGCTCGCCATCGATGAGAACGGCGTCGACGTCCTTGCCGTCGGTGGTGCCGAGCGCATGGCCCTGCGAGCCCATGCCCTTCGGCAGCTCGTAGGAACCGGTGACGAGGATCTCTCCGGTCGACGCGACCGGGCCCGAGAGCGAGCCCTCCCCCGGCGACGGGGTGAAGATCAGCGCGTTGGGCGCGGAATGCTGTGACCCCGTCGAATCTCCCACGCCGATCAGCTCGTCGAACGATGGCCGGAAAGGCGTGTGCGCTTCGGGGGCGTCGGCGAGAAGGCCCTCTCCGAACGAAGAGTTGACGGTCGGACGCACGTCGTCGTCTTCATCGTCGTCGGCATCGTGCACGTCGGCGAGGACGTCACCGTCGGCAGCCTCGTCGCTGCCCTCGACGGGAAGTCCGAGCACCGCCTCGACATCGTCTTCGTCGACCGCGGCCTCTGCAGGGGTCTCGACGGCCTCGAGCGGGACGTCGCCGACCGTGTCGGCCGCGACTGCTGCGCTGACGGGGGCGACGGCGACCTCGTCATCCACATCGTCGTCCTCGTCATCGTCGACATCGACGGTCCGAGCGAAGTCCGGGACCCCGGAGACGAGCTCGACAGGGGCTTCTGCAGCGGCCACCGGGGGAGCTTCCTCCTGCTGCGGCGCCTCTTCTTCGACCTGCGCTGCGGCTGCTGCCTCGGCCTCATCGGCGGGCTCGGCGGATGGCACCGCTTCCGCTTCTTCGGCACCGATCACGGAGACGGAACCGGTGCGGGCCTTCTCCTGCTCGCGAACCTGGCGACGGGTCAGCGGGGCATCGCCGTTCGCTTCGTCGGTTACGGCGACCGGCACCGGTGCCGGTTCGATCTGGACGGGTTCCGCGGCACGGGGCAGCGGGGGCGCGGGGGGAGCCGCCTCGGCCGCCGCGGCGGCCTCCTCGCTGGAGATGACCGGGGTCGATCCCGTCAACCGGATCTCCCGCAACTGCTTGCGCGTCAGCGGACCCTGCCCTTGCTGATCCGATGTACTCATGCCTTGCTCCGATACAGGTGATGCTTCGCGATGTACTGAACGACCCCATCAGGGACCAGGTACCAGACCGGCTGATCGTCACGAACGCGTTCGCGGCAGTCCGTCGACGAGATCGACAGCGCCGGCACCTCGAGTTGGCTGACGTTGTCGCTCGGGAGGCCGTCAGTGCTCAGGACATGTCCAGGACGTGAGACCGCGACGAAGTGGGCCAACTCCCACAACTCATCATGGTCCCTCCAACTGAGAATTTGCGCCACGGCGTCGGCTCCCGTGATGAAGAAGAGCTCGGCGTCGGGTCGATCCCGCTTCAGATCGCGCAGGGTGTCGATCGTGTAGGTGGGGCCTTCGCGATCGATGTCGACCCGGCTCACCGTGAACTGCGGGTTCGAGGCGGTAGCGATCACGGTCATCAGATAGCGATGCTCGCTCGGCGAGACACCCGACTTCTGCCACGGATGCCCGGTCGGCACGAAGACGACCTCGTCGAGGCCGAAAGAGTTCGCGACCTCGCTCGCTGCGACCAGGTGGCCATGGTGGATGGGGTCGAACGTGCCGCCCATCACGCCGATGCGCGGGGGGCGCGTGGTCGCAGCGTCGTTCATGCGGGCCTAGTGGCCGTGTCCCGCCTCGTGGCCGTCTTTTCCGTGCTGCGCAGCCCATGCCTCGGCCTTCGCCGAGTGACGGTTGGCGACGTTCTTGTACGAGAACGTCACGAGGCCGAGCGCGCCGAACACGATCGCGGCGATGACCCCGAAGATCAGCGTCTCGAGCGCGACGTTGCCGTGGTGCTCGGTTTCGGCAGCGGCCATCGCGATCTGTGCGACGAGGTTCATCCTGGCTCCGTTTCGTGGCGTGCTGTTCGGGATCCTGCGGGGGTTACAGCGTCCCCCAGTCTAGCCCTCAGCCGCGCGTCTGCCCCGACCCACGCGCAAGCCATTTCGTGCTGGTCAGCTCGGAGAGCCCCATCGGTCCCCGCGCATGCAGCTTCTGGGTGGAGATGCCGACCTCCGCACCGAACCCGAACTCGCCTCCGTCGGTGAATCGCGTGGACGCGTTCACCATGACCACAGCCGAGTCCACCTCGGCGAGGAACCGCTCGGCATTGCGCGAATCCGTCGTGATGATCGACTCGGTGTGCCCCGTGCTGTACCGACGGATGTGCGCGAGGGCCTCGTCGAGCGAGTCGACGACCTTCATCGCGATGTCGAGGCTCAGATACTCGGTCTCCCAGTCCTCCTCGGTGGCGGGGATCACGTTCGACATGAGCCCCACGACCATGTCGTCGCCGTGGATCGCGACACCCTCGCTCTCGAGAGCACTGGCCACCAGCGGCACGAGACGCGGCGCGGCCTGACGGTGCACGAGGACCGTCTCGACGGCGTTGCACACGCTCGGACGCTGCACCTTGGCGTTCACGACGATGTCACGCGCCCAGTCGTCGGGGGCGGTCTCGTCGAGGAAGATGTGGACGTTGCCCGCCCCGGTCTCGATGACGGGCACGGTCGACTCCGTCACCACGGTCTCGATGAGGCCCGCACTCCCCCGCGGGATCAGCACATCGATGAAGCCGCGACCGTGCATGAGCGCCTTCGCGCCGTCGCGGCCGAAGTCGTCGACGGTCTGGATCGCCTCCGCCGTGAGTCCGGCGCCCTCGACCGCCGCGCGCATGATGTCCACGAGCACGGCGTTGGAGTCGTGGGCGGCGCTGCCACCGCGCAGCACCACGGCGTTGCCCGATCGCAACGCGAGCGCGGCGATGTCGACGGTCACGTTGGGCCGGGCTTCGTAGATCGCACCGACCACACCGAAGGGGACCCGCACCTGCTCGAGCGCCACGCCGTTGGGCATGCGGTGACCGCCGACCACGCGCCCGACGGGGTCCGGGAGAGCGGCGACCTCCCGGACGGCGGCAGCCAGAGCCGCGACCCGCTTCTCGTCGAGTCGCAGCCGATCGATCAGGGACTCACCGATGCCGTCTTGCTGACCGCGCGAGATGTCACGACCGTTCGCCTCGATGATGCGCGGCGCGTCCGCCAGGAGCGCCAGCGCGATCGCTTCGAGCACACGAGCCTTGTCAGCGCTGGTCAGGGCCGCGGTGGCGCGGGAGGCCTCTTTGGCGCGCTCCAGGCGCGCCTGCGGGGTCTGGTCGGTCATCCGTCCAGTTTATGAGGTGGCGGGTTCGAACCAGGTTCCTATTTCGGCGCCGGAGAGCGCCTTGTCCACCAGATCTGCGCTGGTGACGAGCACGCCGATGCCGGACGCCGCGGCCAGGCGCGCCGCCGAGACCTTGGTCGCCGCTCCGCCGGTGCCGACGCTGTTGACCACCGTCGCACCGAATTCGAGCCCGGTGAGATCGGCGTCGGGGGCGACGATGTCGATCGGCTCCGCACCCGGATCCGTCGGCGGCTTCGTGTACAGCGACTCGATGTCGCTCAGGAGGATGAGCGCGTCGGCCTCGATCAGCTGCGCGACCAGGGCGCCCAGACGATCGTTGTCTCCGAACCGGATCTCCTGCGTCGCGACCGTGTCGTTCTCGTTGACGATCGGCAGAGTCCGCAGACCGAGCAGTCGCTCCATCGCACGCCGTGCGTTCGAGCGTGAGGTGGGGTGTTCCAGGTCGCCGGTGGTGAGGAGGACTTGACCGGCGACGATGTCGAACGGGCGAAGCGACTCCTGGTACCGGTACATGAGGATGTTCTGCCCTACGGCCGCCGCCGCCTGCTGGGTGGCGAGGTCGTTCGGCCGCGAGTCCAGACGCAGGAACGGGATCCCGGACGCGATCGCGCCGGAGGACACCAGCACGACCTCGGCCCCGCGTGCGTGCGCTGCGGCGAGGGCCTCGACGATCACAGGGATGCGCCACGACGACTCGCCGCTGATCGAGGACGAACCGACCTTGACGACGATTCGCGAGGCGGTCGCCAGATCAGCGCGGGTGCGTGCGGTCACTCGCCGTCCTCGCGGTACGCGGCCAGGCGCTGGGTCTCCACCTCAGCACGAGCCTCGGCCTTGGCATCCATGCGCTCGTAGTACTGCTCGCGGCGCTCCGACGTCGTCCGGCGCGAGTTGGGCGCCAGTCGGGGGTCGGTACCACGGGGAGCGCTCATGAGCTCTGCCGCCGAGGTCATCGTGGGTTCCCAGTCGAAGACGATGCTGTCGCCCTCGCCGATCACGACGGTCGACCCCTGCACCGCACCGAGGCGGAAGAGTTCGTCCTCGACGCCGAGCTTCTCGAGGCGATCCGCGAGGTAGCCCACAGCCTCTTCGTTCTGGAAGTCGGTCTGCTGAACCCAACGCACCGGCTTCTCTCCCATGATCCGGTAGACGTTGCCGTAGGTGCCACCCTCGACGCGGATGGTGAAGCCCTTCTTGGAGCCACGCGGGCGGATGACGACGCGCTCCGGCGGCGTCTCCAGCGCGGCTTCGGCGCGGGCCTTCTCGACGAGCTCGCCCAGCGCGAACGTCAGCGGACGCAGCCCCTCGTGCGAGACCGTGGAGATCTCGAACACACGGAAGCCGCGCGCTTCGAGATCGGGGCGCACCAGTTCGGCGAGGTCGCGCGCCTCGGGCACGTCGATCTTGTTCAGTGCGACGAACTGCGGGCGCTCGAGGAGAGGGGTCTGCCCCTCGGGCACCTCGTAGGCGCCGAGCTCGGCGAGGATGACATCGAGGTCGGAGATCGGGTCGCGCCCGGGCTCGAGGGTGGCGCAGTCGAGGACGTGCAGCAGGGCGGAGCAGCGCTCGACATGGCGGAGGAACTCGAGTCCGAGGCCGCGCCCCTCGCTCGCGCCCTCGATGAGGCCGGGCACGTCGGCGACCGTGTAGCGGAAGTCTCCGACCTGCACGACGCCGAGGTTGGGGTGCAGGGTGGTGAACGGGTAGTCGGCGATCTTGGGCCGAGCGGCCGAGATCGCGCCGATCAGACTCGACTTGCCGGCAGACGGGTAGCCGACGAGCGCGATGTCGGCGACGGTCTTCAGCTCGAGGACGACGTCGCCCTCGTATCCGGGCGTACCCAGAAGTGCGAAGCCGGGCGCCTTGCGCTTCGGAGTGGCGAGGGCGGCGTTGCCGAGCCCGCCCATCCCGCCCTTGGCGACGACGAACCGCTCGCCGGGGATGATCATGTCGATCAGGACCTCGCCCGCGGTGTTCTTCACCACGGTGCCCACCGGCACCGGGAGTTCGAGCGTCTCGCCGAGGAAACCGGAGCGGTGGTCGCCCATGCCGGGGCCGCCGTTGCCCGAGGAACGGTGCGGAGAGTGGTGGTACGAGAGCAGCGTGCCGGTCTGCGGGTCGGCGACGAGCACGATGTCGCCGCCGTCGCCGCCGTTTCCGCCGTCGGGGCCGCCGAGGGGCTTGAACTTCTCGCGGTGCACGGAGACGCAACCGCCGCCGCCCTTACCCGCACGCAGGTGCAGTGTGACGGTGTCGACGAACGTGACCATGTGCGGGTTCCCCTGGGTTCCTGTTTATGACGGTGTGCAGATACACGGACGGGGCGAGCCGAAGCCCGCCCCGAACCGGATGACTAGTGTCGTGCTGAGATCACTCAGCTGCAGCGACGATGTTGACGACCTTGCGGCCGCCCTTCGCTCCGAACTGGACCGCACCGGCGGCCAGAGCGAACAGCGTGTCGTCGCCACCACGGCCGACGTTGACGCCGGGGTGGAAGTGCGTGCCGCGCTGGCGGACGATGATCTCGCCGGCGAGGACCTGCTGACCACCGAAGCGCTTCACGCCGAGGCGCTGAGCGTTGGAGTCACGACCGTTACGGGTGGAGCTTGCGCCCTTTTTATGTGCCATGTCCTAGTCCCCTCTGGCTTACTTGATGCCGGTGATCTTGACGCGCGTGAGCTCCTGACGGTGGCCCTGGCGCTTCTTGTAACCGGTCTTGTTCTTGTACTTCTGGATGATGATCTTCGGGCCGCGGAGGTTGCCGATGACCTCAGCCGTGACCTTGACCTTCGCCAGCGAGTCAGCGTCGGTGGTCACCGTGGCGCCGTCGACGAGCAGCACTGCGGCCAGCTCGATCTTCTCGCCCTGGGCAGCCTTGACACGGTCGAGCTGAACGATCGTGCCGACCTCGACCTTCTCCTGCCGCCCACCGGCGCGCACTACTGCGTAAACCACTTCATACCTGTTTCGTTGGGGAGCTCGCGGCTCCGAGATCTCACGGGAAGACTGTTGCTTGCATGCACCGTGGAACGGCGGGCGCGAACGCAAGACTCTCCGCTTCGACCGACGAGGACGACGCGGCATACGCACCAAGGGACTACTTTACCGGATGTGGGTCGGTGTCGCAAAGCGAAGCCGCTCCCGCTCCCCCGCGTGTCGCGCCCCGGCCGCCAACGCCGGGAGCAGTCGTAGGCTGACGAGGTGACCGTACTCGTCGACGACCCCCTCTGGCCCGCCCACGGACGCCTGTGGGCGCACCTGGTCAGCGACGAGAGCCTCGACGAACTGCACACCTTCGCGAAGGCGAACGACGTGCCGGCGCGCGCCTTCGACCTCGACCATTACGACGTGCCGGAGGAGATGATCCCCCGGCTCGTCATCGCCGGCGCCCGCCCGGTCAAGGGCAAGGAGCTGGTGCGACGCCTGATCGCCTCAGGACTCCGAGTCCGCGGCCGCGACCGGCGCTGACGGCTCGTTGTTCACCGACACCGGGGTGCCGGTGAGTGCAGCAGTGCTCACCCGACGGCGACCTCGGCCCTGACCCGGAGCCTTCGGCTCCGGAAGGGCGTCGAGAACCGAGTCGAGCAGCTGCTCCGCCGGCGACTTCGGTGCCGAACGATCGCCACCGCGCTTCTTGCGGGCCTTCTTGGGCCGTTCGGCCGCCGTCGGCGCCTCGGACGCTGCCGGGGTGGTCTCCGCCTCTGCAGCGCCTTCCGCGGCCGGAACGATGGTGGAGGCCGCGATCTGAGCCAGCGCCGACTTGGCACCCTCGGTGATGCTGTGGGTCACGCTCGGAGCCGCAGGCGCGTTCTGACTCTGGCCGTTGCCGCCGTTGTTTCCGTTGCCGCCGCGCTGACGACGACTGCTCTGGCCGTTGCCGTTGCTGCTGCCGCCGTTGTTGCTGGAGCGGTGCTTCACGACCGGATCGTGGTGCACGATGACACCGCGGCCGGCGCAGACCTCGCAGGCCTCGCTGAAGGTCTCGAGGAGTCCGAGTCCGAGCTTCTTGCGGGTCATCTGCACGAGCCCGAGCGAGGTGACCTCGGCAACCTGGTGCTTCGTCCGGTCGCGGCTCAGGCATTCGATCAGACGGCGGAGCACGAGGTCACGGTTGGACTCGAGCACCATGTCGATGAAGTCGACGACGATGATGCCGCCGATGTCGCGCAGTCGCAGCTGGCGGACGATCTCCTCCGCGGCCTCGAGGTTGTTCTTGGTGACCGTCTCCTCGAGGTTTCCGCCGGAGCCGACGAACTTTCCGGTGTTGACGTCGACGACGGTCATCGCCTCGGTACGGTCGATCACGAGCGAACCGCCCGACGGGAGCCAGACCTTGCGGTCGAGGGCCTTCTCGATCTGCTCCGTGATGCGGAACGCGTCGAACGGGTCGGCCTCCTCCTCGTATGCCTCGACACGCTCGAGCAGGTCGGGCGCGACGCTCTCCAGGTAGGCGCGGATGGTCTGCTGCGCGTCCTCACCCTGGATCAGCATCTTGGTGAAGTCCTCGTTGAAGACGTCGCGGACGATCTTCACGAGCAGGTCGGGCTCTGCATGCAGGAGGGCAGGTGCCTGCTGGTTCTCGACCTGCTTCTGGACGTGCTCCCACTGCGCGGTGAGGCGCTGCACATCGCGCGTGAGCTGGTCCTCGGTCGCGCCCTCGGCCGCGGTGCGCACGATCACGCCGGACGACTCGGGGAGGACCTCCTTGAGGATCCGCTTGAGTCGCGCGCGCTCGTTGTCGGGAAGCTTGCGGCTGATGCCGTTCATCGAGCCGCCGGGCACGTAGACCAGGTAGCGGCCGGGAAGGGAGATCTGGCTGGTGAGGCGGGCGCCCTTGTGTCCGACCGGGTCCTTGGTGACCTGCACGAGCACGCGATCGCCGGGCTTGAGCGCGAGCTCGATGCGCCGCGGCTGGTTGCCGGTCTCCACGCCGTCCCAGTCGACCTCACCGGAGTACAGCACGGCGTTGCGGCCACGGCCGATGTCGACGAACGCGGCCTCCATGCTCGGCAGCACGTTCTGGACGCGGCCGAGGTACACGTTGCCGATCAGCGAGGCGTCCTGGTTGCGGGCGACGTAGTGCTCGACGAGGACGCCGTCCTCGAGGACGCCGATCTGCGTGCGGCCGTTCTTCGAGCGCACGACCATCTTGCGGTCGACGGACTCGCGACGCGCGAGGAACTCGGCCTCGGTGACGACCGGACGGCGGCGACCCGCGTCGCGTCCGTCGCGGCGACGCTGCTTCTTCGCCTCGAGCCGGGTGGAACCCTTGATGGCCTTCGGCTCGGTGATGTACTCGACGACGCGCTGACGCTGACGCGGCTCTTCACGCTGGTCGTCCCCGTCGGATCCGCCACGGCGACGGCCACGACCGCGGCCACGACCCGACGACTCGTCCTGCGACTGCTCGCGCTCGGCGATGCGGTCGAAGATGCGCTCTCCGCGGTCGGGCCGTGCAGGCAGCGGGGTGATCTCGGGCGCGTAGAAGTGCAGTTGCGTGGAGACCTGCGACACGAAGACCTCGGGAAGCAGACCGAGCGACACGGCGGTCACCACGGCCGGAGCCTCGGGAGCAGCCGGGGCCGTCTCGGCGACAGGCGTCTCGACGGTGGAGTCCTCGGCAGCGGTCTCAGTGACGGCCGCTCCTTCGGCCGGAGCGTCGGGGACAGCGCTCTCCTCGACGATCGCCTCGACGTCGGCATCCGAGGGAGCCACGGCATCGCCGCTCTCCGCCGCAGCGTCTGCCTCGACCTCGGATCCGGAAGCGTTAGCAGCCTCAGCAGCGATCACCGCGGCAGCCTCGTCGTCGGCAGCGGCATCCGCGGCCGCACCCGCCGCAGCGTCGTCCGCAGCGGCGGCTGCGTCTTCGGCGGCCGCGTAACCGGCGGCGACATCATCGGCGGCAGCGTCGGCCGCGACCTCTGCGGCATCCGATGCGGCGTCGTCCTCGTTCGCCGGCCCCTTCGGGTCGTCGGCGTCGGGAGCGGTGGGCTCCGTCAGCGGCTCCGCGGCGTCAGCCGGGAAGTCGAGGGTAGGTACGTTGTTGTCATTGTTCTCATCGGCCATCTCTGGCTTACTCCCTGCACGGGGCACTGGTGCTCCGTGAAATCTCATGCGGTACCCGCGGGTTCCGCGAACTCACTCGGTGTGCGACCGGCTCATGGCTCTGATCGCGTGGGGCATGGGGCCCCGAAGTCTGCGTCGGCACGTGTCGCGGCAAGGCCGTTCATCGTGTCACAGGCCATTATCGCACCAAGTGGGTCCGTTCACGGCATCCCATCGAGACCAGCGCGTTTTTGTCCGGCCTGTTCTCGCCACATCCATAGCCATCGCAGGGATAATCCTCAGTATGAGCGAGCAGCGCACCCGCCCCGTCGTCTACGCCGTCTGGCTGATCTTCGCGAGCGTGGTGGGCTGGTTCGCCGCCTTCCAGCTCCTCACCGAGAAGCTCGCCAAGCTCGAGAATCCCGACGCGGTGTCCAACTGCTACGTGAGCGTGATGATCCAGTGCGACGTCAACCTCAACTCGTGGCAGGGCGAGGTCTTCGGCTTCGCGAACCCGATCATCGGCCTCACACTGTGGATGGCGCCGCTGGTCGTCGGCGTGGCGCTGCTCGCCGGCGCGCGCTTCCCCCGTTGGTTCTGGCTGGCTTTCGGTGCCGGGATCACGTTCGCGTTCGGCTTCGTCGTCTGGCTCATCAGCCAGAGCCTGTACGCGCCGAACCTCGGCGTGTTGTGCCCGTGGTGCATGGCCACGTGGGCGGTCACCATCCCGACCTTCTTCGCGACCATGGTGCATCTCACCCGCAACGGCACGTTCACGAGCAGCGAGCGGGCGCAGGAGCGCGCGAACCGGCTGATGCCCTGGGTGCCGCTTGCGACGATCCTCGCCTACGCGTTGATCATCCTGCTCGTCCAGCTGCGCGGCCTCGACCTTCTCGGCGAGGTCATCGGCATGATCTTCTGATCCCGCTCCACGGAATGAGGAAACCCGCCGCCGATCCTCGGATCGACGGCGGGTTTCCTGTCTCGGAGCTCAGTCGAACCAGATGCCGAGCTCACGTGCGGCCGACTCGGGGCTGTCCGAGCCGTGCACGAGGTTCTGCTGCACCTTGAGGCCCCAGTCGCGGCCGAAGTCGCCGCGGATCGTGCCGGGGGCAGCCGTCGTCGGGTCGGTGGTCCCGGCGAGCGAGCGGAATCCCTCGATCACGCGGTTGCCCGCGAGACGGATGGCGACCGACGGACCCGAGAGCATGAACTCGAGCAGCGGCTCGTAGAACGGCTTTCCCTCGTGCTCGGCGTAGTGCTCGGCGAGCAGATCGCGGTCGGGCTCCACGAGGCGGATGTCGACGAGGGCGTATCCCTTCGCCTCGATGCGGGCGAGGATCGTGCCGGTGAGGCCGCGGGCGACACCATCGGGCTTGACGAGGACGAGGGTTTCTTCGGTGGCCATGTCATTCACTCTCTGTCTGAGTCTCGGTCGTGGGCTCGGCGGGGCGTCGTGCGTCCAGTCGGGCCCCTCCGATGGTCGCATACGCCCACATGCCGCCGAAAATCAGGACGACGAGCAGGATGGCCGGAACGAAGAACGCCGACAGCGCGACGATGGCCTGGACGACCCACCCGGCCGTGAGGGCCCAGGGCTTCGTGATCATTCCGGCGATCGCGATGCAGGCGATCGCGAGGACTGCACCGCCGACGATCCCCCACCACTGCTCGATGCCGGCAGGAAGCTGACGCAGGCCGAAGATCGTGAGTCCGACGAGGAACACCACGATCGCCTCGAACCCGAGCACGATGGGCGCGAGCTTCTGCACGAGTGTCCTCGGCGGGCGAGGCGCGCGTGCGGGAGCGGCATCCGCGTTCACGCGCGCCACCCCGACTTCCAGTCTTCTTCCTCGGCAAGGGCGATCGCCTCACCGGCGAGCACGACCGAGCCGGCGATCACGACGGCGCGGCGATCGGATGCGGCCGCCCACTCGCGCGCCGCGTCGGCAGCGTCGGAGAGGGAGTGATGCACGGTCGCCCGCTGACCCGCCTGCTCGACGAGGTCGGCGATCGCGTCGGCGTCGCTCGCGCGATCCGAGTCCGGCGCCGTGGCGAAAACGTGCGCGACGGCGGGAGCGAGTCGGCCGACGATGCCTCCGGCGTCCTTGTCGTCGAGCACACCGAGCACGAGGCCCCACTCGTCGAAGTCGAAGCTGTCGTCCAGCGCCTGGGCGAGAGCCGTGGCACCGTGCGGATTGTGGGCGGCATCGACGATCACGGTCGGCGCGATTCCGAGCAGCTGCAGCCGCCCCGGAGAGGTCGTGCCCTGGAGTCCATCGGAGATGATGTCGCCCGCGATCGCATGGGTCGCCCCGCCGATGAGCGACTCGACGGCGGCGACCGCGAGTGCCGCATTGTGCCCCTGGTGGGCTCCGTACAGCGGCAGGTACTCCTCGGCGTACTCCCCCGCGAGTCCGCGGATCGTGAGCAGCTGGCCGCCGACGGCGAGCTTCTGCTCCGTGATGCCGAACTCCTCGCCCTCGAAGGCGATGGTCGCGTTGCGCTCCGCCGCCACGCGACGCAGCACCTCGGCGGCCTCGGGAGGCTGCTGGGCGGAGACGACCGCCGCGCCCTCCTTGATGATGCCCGCCTTGACCTCCGCGATCTCGGCGATCGTGTCGCCGAGCCGATCCGCGTGGTCGATGTCGATCGGCGCGAACACCGCTACGTCGCCGTCGGCCGTGTTCGTGGAGTCCCACTCCCCACCCATGCCGACCTCGAGCACCAGCACATCCACCGGCGCATCCGCCACGGCGACGAACGCCAGGACCGTCAGCAGCTCGAAGAAGGTCAGCGGCGCATCGCCCGCGGCCTCGAACTCCGCGTCCACGATGTCGACGAACGGCTCGATCTCATCCCACGCGTCGGCGATCGCCTCGTCGGCGATCGGCTCGCCGTCGATCATGATGCGCTCCGTGAAACGCTCCAGGTGCGGGCTGGTGAACAGACCTGTGCGCAGGTCATGCGCGCGCAGCAGGCTCTCGATCATGCGCGCCGTCGAGGTCTTGCCGTTCGTGCCCGTGATGTGGATCACGCGGTAGGTGCGCTGCGGGTCGTCCAGGAAGGCGAGGATGCGCGCGGTGCGCTCCTTGCGCGGCTGCACCCAGCGCTCCCCCGCACGGCTCAGCAGCGCCTCGTAGACGGCGTCCGCTCGTTCCCTCTCGCTCATGCTCCGGCCTTTCCGCTCGCGACCGCAGTCGCATCGATCGTCACGATCACCGGGGCCTTCGTCGCACCGAGCGCACGCGCTCCCGAGCGGAAGACGCCGTCGCCGGGGCTCGTGACCTCATCGACCAGGGTCTCGAGGTCGTCGGTCGGCTGCACGGCGAAGGCGACCGCGAGGGTCTCCGCGGCGATCAGCTCCGCATGGGCCTCCAGCGCGGCGGCGTCGTCGGGCGACGCGTTCAGTGCCAGGACGATGCGGTCGCTGACGTCGAGACCCGCATTCTTCCGCGCCTCCTGGACCACGCGGATCGCGTCGCGGGCGAGCCCCTCGGCCTCGAGCTGCAGCGTGGTCTGCGTGTCGAGCAGCACGAACCCGCCCGAGGGAACGATCGCCAGCGCCTCGCCGTCCGGACGCCCGGTGGTCTCCAGCGCGAGGTCGTACTCGGTGGGCTCCAGGGCGATTCCGCCCGCGGTGACGACCCCTCCCTCCTCGGACCAGTCCCCCGCCTTGGCGGCCTTGATCACGGTCTGCACGTTCTTGCCGAGGCGCGGACCCGCGGCACGCGCATTCACGCTCAGGCGGTGCGTGATGCCGTATTCGACGGCGGTCGTGTCCTGCAGGGCGACGAGCTCGACCGACTTGACGTTGAGCTCCTCGCGCAGGATGTCCTCGAACTGCCCCAGCGTTCCGGCCAGCGGCGACACGACGGTCAGACGTGCCAGCGGGAGGCGCACGCGCAGCTTCTCCTTCTTGCGCAGAGCGTTGCCGACGCTCGAGAGCTCGCGCACCGCATCCATCGCGTCACGGATCTCGTCGGCGGCCGGGAACTGCGTGTCATCCGGCCAGTCGGTCAGGTGCACACTGCGCCCGCCGGTGAGGCCCTGCCACACGCGCTCACTGATCAGCGGCACGAGCGGTGCCGCGACGCGGGTGAGCGTCTCGAGCACGGTGTAGAGCGTGTCGAAAGCCTCGCGGCTCTTCGGGTCCTCGGTGACACCGACCCAGAAGCGGTCGCGCGAGCGACGGATGTACCAGTTCGTCAGCACCTCGGCGAAGTCGCGCAGGCGCGCCGATGCCGTGGTCGAATCGAGCCCTTCCAGGTCCGCTCGAACCTCGCGCACGAGGTCACCGAGGCGAGCCAGGATGTAGCGGTCGAGCACATCCGTGGAATCCGTGCGCCATTCGGCCTCGTAGCCGTCGACACCGGACGCGTTCGCGTAGGTGGCGAAGAAGTACCAGGAGTTCCACAGCGGCAGCAGGAACTCGCGGACGCCGGAGCGGATGCCCTCTTCGGTCACCGCGAGGTTGCCGCCGCGCAGCACGGAGCTCGACATCAGGAACCAGCGCATCGCGTCGGAGCCGTCGCGATCGAGCACCTCGGAAACGTCCGGGTAGTTGCGCAGCGACTTCGACATCTTGTACCCGTCGCTGCCCAGCACGATGCCGTGGCAGCTGACACCGGTGAACGCCGGGCGGTCGAACAACGCCGTCGACAGCACGTGCATGACGTAGAACCAGCCGCGGGTCTGACCGATGTACTCGACGATGAAGTCCGCCGGCGCGTGCGAGTCGAACCACTCCTGGTTCTCGAACGGGTAGTGCACCTGGGCGTAGGGCATCGAACCCGAGTCGAACCACACGTCGAAGACGTCTTCGATCCGTCGCATCGTGCTCTTGCCCGTGGGGTCGTCGGGGTTCGGGCGCGTCAGGTCGTCGATGTACGGGCGGTGCAGGTCGATCTCGCCCTCGGGGTTGCGCGGCAGCGTGCCGAAGTCGCGCTCCAGATCCTCCAGCGAGCCGTAGGCGTCGACGCGCGGGTACTCCGGGTCGTCGCTCTTCCAGATCGGGATCGGCGAACCCCAATAGCGGTTGCGGCTGATCGACCAGTCGCGCGCCCCCTCGAGCCACTTGCCGAACTGACCGTGCTTCACGTTCTCCGGCACCCAGGTGATCTGCTCGTTGTTCGCGAGCATGTCGTCCTTGATGTCCGTCACGCGGATGAACCAGCTCGACACGGCCTTGTAGATCAGGGGATTCCTGCAGCGCCAGCAGTGCGGGTACGAGTGCTCGTAGCTCTGCAGACGGATCAGACGACCGTTCTCGCGGATCAGGCGCACCAGCGGCGTGTTCGCGTCCATCCACAGCTGACCCGCCACATCGGTGACGTTCGGGAGGAACTTCCCGCCGTCGTCGAGAGACAGGATCGTGGGGATACCGGCCGCGCCCGCGACCCGCTGGTCGTCCTCACCGTAGGCCGGGGCCTGGTGAACGATGCCGGTGCCGTCGCTGACCGTGACGTAGTCGTCGACCAGGATGCGCCAGGCGTTCTCGGTGCCGTACGTCTCGGTGTCGGCGTAGTAGTCGAACAGACGGTCGTAGGTGACGTCCTGCAGCTCGGCGCCGCGGACGGTGGCGTCGACCGCGGCGAGCGCCTCCTCCGCACTCTCGTATCCGAGGTCCTTCGCGTAACCGCCGACGAGCTCACGGGCGAGCAGGTAGCGATGCGCGGACGACTCGATCGCGGCGTCCGTGGTCCCGGCGACCTGATGCACGTCGGCCGCGCCGAGGGGACCGGCCGGCAGCACGACGTACTCGATCTCCGGTCCCACGGCGAGCGCGAGGTTCGTCGGCAGGGTCCAGGGCGTGGTCGTCCAGGCGAGGGCGCGCACTCCCGTGAGCCCGAGCGACTCGGCCTTGGCCCCGGTCAACGGGAAGGTCACCGTGACGGAGGGGTCCTGACGCATCTGGTACACGTCGTCGTCCATGCGCAGCTCGTGGGCGCTGAGCGGGGTCTCATCACGCCAGCAGTACGGCAGCACGCGGTAGCCCTCGTAGGCGAGGCCCTTGTCGTACAGCGTCTTGAACGCCCAGAGCACGCTCTCCATGTACCCGAGGTCGAGCGTCTTGTAGCCGCGATCGAAGTCGACCCAGCGCGCCTGGCGGGTGACGTAGTCCTGCCACTCGTGCGTGTAGGCGAGCACGGAGCTCTTCGCCTTCGCGTTGAAGACGTCGATGCCCATCTCCTCGATCTCGGCCTTCTCGGTGATGCCGAGCTGCTTCATCGCCTCGAGCTCGGCGGGAAGTCCGTGCGTGTCCCAGCCGAAGACCCGGTCGACCTTGTGGCCGGTCATGGTCTGGAAGCGCGGGAACACGTCCTTGGCGTACCCGGTGAGGAGGTGGCCGTAGTGCGGCAGGCCGTTCGCGAACGGCGGGCCGTCGTAGAACACCCACTCCGGCGATCCCTCACGCTGCTCGATCGAGGCGCGGAAGGTGTCGTCGTCCTTCCAGAACGCGAGCACCTCCTCCTCGATCTGCGGGAAGCGGGGGCTGGGCGCGACGGAATCGGCGGCGGGGCCGAAGGAGGAACGGGGGTAAGTCATCGTGTCTCGCAGTGGTCGTCGTGGCGGATGCTCCTGCGAGGACGACCCTCACGGACCGCGGTACCACCTCGCGTGCCACGCCTTGCGACGCGACCACTCTCACTGCGGCTGTGACGGGCCTGCCCCGCTCGGTTCTACTGAGCACACCCCGGGGGATGCGCCGTTCTTCCGAGAGCTCCCCGGTGATGCCGGATCGATGCTCGTCCCTCCAGTGTACGCGGGTCCCGCGCGGTGGGCCGCCCTGCGCTTCCCGCGCTTCCCGCCGTCCTGCGCTTCCGCGGACTTTCGCGCTTCCCGCGGCCTTTCGCGCTTCCCGCGGTCGAAATCGAGGAGATTGGCCGAACAAAAGACGAAAGGCCGAGGGAGCGACGCCTCCGAATACCGACAGGCCCCGTGCCCCGTGCACGTCTCGGCGACTCAGGCCTCGTGCATCCCCTGCGCGACGGCGCGCATGATCAGGTCCTGCACTGCTGGCCACTCGAACATCATCTGAGAGTACGAGACTCGGATGACGTGGTATCCCCCGAGCTTCAACACAGCGTCATGCCGGATGTCTTCACTGCGCTGTGCACCGACATGATGCCCACCGTCGATCTGGATGACGAGGCGGCTGCCGATCAGAGCGTCGACACGGTGACCTGCGATCCAGATCTGAGCGCGCACGGGCACCCGGAGCCAGCGGAGCCGCTCGCGGAGGTACGTCTCCAATCCCGCATCCGAGAAGGGCGTGGCGGTCGCCAGAACTCGACGAGCGGCTGGTCTCCAGGGAAGGCCCCTCAGGTCCTCGATCTTCACAAGCGATCTGTTCAATGCGGACTCCCACGTGGCGAGCGCCTGCTCAAACGGTTCGCACTCGGCGATGTGCGCCAGCACGTTCTCTACCGGATCGACCAACGCGTCAGGGTGACGCGGGATGACCGGTGCTCCCCAGTGCACTTTGGCTCGGAGGTCGCGCCGACTCGCAGAGTTCGTCCCGACGGCGACGTGCGGGACACCGTTCGGGTCATGCACCCAGAGCCCGAGGCGGCCGGCCTGAGTCCGACAGGTGAGTACCACCCCGTGTCGGGCTGCGCCCAGCAGGAGCGGGTCGGCCGTGGGCGAGGCGAGCCATCCACGTCGAGGACGGGTGATGGCTCCGGCTCTGAGCGCAGCTTCCACTGCCGTCCTGCCGAACCCGAGATCAGCGACGCGTCCGGACCGCACGATACCGCCGGGGCGACTGTGAGTCGACAGCCTGCAGCGCCCGGCAGGAAGTCGGAGCGTGCGACTCGGGTGTGAATCTGCGTGCCGAGGCCGGGGCCGGGGCGGTGTCTGTGCCAGGCCATAGCCTCGGAGCATGGCCCGCACGACAGAGTCCCCCGCACCGCCCCGCATCAGCGACCCCGATCTGCCCCGGGAGTTCGAGCCCGCATCCCCCGCGCGCAGCGCCGACATCATCGCCGCGAGCCTCGAGCTCAGCGGAACGGTGGACCTCGCCTACGCGACACTCGAACAGTGCACCGTGTCGGCGGATGCCGAAGCCGTCGACCTCACGGGCGCGACGGTGGTCGACGTCGAGATGTCCGGGGCACGCATCGCTTCACTGCGGATGCGCGACACCGGTGTGCGACGACTGCGGATCGCTGGCGGCCGCATCGGCACCCTCGACCTCAGCGAGGCACGCATCTCGGAACTCGAGCTGCGTGACGTACGGATCGACTACCTCAACCTCGGTGCCGCGAAGGTGACCGACCTCGAGATCTCCGGCTGCGCGATCCGCACGATCGACATGCCGCAGGCCGACCTCACCCGCGTCCGGTTCACCGCCACGACCAGCGACGAGGTCGACCCGCGGGGCATGCGCGCCACAGACGTCGATCTGCGCGGTCTCGATGCGATGACCTATCTCGACGCCAACAGCCTCCGCGGGACGACACTCTCGTCGTTCCAGGTGCAGCAGCTGGCGCCCGTGATCGCGGCGGGCCTGGGCATCCAGATCAAGGACTGACGGGACCGCTCGCCTCCCGCAGCTCTCGCGTGAACGGATGCTGCGGCGCCGCGAACACCTCGGCGGTCGCGCCCTGCTCCACGATCCGGCCATCCTGCATGACGAGCACCTCGTCGGCGACGGCTCCGACCACATCGAGGTCGTGCGAGACGAGGATCATCGTCAGTTTCCGTTCTTGCTGCAGTCGGGCGAGCAGCTGCAGCACGCGTTCGCGGACCGAGGGGTCGAGCGCCGACACGGGTTCGTCGAGGACGAGCACCTCGGGGTCGGCGGCGAGCGCACGGGCGATCGCCGCGCGCTGACGCTGCCCGCCGGAGAGCGCGCGAGGACGACGGTCGGCGAGTTCGGGTGCGAGGCCGACCTCGTCCAGCAGCTCGGCGACCCGCTCGGCCCGTCTGCCCCGGGGCACGCCCGCGGCCTCGAGCCCCTCGCGCAGGGAGCGCCCGATCGTCCATCGGGGGTCGAAGGCACCGAGTGGGTTCTGGTGCACGAGCTGCACCCGCGGCTCGCCGATCCAGCGCAGCGAGCCGGCGTCCGGCTGCTCGACACCGACGATCATCCGCGCCAAGGTCGTCTTCCCTGATCCGGACTCCCCCACGACGCCGAGCGTCCGGCCCGCCATGACGGTGAACGACGCCTCGATGACCGCCGGCACCGCGTCGAAGCTCTTCGAGACTCCGTCCACGACCAGCACCGGCGCCGACTCCGTCCGCACCCCCGCTCGGGGTTCGTGGATCGTCGCCGCGATCAGCTGACGCGTGTACTCGTGCTGCGGGCTCTCCAGCACCTCGGACACCGGGCCGGACTCGACCACCTGCCCGCCCTTCATGACCAGCACCCGGTCCGCGAGCCGCCGGACGGCCGCGAAGTCGTGGCTGATGAAGACGAGCGCGGTCCCGGCGTCCGTGATATCGCGCAGCAGGCCGAGGATCCGCGCCTGCACCGTGGCGTCCAGCGCCGTCGTCGGCTCATCAGCCACGAGGACGACAGGAGATGCGGCGATCGCGGAGGCGATCAATGCCCGCTGTCGGAGTCCGCCCGAGAGCTCGTGCGCATACTGCCGGGAGCGACGCTCCGCATCCGGCATCCACACCCGCCGCAGAAGCTCTCGCACCCGGGCGGCGAGCGCTGCCCGGCCCCGCACGATACCGTGCAGGCGCAACGGCTCCGCCACTTCCGCACCGATGCGGCGGAGCGGATCGAGCGAGACCAGGGCGTCCTGCGAGACGAGGCCGATGCCGGCGCCACGGAGCCCCCGCCAGCCGCGCTCGGAAAGCGTCGCCGCATCCCTTCCGTCGACGGTGAGCGTGTCGACCGTCACCGTCGCATCCGACGGCGTGAGCCCGAGGAGTGCGCGCGCGGTGAGTGTCTTGCCCGCTCCGGATTCCCCGACGATCGCGACGCACTCCCCCGGCTCCACCGCGAACCCGACACCGTCGACGACCGGGTCCGCGCCGAACGCGATCCGCAGTCCCCGCACCTCCAGCGCACTCACGACGTCCGCCCTTCTGCGCGTGCCCGCAGGATGCGCCCGAGGACAGTCGCCGAGATGACGGTGAGGGTGATGGCGATTCCGGGGAAGACCGCGATCCACCATGCCTGTCCCAGCACGTTGCGTCCTCCGGCGAGCATCAGCCCCCATTCGGGCGTCGGCTCGGACGGGCCGAGACCGAGGAAGCTCAGGCCCGCCGCGGCCAGGATGCTCGACCCGATGCCGATCGTCGCGAGCACACTCAGCGCCCCGAGCACACCGGGGACGACGTGACGCGTGAACGCCTTCACCCTCGGTACGCCCAGGATGCGCGCGGCTTCGACGTGCTCGGCGACCCGCAGGGTCTGCGTCTGCACGCGAGCGAGCCGGATGTAAACGGGCACCGCGGCGAGAGTGACCGCGATCGCGATGTTCACCGGCCCCGGCCCCAGCACCGCGACCACGACGAGAGCGACGAGGAACTCGGGAAACGCCATCAGCACGTCGTTGACCCGCATCACGGTGGTGTCCACCGCTCGGGGTGCGACCCCGGCGAGAGCTCCGATGACGAGGCCGACCGCCAGCGCGACCGCCGTGGCGAGAAGCCCGATCCCCAGCGAGCGCCCAGCCCCGTAGACGACACGCGAGTAAACGTCGCGACCGCTCTGGTCGGTGCCGAAGAGATGCTCGGCACTCGGCGGGAGCAGCGCCGAGCGGACGTCGGTCTGCAGCGGATCGTGAGTCGCGAGCATTCCGGGGAAGACGGCGGCGAAGACGATCAGGGTGAGCATCGCCACGGCCGCCCACAGCAGCACGCGCTGCGCACGCTTCATCGGACACCTCCGGCTCGGGCCGCTCCGACGCGTGGATCGATGAGGGGATGCACGAGTTCGATCACGAGGTTCACCACGACGAACACCAGGGCGCTCAGGAGGATGATGCCGGTGATGACCGGAAGGTCCCGGTCGCTGATCGCGGCCAGCGTGACACGGCCGAGTCCCGGACGGGCGAACACGGTCTCGACGAGCACGGCACCACCGAGCACGGAACCCGTGAGGTACGCGGCGAGCGTGATGGCGGAGGCCGCGCCGTGACGCAGCCCATGACGCACCGTGAACCACGAGGGACTGGAACCGCGGGCACGCACGGTCTCCGCGAACGGCATCCGCTCCGCCTGCATCAGGCCGTCCCGCAGCACCTGACTCAGCAACGCCGCGACCGGAAGGGCGAGGGTGATCGCCGGCAGCACGAGAGTGGCCGGGTTCCGCGCCCCCGAGACGGGGAACCAGCCCAGGCCGAAGGCGAAGACGCTGAGCAGGATGAGCCCGATCCAGAACACGGGTGACGACAGCACGACCAGTTCGATGCCCGCGGCGATGGTACGAGCCACCTGGCCGCGCACCAGCACCGCGACGGAGAGCGCCAGCACCAGGGCGATGAGGAGCGCGAGCGCCGAGAGCTGCACCGTCGCGCCGAGCTGGCGTCCGATGACTTCGGACACCGGCAACCGCAGCTGGTACGACTCGCCCAAGTCTCCGCGGGCCAGCTGCCCGATGAAGCCGACGTACTGCTCGAGCGGCGGCCGATCCAGCCCGAGGTCGGCGCGGATCCCGTCTTTCACCGCCTCGCTGACCTGCGCCTGGGGGCCGAGCATCACCGACACGGGATCACCGGGGATCACCCGGAACGCGAGGAACGCGACGGAGGCGGCGCCCCACAGGACGATGACGACGGATGCAGCGAGGCCGGCGACGCGGACGAGAGCAGCCTTCACCACCCCCGCCTTCCGCTCAGCCGGCGGTTCAGCCGACGGTCACATCGTAGAACAGCGGTCGACCGTACAGGTCGTACTGCAGTCCCTCGACGCGCTCGCCGACCGCGGTGATCGCCGACGGGCTGTACAGCGGCACGATGGCGGTGTGCTCGGCGTTCCACTGCTGCAGCTGCGCGTAGAGCTCGTCGCGCTCGTCCTGGTCGCTGCTGGCCACGGCCTGCTCCAGCAGTGCGTCGATCTCGGGATCGCTCACCTGCGACGCGTTCTGGATGCCGTCGGTGTGCAGGTGGCTGCGCAGCAGGTCGGGGTCGACGCCCGAGAAACCCCAGTCGGTGAGGTCGAACGTCTTCGGCTCGTACTGCGCGTTGTAGGCGCCGGGTTCGAGCACCTCGCGCTTCACCTCGAAGCCGATCCCCTTGAGGTCGGACTGGATCGCGTTGGCGAGCGCCGCGCGGTCGTCGGGCACCGGCGTCCAGGCGATCCAGCGCACCGACAGCCGCTCGCCGTCCTTCATGCGGATGCCATCGGTGTCGCGCTCGGTCCATCCGGCTTCGTCGAGAAGCGCGTTCGCGGCGTCCTGGTCGAACGGCCAGCTGCCCTCGAGCGAGGAGTCGTAGCCCGGGGTCGTCGACCCGAGGATGCTCCATGCACGCGGGAACTGTCCGAAGTAGATCTCTTCGACCGCCGCGTCGATGTCGATGCCGCGGGCGAAAGCCTGACGCACCTTCTCGTCGGCGAAGGCGCCGTACTTCTCGTTGAGGTACAACGAGTACGGCAGACCGGGGTACTCGATCGAGTCGACCGTGACGCCGTCGCCGAGGTCCTGCGCGAGGTTCGGCGGGATGTTGCTGGCGAGGTCGGCCTCGCCGCTGGTCACCACGCCCGTGCGTACGGAGGCCTCGGGCTGGATCTCGACGCGGAGCGTCTCGAACTTCGGCGCCTTCGTGTCGTGCGGGCCCCAGGCGTACTCGTCGTTGCGGGTGTAGACGAGCTCCTGGTCGGGCGTGTACTCCGTGAGCACGAACGGACCGGTGCCGACGGTGATGCCGGGGCCGCCCGCCTTGAGCTTGTCGGCTGACTCCTCGAGCACTGCCGGCGAGTAGAACCCGAGCTGGGGCGTGCTGGCCGCCTGCAGGAAGGGCGCGTACGGCTGGGTGAAGGAGACCTTCACCGTGTGGTCGTCGATGACCTCGGTGCCCTCGTAGAAGGCCGCGCCCAGCATGCTCGCCGCCTGCGCCGAAACCGTCGCGGGGTCGACGATGCGGTCGAAGTTCGCCTTGACCGCCGCCGCGTCGAAGGGCTCGCCGTCGGTGAACGTCACGTCGTCGCGGAGCGTGAAGGTGTACTCGGTGCTGTCCGGCGAGACCTCCCACTCCTTCGCCAGCCACGGCGTGAATGTGCCGTCGGTCTCCTGGAAGACGAGCGAGTCGAGCACCGCCCGTTGCACCATGCCCGACACGTCGAGCTGGCTGATCTGCGGGTCCATGTGCCCGGCGGACAGGTTCGCGCCCTCGATGGACCAGACGAGTTCTCCCTCGCCCTCGCCTTCCGAGGCAGGGGCCGCGCAGGCGCTCAGTACCAGGGCGGTGGCGGCGGCGAGCGCAGCGAAGGGCAGGAGACGGCGCACGGGTTTTGCGGGCATGACGATCCTCAGAACGGACGGGGCGGGATGCGTCTATTCTACGGCGATTTCTTGGACTGGGTCGAAAAGCATGCCCCCGCGGCTCCGGGGCTCCTCACTCCCCGTCGAACACGATGCGATGGCGGTCAGCGGGCGAGACGATCTCGTCCTTCGTCCTCGTCTCGCCGTGGACGATGACGGCGACATCCAGGTTCTGCACGCGAGGCCGGGGCACACCCACCAGGCGCGCTTGCACGCGCAGGTCCGCCCTCTCCCCGGCGATCCGCCAGCGCAGCTCGGCCTCGGTGGCGGATGCGATCACCCGCTCGGCGAAAGGCTTCTGAACGGGGTGCATGCCGCCGATCGTGGCGATGTGGGCCGCAAGGCGGGAATCACGGATGCCCGGCGGCACATCCTCGAGGACGTGATCGGCCAGGCCCGGATACTCGGCGGCGGATCGGCCCTCTCGGATGGCGTCATCGATCGCCCGTGCCGCGGTCACGGTCTCCGGCCACGGCCGCACCACGGCCGACGGCGCGTCGGCACCGTCGAGCGCGTCCTGCAGTGCGGCACCGGCCACACGCCGTGCACCGAACTCGTCCGAGTTCCCGAACGCCACCGCGCCGATGCCGGTCGCCGCATGCCAGCGCATGTGGGCGGAGAAGCCCGGAAGGCCCCCGGAGTGCTGCACGATACGGCCGAACCGCCGGTCCTGCTCCACGAAGAGTCCGTACCCGTAGCCGGCACCGGCGAGGTCGCGTCCGTCGAACATCCCCGATGGCACGTCGATGGGTGTCCTCGGCTGCTGCATCTCGATCCGCGAGGAGGGCGCGAGCACGTGCGGCGCGAGCGGGTCGTCGGTGAAGGCCGAACCGAGGAACCACATCCAGGTGGCGATGTCGTCCACGGTGCTGAACATGCTCCCGATGCAGCCGAGGGCGCCGGTGCGCACATACGGCTCGGGGTGGAAGGTCGCGCCGTCGTCGAAGGTGCGGAAGCCGCGGGCCAGGGTGTCGTGCGCGTAGCCGTCCGCCGAATGGGCGGTGCTCGTCAGTCCCAGTGGCTCGAGCAGTGTCTCCCGCACCACGTCCTCGACGGCTCGTCCGGTGACGGCCTCGACCGCCGCGCCGACCAGCGACTGCCCGAGATTGGAGTACTGGTACGTGGTTCCGGGCGCGGCGGAGAGCAGCATCCCCTCGGAGAACAGCGCAGCGATCTCCGCTCGGGAGTCGCCCAGGTGGCGGTCGACCCAGGCGTTGTCCTCGCCGAGCCCCGACCGGTTGGAGAGCAGCAGGTCTCCGGTGAGCAGGGCATCCGCGCCCCGGTGCCTGGCGCGCACGGCGGGGAGATACTCGGTGATCGGGGCATGGAGATCGAGGGCGCCGCTGTCGCGCAGGGCGAGTGCCGTCGCGGCGAGAAAGCTCTTCGACATCGATGCGATCCGGAACACGGTGTCCCGACTCGTCGTCGCGGCGTCGGCGCGCGGATGTCCGTGGGCGCGGACACCCCGCACCTCCCCGCGCTCGCACACGGCGACGATCGATGCGGGGGCGGTCCGACGCGCCCTCTCGTCCAGCCCGCGCCGGAGGGCGCGGTCCACCGTCGTCGTCGCGAGCGGAGCGGCCGCCGCGTTCACCCGCGCCCTCCGACCAGGATCTCGTCCGCGAACGCCTCGACGATCGCACGGCTGACCTCGGTGTTGTGCGCGTCGACCTCCTCGGCGGCGGCGATCAGGCGCGCCAAGGATCGTCCTTCTCCGCGCAAGGCGGCATCGTCCCAGCGGGCGAGATCGGCAGCCGAGGCCTCGGGGTGGAACTGCACGCCGCGGACGTGCCGCCCCAGCCGGAAGGCCTGAATCTCGATGGCTTCGCTGGATGCGAGCAGCACCGCCCGCGGCGGCAGACGGGTGATCATGTCCTGGTGGTTCTCGATCATCGGGGCACCGTCGCCGAGCGTCGCGATCACCGCGTCCTCCCGGCCGGACGGGGTCGGACGGATGGGCGTCGCCCCGCGCTCGACGGGGCCGGTCTTCGCCTTCACCTCTCCTCCGGCCACGTGCGCGAGCACCTGCGCGCCCAGGCAGATGCCGAGCGTCGGGAGGTCGTGGTCGATGGCCTCGGCGGCGAGCGCGCGCTCGACCGCGAGCCAGGGCGCACGGTCGTCCTCGTCCGGCATCAGGCCGCCGCCGAGGAGCACCAGTCCGGCGTAGCCGTCGAGAGTGGCGGGGAGCTCCTCCTCCGCTGCGACCACGGCGTCGACCGCGATGCCGCGGTCGACGAGCCAGGCCCCGAGGCGCCGCGGTCCGGAGCTCGCGGAGTTGACGACGACGAGCACGCGCGGGCTCACAGCGCTCCCTCCCGCGTCGACACATCGACGGCGGGCACCAGCGCGGCGGTCGCGGGCGGTGCGGCCCGCCCTGCCAGGAAGGACTCGTGATCGCGATCGGAGGCCTCCAGGACCCGGAGCACGTTCTCGTGCGCGAGGCCGGCGAGTTCGGCCTCCGACCATCCCCGCGCTCGCAGCTCTGCGAACAGCACCGGGTAGCCGGAGACGTCGGCGAGCCCGTCCGGCATCGCATCGGTGCCGTCATAGTCCGCGCCGATGCCGACGGCGTGTGGTCCCGCGACCCGTCGGATGTGGTCGAGGTGATCGGCGACGTCGCGGACGCTCACGGCCGGCGCCTCGCCCTCGCCTCCGGCCTCCCACCAGTCGCGGCGGGCCTGCGAGACGAACGTGGGTACGAAAGCGACCATCACCACTCCGCCCTGGGCACCGATCGCGGCGAGCACGTCGTCGGGGACGTTGCGCGGGTGATCGCAGAGGGCGAGAGCACCGGAGTGGCTCACCATCACGGGGCGGGTGGTCTCCTCGAGGGCGTGACGCATCGTCGTCGGGGCCACGTGGGAGAGATCGACGAGGACCCCGATGCGGTTCATCTCGCGCACGACCTCGCGGCCCCACGCACTGAGACCGCCGTGATGCGCGTCGTCGGTCGCGGAGTCGGCCCAGGTGGTCGTCCGCGACCAGGTGAGCGTCATGTACCGCGCCCCCAGACGGGCGTACTGGCGCAGCACCGCGAGCGAACCGCCGAGCTGGCTGCCGCCTTCGATGCCGATGAGCGAGGCGATCCGCCCTTCCGCCATCGCCTGGCGCACATCCGCTGCGGTCCGCGCGAAGGCGAGGCGCTCGGGGTGCGCGTCGACCAGACGGTGTACGAAGTCGATCTGCTCCAGCGTTCCGACGACCTGCTCGGCGCCCTGCAGCACCGGATCGACCCATACCGACCAGAACTGTCCGGCCACCCCGCCGATCGCGAGCCGGGGAAGGTCGGTCTGCGTCGACGGCACGCCGTCCGCGAGTTCCTCCACCCCGTACCCGAGCAGGGTCCTGCTCGCCCACGCCAGGTCGTTGTGTCCGTCGATCACACTGTCGAGCATCCGCTGTGCACCTCTCTCAGTCCTCGCGCGCGTCCAGCGCCGCGTTCATCCGTACGGTCAGGTCATGGTCGATGAACCGCTCCGCACCGTCGAGCTGCCCCACCGGCACCGCGCCGCGCGTGCTGGAGCACAACCACAGCGCATCCGCCCGATCCAGATCGTCGCGCATGAGCACCCCGATCCTCGTCGGGACGTCGGTGATTCCCGAGAATGCATCGGCCTGGGTCGTTCCGGGGAGGACGCCGAGCTCGGCGGGTGGTGTGACGAGCTCGCCGTCGATGCGGGCGATCAGCGTCGAGCGCGGGCCCTCGAGCACGAATCCGTCTGCGCTCACGAAGATCACGTCATCGGCGCCGCGACGGGCCGCCTCCCGAAGGGCAGCCTGATTCACCGCATAGGCGAGCGACTTCGCTCCCTGCAGCAGCCAGGGGGTGGTCTGCATCACGTCGTGCCGGTAGCCGCGATCCAGCACGACGGCGCGGACGCCGCGCATACGGACGGCGGAGGGGTCGCTGCCGGCGAACCCGAGCACCCAACCGGTCGGCCCTCCCTGGTCGAATTCGTCGCCTCGGGTCATGACGAACTTGACGGACGCGATCTCCCCTTCCTCCAGCACTCCGGGAAGGGACACCGCCGCGGCCGCCCGGAGCACCGCGGCTCGCCACAGGTCGCGTCGGGGCGCGGGCAGCTCCATCAGCCCCGCCGAGCGTTCGAGGCGCGTCAGATGAGCCTCGAGTGCTTGCGGCCTGCCGCCGCGGACCACGGCGGTCTCGAACACCCCGTCGCCGCGATTGACGCCGAGGTCGGTCGCCCTGACGATCGGCTCACGCGGGTCGACCGGGTGGATGCTCTCCTCGACGGCGGACGTGCCCGACAGGTCGAGGCGAAACAGCAGCAGCGCACGCATGATGGTCCTCTCCGGAATGGGCGTCTCACCCGTGCGTGAGCGCGGGATCGCGGACGGTGGTGTCGGCGGAATCCCAGGTGCGGAACGCGGCCCGCTCGATCCGCTCCCCGAGGACGTCGTGGCCGATGCCCGCTCCGCGAGGAACCTGCACCCTGCCCTCCACCGCGGTGACGGGTGGGGCGATGATGTCGTCGACGTAGTACTTGTCGGAACCGGAGACGTCCGACGGGAGGAGGAACCCGGGCAGTGCCGAGATCGCGACGTTCGCCGCCCGACCGATCCCGAACTCGTGCATGCCCCCGCACCAGACGGGGATGCCGGCGTCGACGGCGAGGTCGTGCGCCGCCTTCGCGACGGTGAGTCCCCCCATCCGCGACACCTTGATGTTGAGGATGCGCGCGGCGGAGAGCCTGATCATCGTGCGCAGATCGCCGAGCCCGATGACGGACTCGTCCAGGCACACCGCCGTTCCGATCCGGGCCTGGAGCGTCGCATGCGCCACCATCTCCCGCGGGGCGAACGGCTGCTCGATCATGGTCAACCCCAGTGCGTCGAGCTGTGTGAACACGGCAGCGGCGTCGTCGTCGTCGGGATACGCGCCGTTCGCGTCGACGTGGAGGTCGAGGTCGGGGTGCGCGTCACGCACCGCGCGCACCGGCTCCACGTCCCACCCGGGGGCGATCTTGAGCTTCACGCGCGGATATCCTGCGGCGCGCTGCAGCTCCACCTGGCCCAGGAGCTCGTCGATCGACGGCTCGATGCCGAGCGAGACTCCTGCCACGACCTCGTCACGGGTGCCCCCGAGCGCCGTCGCGAGGGAGAGCCCCCGGCGGCGGGCGAAGAGGTCCCACACCGCGCCGGAGAAGCCGGCTCGGGCGAACTCGTTGCCGCGCACCCGCGCCCACGTCATCTCCAGATCGGCAGGTTCCTCACCCTCGGCACCGACGAGGGCCGGCACGAGGTAGCGGGTGGCGATCTCCCACGCCGTCGTGGTCGTCTCCGCGCCGAAGTACGGGTCGCTGGGCGCGGCGATCTCTCCCCAGCCACGACGGCCTTCCTCGTCGGTGGCCTCGACGAGGATGTGCTCGATGCCCGATTTGCGATGCGAACTGGTCTCGAAGCTGTGCCGCAGGTCCTGACGCACCGCGAACAACCGGATGCGGGTGATCTTCACGTCTCCGCCTCCTCGTCGACCTCGGGCCGCGAGGGATCCGAACTGTACAGTCCCAGTCGTGCGACGAGCCGATCGCGCTCGGCCAGGCGACGGCGGGCTCCCTTCGCGCTCGCCGTCGTCAGCGCACTCAGCAGGTGGCAGACGGCCGCGACCGGGGTGGGCGAGTCCGCGTAGGACGCCGACCCGGTGCGCACCCGGATGAGCGAGGTCGCGAGCGGCGCCAGCGGGGCGTCCTCGCTGTCGGTGATCACCACGAGCTGCCCGCCGGCCTCCCGGAACAACTGCCCGAGCCGCACGGTCTCCTCGCGGTAGCGCCGGAGGGAGAAGGCGATGAGCACGTCGGAGGCCCGTACATCCGTCAGCACGGTCAGCGGCTGCAGCGCATGCCCGTCGACGAGGAAGACGTTGGACAGCGTCGCGGACAGGTCAGCGTTGAGCAGCTGCGCGTAGGCCGCCGCCTTCCCCTCACCCGCGACGTAGCGTCGTCGGGCGCCCAGCAGCAGCGCCGCGGCCTGCGGCACCTGGGCCGACGTGCTCAGCTCCTCGAACGTGAGCGCGAGCGTGCGCAGCTCGGTCTCGATGATGCGCGCCTGGATGCTCTCCGCCGAGAGGTTGGTCCGGATGCGCTCGCCGAAGCGGTCCCGCGGCGAAACGAGCTCGCGGTCCTCGTGCTGCTGGTCGCTCATGCGATGGCCTTCCCTGATGTGGCGCGGTAGACCGCGGTGTGCTCGTCGACACGGGACGCCGCGACGAGCACGTCACCTCGCCGGAGCACCTCCGTCATCGCACTCTCCAGCTGCCGCCGCAGCGCCGGGCGCTCGCCGGGGGCGAGCTCATCCGCACGCGCGGGGATCGCGATCCAATCGGCGTCGCCGACGTGCACGACGCGCCCCCAGTCCTCCCTGCCCAGTCCCGCCGGAACACCCGATCGCGGCGCGCGGGGTGCGGGTGCGGTCGCGGTCAGATCCCAGGAGACCACGAGCCGGTCGGTGTCGGGCCGGGCGTAGTAGTCGCGTTCGAACGCGATGCCGACCGCACCGAGCGAGCTGAGGTTGAAGTGCGCGTTCCGTGCCAGCAGCGGATCGAAGGTCCAGCGCATGGACTGCTGCCCCCACCGGAGCGCGACGTCGCGTTGGGCGAGCTTGAGCGCCTGACCGACCCCGCGGCCCTGCTGCGCGGCATCGACCGCGGCCGCCTGCGAGTAGTGGAAGTGGGTCCCGCTCGCATCGCAGCCCGCGAAGCCGTACGCGAACCCGATGAGCCCCCCGTCGTCTGCGAAGGCCCCCACCGCGGATCCGCCGTTACGTGCGAGCGCGGTGAGCAGATTGGCGTTGAGCGCGTACTCCTGCTCGGTGTATGCGAAGACGCGCGCATAGAGTGCCGCCGCCTCACGGAACTCGGAGTACTGGGTCAGTTCGCGGCAGTCGTAACCGACGCCCGCGTCGGCGGCCACCGAAGAGTGAGGCACGATACGTTTCCTAAGATCGAACGAGTGATGCAGCTGGGAGCGATGTTATCGGCGGCTTGCACCTCAATCAAGAGGCAGATACGGTTCGTAACTGTGACCACTTTCCCGGCAGCTCCCGGAGCGGACCACCCTTCAGACGACATCATCGCACTCGTGCGCGAACTTGTGACCCGAGAGTCGCCCACCCGCGATGCCGTGGCGAGCCGCAGCATCGCCGATCTCCTCACCGGATGGTTCGAAGGCGTCGGCGGGGAGGTCCGCCAGGAGCCGACCGCCGCGGGAACGGATCTCGTCATCGACGTCGCCGGAGCCGGCGATCCGTACCTCCTGATCGGTCACACCGACACCGTATGGCCGGAGGGCACCCTCGACGGCGCGCTGCCCTGGTCTCAGGAGGGCGACGTGGTGCGCGGCCCCGGCGCCTACGACATGAAGGCCGGGATCGTGGTCATGCTCGAAGCCCTGCGGCGACTTCAGCCGCTCCCGCGCGAACGCCGCAGAGCCGTGCGCATCGTCCTGGTCGCCGACGAGGAGGTCGGCTCGCCCGAGTCGGGTCCCCTGCTCGCCGAACGCGCACGCGGAGCCGTCGCGGCCATCGGATTCGAGTCGCCGCATCCGGACGGCGCCCTCAAGGTCGGCAGGCGCGGGAGCGCACGCGTCAGGATCGCGGTCACCGGGCGCGCCGCACACGCCGCCCTCGACCCCGAGCACGGCATCTCCGCCGTGGACGAGCTCGTCGATCAGTTGATGCGGGTGCGGGAGATCGTCGCGGATCCCGCCTTGCCGGGACCCGTGCTCTGCAATGTGGGGACGATCTCCGGTGGCGCCCGCGCCAACGTGATCCCCGCACGGGCACAGGCGGAGATCGGTCTCCGCTTCACCGATCCGGTCACCGAGGAGCGGGTGATGCGGGCACTCGCCGCACTGCCGCCCGTCCGCACCGGTGCCGAGATCGTCGTCGAGACCCTGAGCTCCCGCCCTGCCTGGGTCGCCTCCGCGCAGGACGCCGCGCTGGTGGCGGCGATCGAACGGTCTGCCGCGGGCATCGGACAGCGCATCGAGGCGCGGCCGGCGGCCGGCGCGGGCGACACCAATCTGCTGGGCGCCCTCGGGCTGCCGACGGTCGACGGATTCGGACCCCGCGGCGGCGGAGCGCATGCGGAGGACGAGCACTTCCTGCGCTCCTCCCTCGGCGAGCGCATCGCACTCCTGCGTGCCGTGCTCACCCTTCCCGCGGAGTGAGGATACGATTCCCGTTTGCGCCCTGATCACGCTGATCCGAGGGATACGTTCCGGATCTCGGGACGGAAATACTGCATCTTCGAACTCCCTTCGCGTGGGGCGCATCCTTGCATCCGCATGTTTCCGGGCTGTTACACCCGGAAAGCAACCTGCACCCAGATGCCGACTTGCGAAAAATCTTCGACGATACGCAACGAATCCCTTGACCCAGAGGCAGACTTCCGCTTGCATGGTCTCCACCGACCCGGCTTCATCGTGGATCCGGGCGGTGCCCGAAGGGACTTCTTCTATGCGTCTTGCCCCCCGCTCCAGAACAGCACGAAGTCTGACCGCCGCTGCGATCGCCTCCGCGCTCCTCATCGCTGCTCCCGCCGGTGCCGCTCAGGCGCAGTCGGTGAGTGCCGCGACCGAATCCCCCGCCTCCGAGACCACGTTGCGCATCGCGACGTCCGGCTTCGTCGACACGTTCAACCCGTTCATCTCGATCTACCTGACGCCGACGAACATCATCCGCTACGTGTACGAGTCCCTCGTGCAGAACGACGCCGAGGACGGCTCCCCCACCAAGGGCCTCGCCGACTCCTGGGAGGCCAGCGACGGCGGCCAGACCTGGACCTTCACCCTGCAGGACGATCTCACCTGGTCGGACGGCGAGCCGATCACCTCGGCCGACGTGAAGTACACCTACGACCAGATGATGACCGTGCCGGCCCTCGGAACCGCGAACGGCAACCTCGTCTCCAACTTCGACTCGGTCGAGACCCCCGACGACAAGACCGTGGTGATCTCGCTCAAGACGCCGCAGGCACCCAACCCCGGCTCCGAGATCCCGATCGTCCCGCAGCACATCTGGGAGGCGGTCGACGACCCGACCACGTTCGCGAACGACTCCGAGGTGGTCGGCTCCGGCCCCTTCGTCCTGGACAGCTACTCGGCCAACCAGTCGATCGTGCTCAAGGCGAACAAGAACTTCTGGCGCGGCGCCCCCAAGATCGACGCGATCCAGTACGTGTACTACACGAACTCGGACGCCCAGGTGCAGGCTCTGAAGGCCGGTGACGTCGACCTCGTCTCGGGTCTCACCCCGACGCAGTTCGAGGCGCTCGACGGCGTCGAGGGCATCACGACCCATTCCGGGATCGGCCGCCGCTATCACTCGATCAGCATCAACCTGGGCCAGCAGACCCGCGAGAACGTGCCCTACGGCACCGGCAACGCGGCGCTGAAGGACCTCGAGGTCCGCCAGGCGATCCGCCTCGGCACCGACACGGAGACGCTGCTCGACAAGGTGCTCTCCGGCGAGGGCGTGCAGGCCACCAGCTTCATCCCCGCGTCCTTCCCGAAGTGGCACCTGTCGGACGACGACGAGGTGATCGTCGGATTCGACCCCGACGCAGCGAAGGCGAAGCTCGACGACGCAGGGTGGGTGCCTGGTGCCGACGGCATCAGGGAGAAGGACGGACAGCGTCTGAGCCTGCGCCTCCTCACGGATGCCGACGACTCGAACGAGCAGTCCATCGCCGAGTTCTTCGTCCCGTGGATGAAGGACATCGGGATCGAGATCGCGGTCGAGTCGACCGACTCGGACACCATCAGCGCGAAGGCCACGTCAGGCGACTACGACCTGTACTTCAGCGGATGGTCGGTCAACCCCGACCCCGACTACCAGCTCGGCATCAACACCTGCATGAACCTGCCCACGGCGACCGACGGCACCGGCGGCACCACGCAGGACGGCTACTGCAACCCCGAGTTCGACGAGCTGTACGCCCAGCAGCGCTCGGAGACCGACGAGGAGAAGCGCCAGGAGATCGTGCACGACATGCTGGCGCTGAACTACACCGACACGGCACAGGTCGCCACCTGGTACGCCAACTCGCTCGAGGCCTACCGCTCCGACCGCTTCACCGGCTTCACCCTGCAGCCCAAGGACGGTGGCATCATCGCGAACCAGGCCGGCTACTGGGGCTACCTCACGGTCGAGCCCGTCGAGGGCGCGACCGCCAGCGGCACCGGCACGAACACCGGACTCATCATCGGAGGCATCGTGGTGGGAGTGGTCCTCATCGGAGGACTGGTCTTCTTCCTGATCCGTCGTCGCAACATCGCCGACGTCGAATGACTCCAGCGAGACGCCGTGGGCGGCGGGCATCCGCCCCCGCGGCGTCTCCCGGTCCGCTGTAAGGAGACTTCATGTCGAACGCGGTTCCCCCATCCACATCCGCCATCGCCACCAGCGCCGCAGCCGAGGAGCAGCCGAGAGGTCTCGGCGGCCTCCGCTACTTCCTGGTCAAGCTGGGCGGCGCGGCCATCAGCATGGCGATGGTCATCCTCCTCGGATTCTTCGCCTTCAAGATCCTGCCTGGAGACCCGGTCGCATCGATCGCGCGCGAGCGCGGCATGAGCGCCGAACAGGTGGCGCAGCTGCGCGAGCAGCTCGGCCTGAACAAGCCCCTGTGGCAGCAGTTCATCGACTACCTCGGCAACGTCTTCACGCTGAACTTCGGCACGAGCTACGTGTACCGCACCTCGGTCTCCGAACTCATCGGCATGTATTTCTGGAACACGATCCTCCTCACCGGCACTGCGGCGATCATCGCCATCGCCCTCGGCCTGTGGCTCGGGCAGAAGGCCGCGTGGAAGCACGGCTCCACCTTCGACCGCATCGTCTCGGGCACCTCGCTGGTGTTCTGGTCGGTCCCGACGTTCTGGCTCGCCCTGCTGCTGCTGATGATCTTCGGCGGCACGCTGCACTGGTTCCCCACCGGCGGGATGGTCTCCCCCAACCCGCCCACCGATCCCGTCGGCGCCGTCCTCGACGTGATCTCGCACATGGTCCTGCCCGTGATCACGATGGTCGCCGTCGTCTATGCGCAGTACCTGATGGTGATGCGCAGCTCGCTCCTGGAGGAGATGGGCGCCGACTATCTCACGACCGCGCGCGCGAAGGGACTACGGGAAGACCTCGTGCGCCGCCGCCACGCCGTCCCCAACGCCCTGCTCCCGACCGTCACCCTCGTCTTCATGCACATCGGCGGGCTGATCGCCGGGGCGGTGACGGTGGAGACCGTGTTCTCGTGGCCCGGACTGGGCAAGCTCACCTTCGAGGCCATCTCCGGTCCCGACCTGCCCCTCCTGCAGGGCACCTTCGTGGTGTTCTCCACGATCATCATCGTGATGAACCTCATCGCGGACCTCATCTACCGTCAGCTCGACCCGAGGGTGAGGCGCGCATGAGCACGGCATCCACTTCCATCCGCTCGCCCCGCGCGCTCGCCTGGCACCGCCGTGGGGCGGCGTTCGCCGACTTCTGCGGCCAGTTCACGCACCACCGCGCGGGCATGGTCGGTCTGATCTTCCTGGTCATCGTCGCGGCGGTGGCGATCCTGGCACCGGTGATCGCACCGTCGAGCATGCTCGACGTCACCAAGCTCGTCGACCCGGAGCGGTTCGCGCCGCCCTCGTGGCAGCATCCGCTCGGCACCGATCAGCAGGGCCGCGAGATCTGGGTCCGTATGGTGTGGGGGGCGCGCGTCTCCCTTCTGGTCGGACTCGCTGCCACCGCCATGTCGATGGTCATCGGCACACTGGTCGGGCTCTCCGCCGGTCACTTCACCGGCTTCTTCGGCGGCCTGATGATGCGCATCATCGACTTCTTCCTCGTGCTGCCCTCGCTCATCCTCGCGATCGTGCTCTCCTCGGTGCTCAGCCGCGGTGTCTGGACGATCATCATCGCGATCGGGCTCACATCCTGGGCGGGCACGGCGCGCGTGGTGCGGGCGCAGACCCTGTCGATCGAATCGCGCGACTACATCGAGCGCTCGCGGGCCCTCGGCGCCGGCCACTGGCACATCATCATCAAGCACCTCCTCCCCGGCGTGCTGCCTCTGGTGCTCGCCAACACCACGCTCACGGTGGGTTCGGCGATCATCTCCGAGTCCACGCTGGCGTTCCTCGGGCTCGGCGACACCACGCTGCAGTCCTGGGGCTCGATCCTGAAGAACGCGATGGACGTCTCCGCGGCGACCAGTGGCTACTGGTGGTACGTACTCGTGCCCGGTATCGCGATCGTCCTGGTGGTGCTGTCGTTCACCCTGATGGGCCGCGCCGTCGAGAACATCACGAACCCGACGCTGAGGAGCCGATGACATGCCCGATCTGATCTTCGACGACGTCTCGATCACCTACCGCACCGCCGGGCGCGCCGGCCGGGACGAGGTCGCCGCCGTCCGCAACGTCTCACTGACGCTGCCGGCGGGCCAGACGCTCGGCATCGCCGGGGAGTCGGGGTCCGGCAAATCGACCCTGGCGATGAGCGTGCTGCGCCTGCTCCCCCACAACGCACGCCTGAGCGGTCGCGTGCTCCTGGGCGACCAGGACGTCGCGGAGCTCTCCTTCGGCCAGCTCCGCGCGGTGCGCTGGGCGCAGACCTCCATCGTGTTCCAGGGGGCGATGCACTCGCTGAACCCGGTACGGACCGTGGGCTGGCAGCTGCTCGAGGCCCTGGAGCTGCACGCGTCGGATCGCTGGAAGAGCGAGAAGGGCCGCAAGCAGCGCATGGCGGAGCTGCTGGATGTCGTCGACCTCCCGCAGCAGAAGTCCGAGTCGTACCCGCACGAACTCTCCGGCGGCCAGAAGCAGCGGGTGATGATCGCGATGGCCCTGGCGTGCGACCCCGAGGTCATCATCGCCGACGAGCCGACGACCGCTCTCGATGTCATCGTGCAGAAGCAGATCCTCGACATGATCTCGCGGCTCGTCTCCGAGCGCGGCATCTCGATGCTGATGATCAGCCACGACCTGTCGGTCCTCGCGACGGCGTGCCAGCGCATCGCCATCATGCGCGACGGCGAACTCGTCGAGGTCGGTGAGAGCTACGCCGTCTGCACGCGTCCGACGCAGGACTACACCCGGCAGCTGGCCGACGCCTTCCCCACCATCGGCGATCCGGCCTCCCGCCTGGCGCCGGTGACCCGGCACGGGCAGGGCGCCGACGAGGTGCCGGACATCGCCCATGGCGACGAGGTGCTGCTGGAGGCCCGCGGGGTCAACGTCACCTATCGCTCGGGTAGTCGGCCGGTGCATGCCGTGCGCGACGTCGACCTCACCGTGCGTCGAGGCGAGATCGTCGCGCTCGTCGGACAATCCGGTTCGGGGAAGTCGACACTCGCCAGGGCGCTCATGGGCCTGCAGCCCGCCGACCCCGGCTCACGGATCCTCTTCGACGGCGCGGAGATGCCCACGAAGGGCCGCGACCTCGCGCACTTCCGCTCTCAGGTGCAGCTCGTGCTCCAGGATCCCTGGGCCGCGCTGAACCCGAAGCACAGCGTGTACGAGTCGGTCGCCGAAGGTCTGCGGGTGCAGCACTTCACAGGCGACGAACGCGAGCGCGTGGCCCAGAGCCTCACGGATGCCGAGATGACGCCGCCGGAGAGGTTCTTCAGTGCCATCCCACAGGAGCTCAGCGGCGGGCAGCGCCAGCGCGTGGTCATCGCCGGTGCCCTCGCCGTGCAGCCGCAGATGCTCATCGCCGACGAACCCGTCGCTTCGCTCGACGCCTCGGTGCGGGGAGAGATCCTCGGCCTGCTGCTCGACCTGCGCCGGCGGCTCGGACTCTCCGCGCTCGTCATCACGCACGATTTGGGCCTCGCCTGGAACATCGCCCACAGCGTCGCCGTGATGTACCGCGGGGAGATCGTCGAACGGGGCACGACCGAGCAGGTCCTGTTGAATCCACAGCACGAGTACACCCGGCATCTGCTCTCCGCAGCACCGCGCATCGAGGAGCAGCCGGCATGACCCGCACGACCTCTCCTTACCTCGACTCCGCCCCGCTGCAGCCCGGAGACACCGTGGCGATCGTCTCGCCGTCCGGGCCGGGGAACGAGGAGAACACGCAGCGCGCGGTCGACTACTACGAGTCATGGGGTCTGCGGGTGCGGGTGGGCGACCACGTGCTCACCCCGCACCCGCGCGCGTCGTACCTCGCCGGTCCCGACGATGTGCGCCGCTCGGATCTCGTCGATGCGTGGATGGACCCGGACGTGGATGCCGTCGTGGCCGCCCGGGGCGGGTACGGGGCACTGCGACTGCTCGACGGCATCGACTGGGCGGAGATGCGCCGCGGAGCGCTGCGGCGCGACGGTCGCCCGAAGCTCCTCACCGGCTCCTCCGACATCACCGCGCTGCACGAGACCATGCGCGCGCACCTGGACCTGGCGACGCTGTTCTGCCCGATGGCGGGCAACAACGTCTTCCGCGACTCGGAACAGGTGCGCGCCGACGTGCAGCGGTGGTTGTTCGAGCCCTGGCGCGGACGCGAGCTGATCGGCCCGAAGACCGAGGTGATGACACCGGGGCGCGCGGTCGGGCGTTTCACCGGCGGCAATCTCAGCCTGCTCGCCGCCGGGCTCGGCGCCCCCGAGGCTGCCGTGCCGGCTCCCGGCATCCTCTTCCTCGAGGACATCACCGAGGAGCCCTACCGGCTGGACAGCTTCGTGACGCAGCTGCGGAGGGCAGGGCGACTCGCGCAGGCGAACGGGATCGTGCTGGGCTCCTGGCACGAATGCGGCGACCTCGAGCTCGTGCACGCCCTCATGCGCGACGAGTTCCAGGACACCGGTGTGCCCGTGCTGTGGGAGCAGGGCTTCGGGCACGACCCGCACGCCCTGACGATCCCCCTCGGCGTCGACGGCGTCCTCGACGCGATGACGGACGAGCCGCGACTCACGGTGGGAGTGCCCGGATGATCGCCGTGCCGACCCTCGATACCCGCATCACCTGGTCGGTGCGGATGATCGACGCCGACAGCGGCGCCACCCTCGCCGAGCACGACCCACACGTGCAGTGCGAGACCGCCAGCATCGGCAAGATCTTCCTCCTGCTCGAAGTCGCGCGCCGACTCGACGACGGCACGCTCGATCCGGATCAGCCGGTCGCCATCCCGGAGGGGCACCGCGTGGAGGACTCCGGTCTGCTCTACCGGATGCGCAACCAGGGTATCGGCGTGCACGACGCCGCCCTCCTCGTCGGCGCGGTGAGCGACAACCTCGCCACGAACGCCCTCATCCACCTGTGCGGCCTCGAGTCCGTGCGCGCCGTCGCACCGGCCCTCGGATACACGCAGACCTCGCTGCACGACTACATCCGCAACGAGCGCACGCCCGACCTGCCCTGGACACCGTCGTACGGCACCGCGGCGGAACTGGCCGACCTGATGCGCCGCCTCGGTGCCGGTGAGGCCTTCTCCCCCGCGGTGAGCGCACGCGTGCTCGACTGGCTGGCCGCCGACACCGACACGTCCATGACCGCCGATGCCTTCCTGCTCGACCCGCTCGCCCACGTGGACGCCGAGTACCAGGGCATGGTCCTGCGGCACAAGACCGGCAGCGTCGGATTCGCCCGCGTCGACACCGGCCTGCTCCGCGGCCCCGTCGCGGCCGTCGCCTACGCGGTGGCCGCGAACTGGAAGCAGAGTCCGACCGATCTGCGCGCGCCCGTCATCGACGGCATGAGAGCCATCGGAGAACGGATCCGACTGCATGTCACCGGGCTCGCGCGTGACGAGACGGGACTCGCATGAGCGTCATCGGCGCGGACCTGCCTGCGGATCACGGCGCGGTGTGGTCCGTCCTGGTGAAGGACATCGACACCGGCGAGGTGCTGCTGCAGCATGAGCCCGAGGCGGCGCTCGATACCGCGAGCGTCGGCAAGATCTTCCTCCTGCATCGGCTGCTCACCGAGGTCGATGCCGGGACGCGGAGCCTGGAAGAGCGCGTGACGCGCCGCCCCGTGGAGTCCATCGACGACTCCGGGCTCTGGTACCTGCTGCAAGCGGCGGAGCTGTCGCTCTACGACGTGGCCGCCCTCATCGGCGCGGTCAGCGACAACGCCGCGACGAACACCCTGGGCCGGGTGATCGGGATCCCCGTGGTCCAGGAGCACACGCGCGCCCTCGGCTACACCTCCTCCGCGCTGGACGACATCGTGCGATGGCCGATCCCGCCCGGCGCTCCGACGACGCTGTCGCATGCGAGCGCCACCGAACTGGTGCGATTCATGACGCGTCTCGCCGACGGGACCGACCTGACCCCGGCATCGGCCGACACCCTCCGACGCTGGCTCGGCGCGGGCATGGACCTGTCGATGGTCGCGTCCGCCTTCGACCTCGACCCGCTCGCACACTGGGGCTTCGACCGCGGCATCTGGCTGCTCAACAAGACCGGCACGATCTCCCGGGTGCGCGCCGACACGGGCATCGTGATGTCGCCGGATCGCCGGATCGCCTATGCGGTGCTGGCGAACTGGGACCGCGGCGCGGACGGGCGCGGACCGGTGCTGGCCGCGATGCGCACGATCGGCGAGGGCATCCGCAGCGCGCTCGCCGGGTGAGTCCGCGGCTGTGCACGCGGGTCAGACGGCCCCGGCGCGGGTGAGACGCGCCCGGACCTCGTCGATGGGCACCGCACGCGCGGTCCGACCATCCGGGCCGACGGTCGTCTCGGCGGCGAGCACGGAGTTGATCAGGGCCTCCTCCACGGCATCCATCGTGGCGGCGAACAGCGGCGACAGCACGTCGTCCGCCACCGGCCCTCCGAGCGCCGGATCGTGCACCGAGAACGCGATCGCGTAGTCGCCGCTGCCCTGCGCGTAGTCGGCGCCGACGCCCCGCATCGCGAACACCGCACGGCCGGCCACCCGCCCGAGCTGGCGTCCGTCGACGGGCGCATCCGTCGCGACGACGATCATGCACGAGTTACCGACGGGTTGAGCTGCGGCCTCGGCCAGCAGCTCCTCCGCGGGAAGCGGTACTCCTGCGATCCGCAACGTCCCGCTGAAGTTGGTCTGCACCAGGGCACCGACCGTGCGCGTCCGTCCGGCGACGTCGACGAGCCGGGACGACGTGCCGATGCCGCCCTTGTAGCCGAGAGCGACCGTCCCCGCACCGGCCCCGACGCACCCCTCCACGACGGGGCCGGCGGCCGCCGCCTCCAACGCCTGGACCACCTGCTCCTCGCCGACGGCCCGGCGCCGGATGTCGGAGAGGAAGCCGTCGTTCGTCTCACCCACGACCGGGTTCAGCGTCATCGTCCGCGCGTGGGACGGGGTCGCCAGCAGGTGTCCGAGCAGCGCGTCGGCGACGCGGAAGACCGACAGGGTCGAGGTGAGGAGGATCGGGGTCTCCAGTGTGCCGAGCTCGCGGAGCTGCGTGGCACCGACGAGCTTGCCGTAGCCGTTGCCGACCGAGAGGTTCGCGGGGAGGCTGCGGCGCTCCCCGGTCAGGGCATCGGGCACGATCGCGGTGACCCCGGTGTGGAGACCATCGCCGTGCAACGTGGCATGCCCGATCCGGACACCGCCGACATCGGTGATCGCGTTCTCCGCACCGCGCGCGAACGCCCCCGACGGGACGCCGAGGTCGGCGAGGCGGGGACGGGAGGAGGCGGACGACAGCGGTGTCATGCTCCGATCCTTCCAGGGGCGGAGGAGCGGACATCCGCGCCGCGCCGGGCGACTCCGCCGTGTCCAGCCGGCCTTCCGCTCGCTCGGTAGACTGGTCCGCACACCCCACACTCAGGCACGCTCACACAGTGCCGCATACATCGCTCGAGGAGACCCCATGCCTGCTTCCGAATCGATTCCCACCGGGATTCCCGACAAGCCCGTACTCGAAGGTCTCGAAGCGAAGTGGGACGCCGCCTGGGCGGAGCAGGGCACCTACCTGTTCGACCGTCTGCGCGCGGCACAGGCCGGCCGTGAGGGCGTGTACTCGATCGACACCCCGCCGCCGACGGCATCCGGAAGCCTGCACATCGGGCACGTGTTCTCGTACACGCACACCGACGTGAAGGCCCGCTACGAGCGCATGCGCGGCAAGACCGTGTTCTACCCGATGGGCTGGGACGACAACGGCCTTCCCACGGAGCGCCGCGTGCAGAACTACTACGGCGTGCGCTGCGATCCCTCGCTCCCCTACGACGCCGACTTCACGCCCCCGTTCGAGGGCGGCGACAACAAGTCGAGCCGCGCGGCCGACCAGCAGCCGATCAGCCGCCGCAACTTCATCGAGCTCTGCGAGCGCCTCACCATCGAGGACGAGAAGCAGTTCGAGGCGCTGTTCCGTCAGCTCGGACTGAGCGTGGACTGGACCCAGACCTACCGCACGATCTCGGACGACACTATCCGCCAGAGCCAGCTCGCATTCCTGCGCAACATCGAGCGCGGCGAGGCCTACCAGGCACTCGCACCGACCCTGTGGGACATCGACTTCCGCTCCGCCATCGCGCAGGCAGAGCTCGAGGACCGCGACCAGCAGGCCGCGTACCACACGATCGAATTCCCCTTCGCGGATGGCTCGGGATCGATCGCGATCGACACCACGCGCCCGGAGCTGCTCCCCGCATGCATCGCCCTCGTGACGCACCCGGAGGGTCCGCACAAGCACCTCATCGGGAGGAAGGTGAAGACGCCGTTCTTCGGCGCCGAGATCGAGATCCACGGACACCACCTCGCCCAGCCCGACAAGGGCACGGGAGCGGCGATGGTCTGCACCTTCGGCGACGTGACCGACATCGTGTGGTGGCGAGAGCTGCGCACCACCGAGAACGAGCCCCTGCCGAACATGACCACGATCGGCCTCGACGGACGTTTCCTCCCCGAGGCGCCCTCGTCCGTCGAGAACCCGGAGGCGGTCTCCTGGTACGCCGAGGAGCTCGCGGGCAAGACCGTGTTCAGCGCGCGCAAGGCGATCGTCGAGAAGCTGCAGGAGACCGGCGACATGACGGCCGTCGGCAAGCCGTTCAACCACGCGGTGAAGTTCTTCGAGAAGGGCGACCGTCCGCTCGAGATCGTGTCGACCCGCCAGTGGTACATCCGCAACGGCGCCCGCGACGGCGAGCTGCGCGACACGCTCATCGCCCACGGTCAGGAGCTCGCCTGGCACCCGGAGTTCATGCGCGTGCGCTACGAGAACTGGGTCGGTGGCCTCACCGGCGACTGGCTGGTGTCGCGCCAGCGGTTCTTCGGAGTGCCGATCCCGCTCTGGTACGCGCTCGACGAGAACGGCGAGCGTGACTACGACCGTGTGCTCGCCCCCGACGCGGCGACGCTCCCGATCGACCCGACGACCGATGTCCCCGCCGGATACACCGAGGACCAGCGCGGCGTGGCCGGCGGGTTCGACGCCGAGGCCGACATCCTCGACACCTGGGCGACGTCGTCCCTCACGCCGCAGCTCGCGGGTGGCTGGCAGCGCGACGAGGAACTCTGGAACCTCACCGCGCCGTTCGACCTGCGCCCGCAGGGTCAGGACATCATCCGCACGTGGCTGTTCTCGACCATGCTGCGCTCCACTCTCGAAGACGACCGGACCCCGTGGCGCAACGCCGCGATCTCCGGCTTCATCGTCGACCCCGACCGCAAGAAGATGTCGAAGTCCAAGGGCAACGTCGTCACTCCGGCCGATGTGCTCGAAGCTCACGGCTCCGACGCGGTGCGCTACTGGGCGGCATCGAGCCGACTCGGCATGGATGCGGCGTTCGACCCGCAGAACCCGACGCAGGTGAAGATCGGCCGTCGCCTCGCCATCAAGGTGCTGAACGCGGCCAAGTTCGTGCTGTCGTTCCCCGTGCCCGAGGGCGCGCAGGTGACGCATGCCCTGGATGCATCGATGCTAACCGCCCTCGACGGTGTGGTGACCGAGGCGACCAAGGCGTTCGATCGCTACGACGCCGCCCGCGCGCTCGAACTGACCGAGGCGTTCTTCTGGACCTTCTGCGACGACTACCTCGAGCTCGTGAAGGAGCGCGCCTACAACCAGGCCGACGTGGGTCAGGCTTCCGCAGCGCTCTCGCTGCGCCTGGCCCTCTCGACGCTCCTCCGCCTGCTGGCGCCGGTGCTGTCCTTCGCCACCGAGGAATCGTGGTCGTGGTTCGAGGAAGGGTCCGTGCACACGGCGGAGTGGCCCACGCCGCTCGGCATCGACGGCGACCCGGCCGTCCTCGCTGCCGCGAGTGAGGCGCTGATCGGCATCCGTCGGGCGAAGACCGAGGCGAAGGCGTCACAGAAGACTCCGGTCTCGCGCGCCGCGATCGCCGCTCCGGCTGCGAAGCTCGAGGCGCTCCGTGCCGCCGCCGATGACCTCCGCGCCGTCGGCCGCATCGCCGAGCTCGAGTTCAGCGAGGCCGAGGAGTTCGCGGTCACCGCGATCGATCTCGCACCGGTCGAGGGTTCCTGATGCAGCTCGGCACTCGATGGGCGGCCGGATCCGAGGCACCGGCCTCGGTCCCCGCATCGCTGCGTCCCGCGATCGCCGCGGTGGAGGCGAAGGGCCTCACCGGCCACTGGACCCTCACCTGGCTCGAGGGCCGCGCCATCGCGGAGCTCGACGCCGGCTGGGAGGTCTTCCAAGCCGCGTCCGGCGAGGTCGTCGCCCGCCCCTTCGCGGACTGAGCCCGCCCGCGCGGAGAGACTTCGGCCTCCTTCAGAACCGAGGGATGTCGAGCTGCGCGAGCGCGCGGGTCAACGACTGCGGATCCTGTGTCGGTGTCTGCTGCTGCCGCAGTCTGTCGAGAACGCGCGCGTGCCGCTCGGCCCGGCGGGCGACGCGGCGAGCGACCCATGCGGTGAGAGTCTCGGCCAGCCGAAGCAGCCGAGCCTCGGTGTGGGTCGGAGCCATCAGGTGAAGCGTTGCGGTGGTCATGATTCCTCCTCCGAGTCGGTGGCGGGTGCGGATGACGCGGTCGACGGTGTCGACAGGTCGAAGAGCTCGGTTCGCAGCGACACCCGCCGCACGTCCGGGCCGGCCTGACCCCGGTAGCGCTCGATCGCGCCCTCGACGATCGCCTCGAGCTCATCGCGGAGCGACACCGCCTGCTCCGGCGTCAGATCCAGGTGCGTGGTCATGATGACGCCGGTGTCGCGCCACTCCTCCGGCACGTCCGCCTGTGGGCGATTGACGTAGGCCATGAGGGTCTCGTGACGAAGACGGAAGAACTCCGAGTTGACGATCTGGGCCGCCGCGCGATTGGCGGGCGAGGTCATCTCGTCGGGACCGGGAACGTCGATCCGTCCCTTCGGCCGTTCCCACCACCGCTCGCGGGCGGTGCCTCGCCCCTCGACCTCGCGGATGAGGTCGTGCGCGGCGAGTGCGCGAAGGTGGTAGCTCGTGGATCCGGAGGTCTCCCCCACCAGGGCCGCCAGCGAACTGGCCGTCTGCGGGCCGCGAGCCGCGAGGAGGTCGAAGATCTTCACCCGAAGCGGATGCGCCAGCGCCTTGAGTGCCCCGGCATCGAGCGTCCGTACCTGCGTCCCGTTCGTCATGTATGCAAAGATACCTTTGCAAAGCCTTCTTTGCAAGTGTTTCTTTGCAAGACTCTCCTGACGATTCCTGAGCTCTGATGGCCTCGGTGGATAGGCTCAGAGGATGACCGACGCCACGAATCCGCTCCTCCAGCCGTCGACTCTCCCCTTCGGGCTCCCCGATTACCCCGCGATCCGGCCCGAGCACTATCTCCCGGCGTTCCAGGCCGGGTTCGAGGAGCAACTCCGCGAGGTCGCCCGCATCACGATGGTGCGATCGATGCCGACCTTCGAGAACACCCTCGAGGCGCTCGAACGCTCGGGCGAGCTGCTCGACCGGGTCGCGCACGCCTTCTACACGGTCAGCTCCGCGGATGCGACGCCGGAGATCCAGGAGATCGACGAGCAGCTCGCACCCCTCATGGCCGCCCACCAGGACGCGATCACCCTCGACGCGCAGCTGTACTGGCGCGTGCAGCAGGTGTTCGAGCAGCGGGATGCTCTCGGTCTCGACGCCGAGCAGCGCTACCTGGTGGAGCGCCACCACCGCGAGATGACGCACGCGGGTGCCGGCCTCGACGACCAGGCCAAAGAACGACTGACGGCGCTGAACCAGAAGCTCTCGACGCTGACGAACACGTTCGAGCGCAACCTGCTGAACGACACGAACGACCTCGCCGTGGTGTTCGACACCCCCGCGGAGCTCGATGGTCTGAGCACCGGAGAGCTGTCGGCCGCGGCGCGTGCCGCGACGGACCGCGGGCTCGACGGCAAGCTGCTCATCACGCTGCCGCTGTTCACGGGACACCCCGCCCTGGCCCAGCTGCGAGTGCGGGAGTCGCGACGGCGCATCATGGCCGCCTCTCTCGCGCGCGGATCCCGCGACAACGCGAACGACAACCGCCCGGTCCTCCTCGAGATCGTGCGGCTGCGGGCGGAGCGTGCGGCTCTGCTCGGGTACGAGTCGCACGCGGCGTACGTCACCGCCGACGAGACGGCCGGGACTCCCGATGCCGTCGAGCAGATGCTGCGTCGGCTCGCCGCGCCCTCCGCACGCAACGCGAAGGCCGAGCACACCGCTCTGCAGGCGATCGTCGACGAGACCGAATCCACGCCGTTCGCCGTGGAGGCCCACGACTGGGCGTACTACACCGAACGGGAGCGCACGGCGCGGTACGACATCGACTCCAGCGCCCTGCGCCCCTGGTTCGAGGCGGAGCGCGTGCTGCAGGACGGAGTCTTCTTCGCCGCGGCGCAGCTGTACGGTGTGACGTTCGCGGAGCGCGAGGACCTGGTGGCCTACCACCCCGGAACTCGCGTGTTCGAGGTGCGCAACGACGACGGAACTCCCGTCGGCCTGTACGTCCTCGACCTGTACACGCGCGATTCGAAGCGCGGAGGGGCGTGGATGAACGCGATCGTGAGTCAGTCCCGCCTGCGCGGCACCGCACCGGTCGTCGTCAACAACCTCAACGTGCCGCTGCCCGGCGACGGCGAGCCCACACTGTTGACTCTCGACGAAGTCACCACGCTGTTCCACGAGTTCGGACATGCCCTCCACGGACTCTTCGCGACGGTGACCTACCCGCACTTCGCCGGGACGAACGTGTTCCGCGACTTCGTCGAGTTCCCGAGCCAGGTGAACGAGATGTGGATCCTCTGGCCGGAGGTCCTCGACAACTACGCCCGACACCACGAGACCGGCGCACCCCTCGACCCCGCCATCGTCGAGCGTCTGCGCGCGACCGAGACGTTCGATCAAGGCCACGCGACGAGCGAGTACCTGGCCGCCGCATGGCTGGACCAGGCGTGGCACCGCGTGGGCGTCGACGCGGAGATCGGCGACGTCGCCGCGTTCGAGGCCGCCGCCCTCGCCGACATCGGCCTCGACGACCCGGCTGTCCCCACCCGCTACTCGTCCACATACTTCGCGCACGTCTTCTCCGGCGGGTACAGCGCGGGCTACTACTCGTACATCTGGAGCGAGGTGCTCGATGCCGACACGGTCGACTGGTTCCGGGAGAACGGCGGGCTCACCCGCGCCAACGGTGACCGGTTCCGCGGGCGCTTGCTCGGGGTCGGCGGTTCGAAGGACCCCCTGCAGGCGTACCGCGACTTCCGGGGTCGCGACGCCGAGATCGAGCCGCTGTTGAAGCGCCGTGGTCTCGGCGGCTGAGTCGTGAGACCCTGAGGGCATGAACGCATTCCCCGACGCACCGTTCGGCCCGGCTGACCGTCTGGACCTCGACGCCGTTCCGCTCGCGGTGATCCGTCACAACGGCATCCGCATCGCCGACCTTTCCGACGCGTTCGACGCGGGCTACTCGGCGATCGCCCTGACGTTCGCCGGCGACGTGCTGACCCCGGCCGGCCCCGCGCTCGCGATCTACCACGGCGACCCGATGGACGTCTTCGATCTCGAACTCGGCTACCCCGTGGTCTCCCCGCCGGAGAATCCGATCCCCACGGCGAGCGGGAGTGTCATCATCGGCTCGGCCCTGCCGTCGGGGCCCGCTGTCGCGACGACCGTGTTCGGCTCCTACGAGGAACTCGGTGCCGGATGGGCGGGTCTCGTCGAACGCGCCGGAGCGCAGGGGCTCCGTACCGGAAGTGTCTGGATCGAGGTGTACGTGTCCGATCCGAGCACAACGCCGGCAGAGCTGCGCACCGACCTCATCTTGCCGCTGGCCTGATCGAGGTCACGCGCTCTTGCGCTTGCGCTCCATCACGATGGTGGGCGGCGCGCCTTCGTCGACGGCCGCGCGGGTCACGATGACCTTGGCGACGTCTTCTGCCGAGGGAATCTCGAACATGATCGGCCCGAGGACGTCTTCGAGGATGGCGCGGAGCCCACGGGCACCGGTCTTGCGCTCGACGGCGAGGTCGGCGATCGAACGCAGCGCGTCTTCTTCGAACTCGAGCTGCACGCCGTCGATCTCGAACATGCGCTGATATTGCTTCACCAGCGCGTTGCGCGGGCCGGTCAGGATGTCGATCAGCGCGGCCTGATCGAGCGGCGAGACCGACGTGACGACGGGAAGACGGCCGATGAACTCGGGGATCAGGCCGAACTTGTGCAGGTCTTCGGGGAGCACCTCGCTGAACAGGTCGAGGTCCTTGCCCTTGTCGTGCAGCGGCGCACCGAAGCCGATGCCGTGCTTGCCGACACGTGCGGACACGATGTCCTCGAGCCCGGCGAAAGCCCCGGCGACGATGAACAGCACGTTCGAGGTGTCGATCTGCAGGAACTCCTGGTGCGGGTGCTTGCGACCACCCTGCGGCGGAACCGACGCGACCGTGCCCTCGATGATCTTCAGGAGCGCCTGCTGCACGCCCTCACCCGAGACGTCACGGGTGATCGACGGGTTCTCGGCCTTGCGGGCGATCTTGTCGACCTCGTCGATGTAGATGATGCCCTGCTCCGCGCGCTTGACGTCGTAGTCGGCGGCCTGGATGAGCTTGAGCAGGATGTTCTCGACGTCTTCGCCGACGTACCCTGCCTCGGTGAGCGCGGTGGCGTCGGCCACGGCGAATGGCACGTTCAGGCGCTTGGCGAGCGTCTGCGCGAGGTAGGTCTTGCCGCAGCCCGTCGGACCGATGAGCAGGATGTTGCTCTTCGCGATCTCGACCTCTTCGGCCCGCTGCTCGGCGGACTGCAGAGTGCCGAGTGCACGAACGCGCTTGTAGTGGTTGTAGACGGCGACGGAGAGAGCGCGCTTGGCGGGCTCCTGACCGACGACGTACTCCTCGAGGAACGAGAAGATCTCACGCGGCTTGGGCAGCTCGAACTCCGCGACACCGTCGCCGGAGGACTCGGCCATCCGCTCTTCGATGATCTCGTTGCAGAGCTCGACGCACTCGTCGCAGATGTACACGCCGGGTCCGGCGATCAGCTGCTGGACCTGCTTCTGACTCTTTCCGCAGAATGAGCATTTGAACAGGTCAGCGCTTTCACCGATGCGGGCCATGCGCGTCCTCCTATGGGGGGATCAGAGATCGTCCTTCGAGCCTAACCGCTGCATACGACACTGGGCCGCATTGGACCGCACTCGGCATCGGGTCGCGACACGTGAGGAGTCAGGAACCGCCGCTATCCCCGGTTCCGGGGCGGCGATTCCCGACCCCTCACGAGATCTGCAGAGCCGCGTCAGACCATGCTCTTGGTGTGCCAGACCGTCTTCACCTCGGTGAAGGCGCCGATCCGCTCGGGAGAGGCGACGACCTCACCCGGAGTGAGCACACGCTTGAGGGTGTCGGCGGCCGCGATCTGCATGTCGACCCAGTCGAGGTCGCCGGCACCCGCGAGGTCGAGGGCGTTCACATCCTGGTGCGACGCCAGCCACGGGGCGACCTCCGCAGGCGAACCTGTCAGCACGTTGACGACGCCGCCCGGCACGTCACTCGTGGCCAGGACCTCGGCGAGGCTGATGGACGAGAGCGGATGCCGTTCGCTGGCCACCACCACGACCGTGTTGCCCGCCACGAGCGCCGGAGCGACGACCGAGACCAGCCCCAGCAGCGCGGAATCCTGCGGCGCGATGATCGCGACGACGCCCGTCGGCTCCGGAACCGAGATGTTGAAGTACGGGCCCGAGACCGGGTTCGCGTTACCCGCGACCTGGGCGTACTTGTCGCACCACCCGGCGTACCAGACCCAGAGGTCGATGGCCTCGTCCACCTGCGTGGCCGCAGCGGAGGACGAGAGCCCCTGCTGGGCGACGATCTCGTCGATGAACTGCGCGCGCCGCCCCTCGAGCACCTCGGCCACACGGTAGAGCACCTGGCCGCGGTTGTAGGCGGTCGCCCCGGACCAGCCCTTGACCGCGGCGCGCGCGGCCACCACGGCGTCACGGGCATCCTTGCGGGAACCCTTCGCGGCATTGGCGAGGAATTCACCCTTGGGCGAGAGCACCTCGTACGTGCGACCTGACTCGCTGCGCGGGAAGGCCCCGCCGATCGCGAGCTTGTACGTCTTCGGGACGGTCAGGCGCTTGCTCATGCTGTGGCTCCCTTGAGGTAGGCGGTGAGACCCTGGCGTCCGCCCTCGCGGCCGTATCCGGACTCCTTGTATCCACCGAACGGGCTCGACGGATCGAAGCGGTTGAAGGTGTTGGCCCAGATCACGCCGGCGCGCAGCCGGTCGGCCACCGCGAGGATGCGGGATCCCTTGTCGGACCAGATGCCTGCCGAGAGCCCGTAGGGCGTGTTGTTCGCCTTCGCCACGGCCTCGGCCGGTGTGCGGAAGGTGAGCACCGAGAGCACGGGACCGAAGACCTCGTCACGGGCGATGCGGTGCGACGCCTCGACTCCGGTGAAGATGGTCGGAGCGAACCAGAACCCCTGCTCGGGGATCGCGCAGTCCGCCGTCCAGCGCTCCGCACCTTCGGCCTCGCCGATATCGCTCAGCTCGCGGATGCGGGCGAGCTGCGCCGCCGAGTTGATCGCACCGATGTCGGTGTTCTTGTCGAGCGGGTCGCCGAGGCGCAGAGTCGACAGGCGCGCCTTGAGCCGGTCGACGACCTCATCGTGGATCGACTCCTGCACCAGCAGGCGGCTCCCTGCGCAGCAGACGTGGCCCTGGTTGAAGAAGATGCCGTTGACGATGCCCTCGACGGCCTGGTCGATCGGAGCATCGTCGAACACGATGTTCGCGGCCTTGCCGCCCAGTTCCAGCGTCACCTTCTTCTTCGTACCGGCCACGGCGCGCGCGATGTCGCGACCGACGCCGGTCGAGCCGGTGAAGGCGACCTTGTCCACATCGGGGTGACGCACGAGCGTCGAGCCCGTGGCTCCCGCGCCGGTGACGATGTTCACGACACCGGCCGGAAGGTCGGCCTGCTGCAGGATCTCGGCGAAGATCAGCGCCGTGAGCGGCGTGGTCTCGGCGGGCTTGAGCACGACCGTGTTGCCGGCGGCGAGAGCGGGCGCGATCTTCCACGCGAGCATGAGCAGCGGGAAGTTCCAGGGGATGATCTGTCCGGCGACGCCGAGAGCGCGGGGGTTCGCGCCGAGCCCGGCGTGATCGAGCTTGTCCGCCCAGCCCGCGTAGTAGAAGAACCAGGAGGCGACGAGCGGCACGTCGACGTCGCGGCTCTCCTTGATCGGCTTGCCGTTGTCGAGGCTCTCCGCGACGGCGAGCTCGCGAGCACGCTCCTGCACGAGGCGGGCGATGCGGAAGAGGTACTTGCCGCGGTCGCGGCCGCTCATCCGCGACCAGGTCTTCTCGTAGGCGCGACGCGCCGCCTTGACCGCACGGTCCACGTCGTCGTCACTCGCGGAGGCGATCTCCGCGATGTGCTTCTCGGTCGCCGGGGAGATGGTGTTGAAGGGCGTGCCCGACCCGTCGACGAACTCGCCGTCGATGAACAGCCCGTAGCTGTTCTTGAGGTTCAGGACCGCAGTGGACTCCGGTGCGGGAGCGTATTCCAGAAATGACATGTTCGTCTTCCCGTCAGTCGATCGTGACGTAGTCGGGGCCCGAGTAGTGGCCGGAGCTGAGCTTCTGACGCTGCAGGAGCACATCGTTGAGAAGGCTGGACGCACCGAAGCGGAACAGGTGCGGCTGCAGCCACTCCTCCCCCACGGTCTCGGCCACTGTGACGAGGTACTTCACCGCGTCCTTCGAGGAGCGGATGCCGCCGGCCGGCTTCACGCCGATCTTCTCACCCGTGCCGCGGTGCCAGTCGCGGACCGTCTCGAGCATCAGCAGCGTGGTCGGCAGGGTCGCCGCAGGCTGCACTTTTCCGGTCGACGTCTTGATGAAGTCGCCTCCCGCCAGGATGCCGAGCCAGGAGGCGCGCTTGATGTTGTCGTAGGTGTTCAGTTCACCGGTCTCGAGGATCACCTTGAGGGAGGCGGACGAACCGTCTTCGCGGCGGCAGGCTTCCTTCACCTGGGCGATCTGATCGAACACGAGGCCGTAGCGGCCGGAGAGGAAGGCTCCCCGATCGATGACCATGTCGATCTCGTCTGCGCCCGCGGCGACCGCCTCGGCGGTGTCGGCGAGCTTGATCGCGAGCGACGCACGGCCGCTCGGGAAAGCCGTGGCCACTGCCGCGACCGAGATCAGACCGTCGTCGGGGTCGCCGTGCAGGCCGCCGAGGGCGGTGACCGCGTCGCCCACCATGTCGCCGTACACGCACACGGCCGCGACCCGAGGGGTCGAGGGGTCGGCGGCGTCCGGATTCTTCGCCTTCGCGACGAGCGATCGCACCTTGCCAGGAGTGTCCGCACCCTCGAGTGTGGTGAGGTCGATCAGCTTGATGATGGTGTCGAGGGCCCAGGCCTTCGACGTGGTCTTGATGGAGCGGGTGCCGAGGCCCGCAGCGCGCTGCTCCAGGCCGACCGCGTCGACGCCGGGGAGCCCGTGCAGGAAGCGACGGAGGGTGGCGTCGTCCGGCTCACCGCCGAGGACATCCACCGCCGTCCTGCGGCTGATTTCTGTGGTCGTCACTGTTCCTCCAACAATGCTCGTGCTGTGGTCTCATCGGTCACCAGTACGCCGCACAGGCCACTGGTCACGACCGTACGTGCGATGTCGTGCTTGGCGGGGCCCGCCGTGACGAAGATCGCGTGGGCGGCTCCGCGCAGCCGGTCGAGCGACACGCCGACCGTCCGGGCGTCGAGCTGCGAGTCGACGATGTTGCCCTCGGCATCGACGTAGCGGCCGAGAACGTCGCCGACCGCGCCGCGCCGCGCCAGCTCCTCGACCTCTTCGCCCGTGAGGTAGCCGTTCTCGACGTGGGCGGACGAGGCATCGCAAGGTCCCGCGGTGAACAGGAACGCCTGCGCCTCGGCAGCTTCTTCGAGAACCGCCGCGACCGTGCGGTCGGACTCGATGGCCTGTTTGGTCTCCACGCGCTCGAGGATCGCCGGGCTCGGCAGCAGCGACACCTGCCCGGAGGCGCGCTGGGCGATCGTCACGGCCAGCCCGGCCGCACCGCCGGAGCGGCGGTTCAGGCTGACGCCGCCGTTGAGCTGCACGACGGTGACGCCGTTGGCCCATCCGTCGGGGAGGGCTTCAGCGACGGCACGGAGCGTACGCCCCCAGCTCACGCCGAGGGTGCGCGGAACCGGACGCAGCGCGGTAAGGAAGTCGGCGGCAGCCTGCGCGACGCGCTCGAGCGTCCCGTCGTCGCCGTCCGGCGCGGGCACGACGACGGCATCGGTGAGGCCGAACCGCTCCACCAGCATCCGCTCCAGACCGAGCCGACGGGCACGCGGGTGCACGATCTCGATGCGCACGATGCCGCGGTCCTTGGCCTGGACCAGAAGTCGGCCGACCTTCCAGCGGGAGATCTTGAGGAGCCCGCCGATCTCGTCCTGGGTCTTGTCCTCGTCGTAGTAGAGCTCGGCGACGCGAACCATGAGCAGATCTTCTTCCACGGCATCCTCCTTCCTCACCCAGCGTAGGCCGGAAACTGCGTTCGCGCACGCAATTGCTCATATGAGCAGAACGCCCGCAGCGCGTGCACATTCGCCGGACACGGCGAAGGGGCGCCCGTCATGATGACGGACGCCCCTTCAGAACCGAACGGTCTCAGACCCGCTTGCGCGTGGTGAGCACCTGGTCGACGATGCCGTACTCCAGCGCCTGCGCGGCGGAGAGGATGTTGTCGCGATCGATGTCGCGGTTCACCTGCTCCGGGGTGCGCTTGGTGTGCCCGGCCAGGGTCTCCTCGAGCCAGGTCCGCATACGGAGGATCTCCGCGGCCTGGATCTCGATGTCCGAAGCCTGGCCGTGGCCGGCCTCGCCCATCGCGGGCTGGTGGATCAGCACTCGGGCGTTCGGCAGCGCGAGACGCTTGCCGGGCGCGCCGGCCGCGAGCAGCACGGCCGCGGCGGATGCCGCCTGGCCGAGCACCACGGTCTGGATCTGCGGCGCGACGTACTGCATCGTGTCGTAGATCGCCGTCATCGCGGTGAACGAACCACCGGGCGAGTTGATGTACATCGTGATGTCACGCTCGGAGTCCTGGCTCTCCAGGACGAGGAGCTGCGCCATCACGTCGTCGGCCGACGCGTCGTCGACCTGCACGCCGAGGAAGATCACGCGGTCTTCGAACAGCTTGTTGTACGGGTCCTGACGCTTGAACCCGTAGGCCGTGCGCTCCTCGAACTGCGGGAGCACGTAGCGGCTGGAGGGCAGGTCACCGGCAGCGCGGAAGGTGGGTGTGTACATGAGCGTCCTTTCGCTTTCCGTTACTCGGTGTCCTGGTCGGTTCCGCCGCCGCCGATGACGTCGGAGGCCGATTCGCGGATGTGGTCGACGAAGCCGTACTCGAGCGCTTCCTCGGCGGTGAACCAGCGGTCGCGGTCACCGTCGGCGTTGATCTGCTCGACAGACTTGCCGGTCTGCGCTGCGGTGATCTCGGCGAGGCGGTTCTTCATCGACATGATGAGCTGCGCCTGGGTCTGGATGTCACTCGACGTACCGCCGAAGCCACCGTGCGGCTGGTGCAGCAGCACCCGGGCGTTGGGCGTGATGTAGCGCTTGCCCTTGGTGCCCGCGGTCAGCAGCAGCTGGCCCATCGAGGCTGCCATTCCGATGCCGACGGTGACGATGTCGTTCGGCACGAACTGCATCGTGTCGTAGATCGCCATACCCGCGGTGATCGAGCCACCCGGCGAGTTCACGTAGAGGTAGATGTCTCGCTCGGAGTCCTCTGCGGCGAGAAGAAGGATCTTCGCGCAGATCTCGTTCGCGTTCTCGTCTCGCACCTCCGAGCCGAGCCAGATGATGCGGTCCTTCAGCAACCTGTCGAAGACGCTCGTTGCGAGGAGGGGTTCTGCAGCCATGTCAGCTCCTGATTCCGTGTTTCAGTGATTCGAATCTACCGGCGACAACGCAGCACTCAGGCCGTGTTCGCCGTCGGCATATCAGGTGTCGGTGCCGGCGATCTCGTGGGCGTAGGCCGTCATCGAGCGGTGGTACCGCGGGAGGTGCGGCACAAGGGCGAGCAACGCGACCGAGAGCCCCTGCGCCGGTCGCCCGGCACTCGCGAGGATGAGTGCGTGGACCGTCGCGACGGCGTCGCGATAGGGCCCATCAGCCGACAGCTCCTCCTCGGCACGGATGACGGCGAGAGCCTCGTCGTACTCCCCCAGGTTGCGCAGGGAGCTCGCCAGCTGGATCACGCACTGCGGGCGGTGCTCCTCGTCGAGACCGAGCTGCAGGGCGCGCCGGTACAGTTCCACGGCCTCGGCCGGCTTCCCCGCAGAGTCGCGCGCACCCGCACGTTCGAACTCCGCGCGTGCGTCGTCCGATCCGCGCTCGGCGGCCAGGGCATCGATCCGCGCGATCGTGTCGTCGCCGACCTCTTCGCCCGTCGCGTCGTCCCACACCTCGTCGATGCGCTCATCCCACGTCTTCATCGCTGCTCTCCCTGGATGGAAAAGAGGGCGGATGCCGCAGCATCCGCCCTCTTCATTGGATCGTTTGCGATCACTCAGCCTTGTCGGCAGCCTTCTTGGCCGGAGCCTTCTTGGCGGCAGGCTTCTTGGCAGCCGGCTTCTTCTCGGCGGGCTCGTCCGCAGCGTCGGCGTCGGCCTTCTTGGCCGGAGCCTTCTTCGCGGGCGCCTTCTTGGCCGGAGCCTTCTTGGCCGGCTTCTCCTCGGCTTCGGCCTCAGCCTCGGCGGCCTCGTCGTCCGTGACGATGAAGTCGGAGAGGTCGACGGCCTTGCCGTTGCTGTCGACGACCTTGACCTTGCCGAGCGCGATGGCGAGGGCCTTGTTCCGGGCGACCTCACCGACGAGCGCGGGCAGCTGGTTCGAGGACTGCAGCGCCTCGACGAACTCCTGCGGCGCCATGCCGTACTGCGCGGCCGACTGGATCAGGTACTGGCTGAGCTCTTCCTGCGAGACCTGCACGTCAGCCTGCTCGGCGATCGTGTCGAGCAGCACCTGCGTGCGGAACTGCTTCTCGCTGGCCTCGGTGACCTCGGCGCGGTGCACGTCGTCCTCGAGACGGCCTTCGCCCTCGAGGTGGTTGTGCACCTCGTCCTCGATGAGCTGCGGCGGAACCGGGATCTCGATCTTCTCGAGCAGCGCCTCGACGAGCTTGTCGCGCGCGGCGGAACCCTGCGTGAAGACGCCCTGCTGTGCGACGCGCTCAGCCAGGCTCTCGCGGAGCTCCGCGATGGTGTCGAACTCGCTCGCGATCTGCGCGAAGTCGTCGTCGGCCTCGGGAAGCTCGCGCTCCTTGACGGCCTTGACGGACACGGAGACCTCGGCCTCGGAGCCGGCGTGGTCGCCGCCCACGAGAGCCGAGCGGAACGTGGTGTCCTCACCGGCGGTGAGCGACTCGATCGCGTCGTCGATGCCCTCGAGCAGCTCGCCGGAGCCGATCTCGTAGGAGACGCCCTCGGCGCGGTCGATCTCGGCGCCGTCGATCGTCGCGACGAGGTCGAGTTCGACGAAGTCGCCCTTCGCTGCCGGACGGTCGACCGGCACCAGCGTGCCGAAGCGCGCACGCATGTTGTCGAGCTCGGCATCCAGTGCGGCCTCGTCGGCTTCGACGGCGTCGACCGTCACGGTGATGTCGTCGTAGGCGGGCAGCTCGATGTCGGGGCGGACGTCCACCTCGATGTCGACGAGCAGGTCACCGGAGAAGTCCTTCTCGTTCGGCCACTGCGTGATGTCGGCGGCCGGACGGCCGACGACGCGCAGCTTGTGCTCGACCGTGGCGTCACGGAAGAACTTGTCCAGGCCCTCGTTCACCGCGTGCTCGATGACCGCACCGCGGCCGATGCGCTGATCGATGATGGGCGCCGGGACCTTGCCCTTGCGGAAGCCGGGGATCTGCACGTCCTGAGCGATGTGCTCGTAGGCGTGCGCGATGCTGGGCTTGAGGTCGTCCGGGGTGACCGTGATGGTGAGCTTGACCCGGGTCGGGGTCAGCTTCTCGACGGTGCTGTTCGCCATGCTGGTGTGTTCTCCTTGTGATTTCCGCGCGGTATCGCGGCTGTAAGGTCCGTGGGGCCGTGTCGGGGCGACAGGAGTTGAACCTGCGACCTCCCGCTCCCAAAGCGGGCGCTCTACCAAGCTGAGCTACGCCCCGGGGAATCCGCACGCAGATTCAGCCCCACCGAGTCTAACGGACGAGAGCACCCCCGACTGTCCGGTATGATCGATGAGTCCGGAGATGCGACTCCGGCCCGTCCCCGAGATTCCGCGGGGATCCGGGGCTGTAGCTTAGTGGTAAAGCCTTAGTCTTCCAAACTAATGATGCGGGTTCGATTCCCGTCAGCCCCTCCAGGTCAGAAGGCCCCCATCGGAAACGGTGGGGGCCTTCTCGCATGCGCGGCGATCGGTCCAATACGCTGAAAGCACCGACCCTCGCAGTCTCCGACCGGAAGGCACCATCGAATGGGCACGACGTGACCGCCCCGCTTCCGTCCGGCCTGGAGGCTTCGATCCCCCTGACACGCGGGCCCCACGAGCTGCCGGCGCGCTTCTCCTCGAGTCCGAATCCGACCGCGCGTCCCCGTGCTCGCCGTCGCCCGCATCGAGGCCTCGTCATCGGCGTTCTCGGCGGCGCCGCGGTGATCGCCGCCCTCGGCATCACCCAGCTGTCCGCGAACCTCGGCTACGACGCTGCCGCGGACCGATTCGCCGACACTCTGCGGACCGCGACGGCGATCACGTCGGAAACCGCTCACACCCGAGACGTGCTGACCCGAGCGACGGATGCCGGCCACGTCATCCTGGACGCGGGCAGCGCACAGATCGCCGTGCCGGAGGAGACCGTCTCTGCACTGTCGACCGCCGTCGCGGAGGGGGAAGAAGCCGGAGCGGTCGCGGAGGAGCTCCTCGCCACCGCGTTGCCGTCCCCCGACGAGAAGCCGGTCTGGTTCTGGGAGCTGTTCGGAGCCTCTGCGGCGCTCGTCGAGGACGAGAGCTCGCTCGACGAGCTGGCGCAGGAGCTCGAAACGGCGTCCGAGAGCGCCGTCGAAGCCGAGGAGGCCGTTCAGGAGAGTGGCCTGGGCGTGCTCTTCTCAGCCGGTGAGGCGGCAGCGGGTTTCGAGACGGCACACCCGTCAGCCCGCAACGATGCCGTGATCGCGCTCCGGAACGCCGCTGCGGATGCGCTCGCAGCGACCACCATCGACGACGACGCGGCGACCACCTATGTCGCACTGCAGGACGCGGGCGCACTGGTCATCGCGACGGAGTCCGAAGAGATGGCGGAGAAGTCGGGGCCGTTGCGAGGTGCTCGCCTGGAGATCGAGGCCTTCGCCCGCTCGCTCGCGCCCGGCGTGCTCCTCGAATTCGACTGGTCCCCCGTGGTCAACGGCGCGGGTTACAACGGCAGCATGGGCGGGTACACCACGTGGTGGTGGGATGACCCCGGCCGCGCCAACATCGAGCTGTCGAACTCGGTCGCCGAGCAGTGGCCGGCGGAGCGGAGCAAGGCACTGGTCGCGCACGAGGTCGGTCACGCGATCAGTGTCAAGTGCGAGGACATGTACGACGCGTCGACACAGGACAGCATCGAGAAATGGGCGACTGCGTGGGCCATCAGTATGGGATACACCGACGATGCCAACGGGGTCTGGGCTTACGGATACCCGCCCCAGGAGTACATCGACGCCGCCGCAGGCTGCCGCTGAGCCACGAAACAGACCCGGGAACGGAAGAAGCCGCCGTGATCGCTCACGGCGGCTTCTTCGATGTCAGGTCGAGGTCACTGTCCCCGACGCTCGCGCAGCTGGGTGAGCGCGTCGTCGAGAAGCTGGACGGCTTCCTCGTCGGTGCGACGCTCCTTCACATACGCGAGGTGCGTCTTGTACGGCTCCGCCTTCGCGAGAGCAGGAGGGTTCTCCTTGTCACGCCCGGCTGGTAGACCCGACTGCGGGTGATCGATCGTCTCGGGGATCTCCTCTTCGGGGAGTCCCGCAGCGAAGTAGCGCACGGTCTCGTTGCCGAGTCCGTCCCAGTACGAGACCGCGATGCGGTCGGCGTGATAACCGTGATCCTGCTCGCCCATCGGGCCGGAGCCGACACGGGTGCCGCGGATGGCGTTTCCACCGGTAGCCATCAGATGACCTCGAATTTCGTGATGAGGCCCAGCGCGACGATGGCGACGAACCATGTCAGTGCCAGGACGACGGTGAAGCGGTTCAGGTTCCGCTCCGCAAGACCGGAGGAGCCGACCGCAGAGGTCATGCCTCCACCGAACATGTCGGACAGTCCACCGCCCCGACCTTTGTGCAGGAGGATGAGGAGGGTCAGCAGAACGCTGGTGATGCCCAGCACGACCTGCAGGACGAACTCGAGAATTGCCACGAGAAAGAGCCTTTCGCTGGGGCCGGAACGCCCCCGTAACGGTCAAGTATACGGTGCAGCGGGGCCGCAGCCCCGCTGCACTCACACTCCGACGTGCTTCTCGAAGCGGATGATCGCTGCGAACTCGTCCACGACGAGGCTCGCCCCGCCGACCAGTGCGCCGTCCACATCGGGCTCGCGCATGAAGCTGGCGATGTTCGCCGCCTTCACGGAGCCGCCGTAGAGGACGCGCGTGCGCGCGGCTGCCTCGCCGCCCAGAACCTTCGCGACGACCGCACGCAGAGCGGCGCAGACATCCTGCGCCTGCTGCGGCGTCGCGGCCTGGCCGGAGCCGATCGCCCACACCGGCTCGTACGCCACCACGATGTCCGCCTTCGGGGACACGCCCTGAAGCGCGGCCTCGAGCTGCGACACCGGAACGGCGCTCGCACCGAACTTCTCCAGGTCGCCCGCGGTCTCACCGACGCAGATCACCGGCACGAGACCGTGCTTGAGCGATGCCTGCACCTTGGCCGCCACGACATCGTCGCCCTCGGCGTGGTATTCACGACGCTCCGAGTGGCCGATGATGACGTACTTCGCGTCGAGCTTCGCCAGGAAAGCACCGGAGACCTCACCGGTGTACGCACCGGAGTCGTGTGCCGACACATCCTGCGCACCGAGCGCGAACGGGATCTTGTCCGCGTCAATGAGCGTCTGCACGCTGCGGATGTCGGTGAACGGCGGGAAGACCGCGACCTCGACGGATCCGTCTTCGTGCTTGGCATCCTTCAACGTCCAGTGCAGCTTCTGCACGAACGCGACCGCCTGAAGGTGGTCGAGATTCATCTTCCAGTTTCCCGCGATCAGCGGGGTACGGGAGTTCACACCCATCCGAGGACCTCCAGCCCAGGTAGTTTCTTGCCCTCGAGGAACTCGAGGCTCGCGCCGCCGCCGGTCGAGATGTGACCGAACTGGTCGTCGGTGAATCCGAGCTGACGCACGGCCGCGGCGGAATCGCCGCCACCGACGACACTGAGGCCGTCGACCTCGGTGAGCGCCTGCGCGACGGTCTTGGTGCCGGCCGCGAACGCCGGGAACTCGAACACGCCCATCGGGCCGTTCCAGAACACGGTCTTCGATTCGCGGATGACGTCGGCGAAGCGTGCTGCCGTCTCCGGACCGATGTCGAGTCCGATGCCGGAGGCACCGAACGGCGTCGACTCGATCGCGTCCGCCGCGGCGACTTCGTGCGCGGCGTCCGCGCCGAACGATGCGGCGACGACGACATCGGTGGGGAGCACGAGCTCGACACCGCGTTCGGCCGCCTCAGCGATGTAGCCGCGAACCGTCTCGAGCTGATCCTCTTCCAGCAGGCTCGAAGCCACAGCGTGCCCCTGCGCCTTCAGGAAGGTGAAGAGCATTCCGCCACCGACGAGAATCCTGTCGACGCGCGGCAGCAGGTGCGAGATGACGCCGAGCTTGTCGCTGACCTTCGACCCGCCGAGCACGACCGCGTACGGGCGCTCGGGGTTCTCGGTCAGACGGTCGAGCACGTCGAGCTCGGCCGCGATCAGCAGTCCGGCCGCAGACGGGAGCAGTTCGGCGAGCTCGTAGACGCTCGCCTGCTTGCGGTGCACGACTCCGAACCCGTCGGAGACGAGCACGTCACCGAGCTCGGCGAGCTCAGCCGCGAAGGCTCCGCGCGCGGCGTCGTCCTTCGCGGTCTCCCCCGGGTTGAACCGCAGGTTCTCGATGACGACGACCCCGCCGTCCTCGAGCGAGGCGACGGCCTCCTTCGCCGACTCGCCGACCGTGTCGCGTGCGAACGCGACCGGAGCGCCGAGCAGCTCGGACAGCCGCTGAGCCACCGGCTCCAGGCTGTACTGCGGGTCGGGCGCGCCATCCGGCCGTCCGAGGTGAGAGCACACGACGACGCGGGCGCCCGCGTTGATGAGTGCATTGAGGGTCGGCAGCGAGGCGCGGACACGGCCATCGTCCGTGATGATCCCGTCCCGGAGCGGGACGTTGAGATCACAACGGACGATGACGCGCTTGCCCTCGAGCGACCCCAGTGTGTCCAGGGTGCGCAGAGTCATGTTCCTGAGCTTAGAGGCGCTCGGCCACGTACTCGGTCAGGTCGACGAGACGGTTGGAGTAGCCCCACTCGTTGTCGTACCAGCTCGAGACCTTGATCAGGTTGCCGCTCACGTTGGTGAGCGTCGAGTCGAAGATCGACGAGTGCGGGTTGTGCACGATGTCGCTCGACACGATCGGGTCCTCGTTGTACTGGAGGTAGCCGGCGAGGCGACCCTCGGCAGCAGCCTTCTTGTACGCCTCGTTGACCTCGTCGACCGTGAGGTTCTCACGGTCGGTGATGAGGGTGAGGTCGACGATCGAACCGGTGGGAACCGGAACGCGGTACGACGAGCCGCTGAGCTTGCCCTGGAGCTCCGGGAGCACCTCGCCGATGGCCTTGGCAGCACCGGTGGAAGCCGGGGTGATGTTGATCGCGGCGGCGCGTGCACGACGGAGGTCGCTGTGCGGGCCGTCCTGCAGGTTCTGGTCGGCGGTGTACGCGTGCGCGGTCATCATGAAGCCGCGGTCGATGCCGAACGCGTCGTTGAAGACCTGCGCGAGCGGTGCGAGGCAGTTCGTGGTGCACGACGCGTTGGAGATGATGTGATCCGTCTCCGGGTTGTACGTGTCCTCGTTCACGCCCATGACGAACGTGCCGTCGACACCGGTGCCCGGAGCCGAGATGAGGACCTTCTTCGCGCCGGCCTCGATGTGCTTCTTGGCGAGCTCGGCCTTGGTGAAGAAGCCGGTCGACTCGATGACGATGTCCACACCCAGCTCGCCCCACGGGAGACCGGCGGGGTCGCGCTCGGCGAAGGCCTTGATGACCTTGCCGTTGACGGTGATGCTCTCGTCGTCGTAGCTGATCTCGGCGTCGAGGGCGCCGCCCACCGAGTCGTACTTCAGCAGGTGCGCCAGGGTCTTGTTGTCGGTGAGGTCGTTGACGGCGACGATCTCAAGGTCCGCTCCCTGCGCGAGAGCCGCGCGGAAGTAGTTGCGTCCGATGCGGCCGAAGCCGTTGATACCGATCTTGACAGACACTCAGGTCTCCCTGTTTCTCGTGCGCTGCACACAGCTTTCCAGCATGTATGAAGCGCGGGGTTTTTTGGCTGAGAGGGCGTCCCGACGAGCCGTGGCCCGTCGGGACGCGACCCGATTACGACAGTACCAGCAGGCCGTTCGTCTGCTTGCGGGCGACCTCGAGGCGCTGGGCGACGTTCTCCCAGTTCGCGATGTTCCACGCGGCCTTGACGTAGTCCGCCTTGACGTTCAGGTAGTCGAGGTAGAACGCGTGCTCCCACATGTCGAGCTGGAACAGCGGGATGGTGCCCTGCGCCGTGTTCGACTGCTGGTCGAACAGCTGCTGGATGATCAGGCGCGAGCCGATCGAGTCCCAGCTGAGCACGGCCCAGCCGGAGCCCTGGATGCCGGTCGCCGCCGCGGTGAAGTGCGCCTGAAACTTCTCGAACGAGCCGAAGTACTCGTCGATGGCCGCCTTCAGCTCGCCCTCGGGCTGGCCTCCGCCGTTCGGCGACAGGTTCGTCCAGAAGATCGAGTGGTTGACGTGGCCGCCGAGGTTGAAGGCGAGGTCCTTCTCGAGCTTGTTGACGTTCGCGAGGTTGCCGCTCTCGCGGGCTTCTGCGAGCTGGTCGAGCGCGGTGTTCGCACCCGCGACGTACGTCGCGTGGTGCTTGTCATGGTGCAGTTCCATGATCTTGCCGCTGATGTGCGGCTCGAGGGCTGCGAAGTCGTAGGGAAGGTCGGGGAGCGTGTAAGTCGCCATATCGCTTTCATCCAATCCGCGCCGCGCCGCGGCGCTTGCCGATCCTCCGCGCCGCCGATGTGCGGCGTAGAGCGGACATCTTTCATCCTACTGACGACAACGCGGGTGCGCCCCGGAACCTTCCGCCATATGACGGTTCGGACCGGTCGACCCGGATCAGGCGTTCAGCCCCATCTGCGGGATGCCGAGAGCGAACGGACTGAGCACGAGCTTGCGACGGTCGACGTACATCAGCGAGTCCTGTCGGAGTGCCGCCGGATACGGCGCCCCCGTGGCCACGATCTGCTCCAGGAGTGCGCCCGCGGCAATCGACGCGTTCTCGGGGGTGGCGGGGAACGAGATCCGCTTTGCGTGCGCCTTCCCGCCCACCGGCATCACATGTATGTTCCCGGTCCCCGCCTTGAACGCGATGCTCAGCGAGGTCTTGCGGCGCGCCGCCCAGCGGTCGGCCCTGGCGAGGGCGTCATGTGCCGGATCGGCGTACCAGACGTGCAGCTGCGCCTCGGAACGCCCGTCCCCCAGCGCGGCCGTCGCCTCGCACAGCGTGACGAGTGTCCGGGTCAGGACCGGAGCCAGCGCGTCGAAATCGTCGACGACCCGCTCCCCCGGCAGGTAGCTGCCTTCGGGGAGGAGGCCGATGTCATCCGCGCGCCACCGGTAGGGAAGAGCAGAGTCGGGCAGGGACTCGAAGTTCCGATACTCCTCGTCAGCGATGGCATCCATGTGCGCGACGAGGATCTGCGCACCGCCACTGCTCGACGGACGGACGGAGATCTGCCGCGCGCCGTCGTACCAGCGGACGAAAGGCCCCTCGGTGATCGTGGGAGCGACGCCGAGGACCGTGATCGCATCACGGATCGTCTCCGCGAACGGCGTCTCGACCGTCGCCTCACCGAACTCTGCACTGCGCCAGCCGAAGACACTCATGCAGGGATTCTCTCAGACGTCGAGTCCCACGGGCACGGCGGCCTCGGTGCCCGGAATACCCTCCTGCTGAGCGCGCTTGTCGGCCATCGCCAGCAGGCGCCGGATGCGGCCGGCGACAGCATCCTTCGTCAGCGGCGGGTCGGCGTGATGGCCGAGCTCGTCGAGGCTGGCATCCCGGTGAGCCAGACGCAGCTCTCCGGCGACCTTCAGATGATCGGGTACCTCGTCGGCCAGGATCTCGAGTGCGCGCTCCACACGCGCGCAGGCGGCGACCGCGGCCTGCGCCGAGCGGCGCAGGTTCGCGTCGTCGAAGTTCACGAGGCGGTTGACCCCGGCACGGACCTCGCGGCGCTGACGGAGTTCTTCCCACGCGATGGCGGTCTTCTGCGCGCCCATCTCGTTGAGGATGGTGCGGATCGCCTCCCCTTCGCGCACGACGACACGCGGCATGCCGCGGACCTCGCGAGCCTTGGCGGCCACGCCGAGCCGGTGCGCGGCACCGACGAGGGCCATCGCCGCTTCCGACGACGGGCAGACGACCTCGAGCATGGCCGAACGGCCCGGCTCGCTCAGGGTGCCGGCGGCGAGGAACGCGCCGCGCCACAAGCCGGCGACCTCGGCCCGAGAACCGGTCGTGAGGCGGTTCGGGAGCCCGCGCACGGGACGCCGCCGCTGGTCGAGAAGGCCCGTCTGACGGGCGAGCGTCTCGCCCTGGGCGATCACCCGCACGGCCCACCGGGCACCGTCGTTCGCGGTGCTCGACTGCACCTGCGCGATCTCGGGACGCACGCCGTAGATCTCGGCGAGGTCACGTGCGACGCGGCGCGCGAGAGTCTCGGCGTCCACCTCGGCCTCCACGGCCACGCGGCCGGCGATCGAATGCAGACCACCGGCGAACCGGAGGATCGCGGTGACTTCCGCAACTCGCACCGTCGGGGGTGCATTGCGGATGCTGACCAGCTCGGCCTTGACGTCGGTGGTTAGTGCCACGACACTCCTTCACGTTCACGCGCCGGGTCGCGGCGCAAACGTCCAGCTTACTCGGCCGGGCGGACCGCTATTCTCGGCCGAGGTCTCGATGGCGGACGTTGACGGCGACGCCGGGGATCGCGGACAGCCTGCGCGCGAGCTCCTCCGACATCGCGACCGAACGGTGCTTTCCCCCCGTGCAACCGATCGCGATCGTGGAGTGGCTCTTGTTCTCTCGCTGATACCCCTCGAGGACCGGGACGAGGGCGGTCGAGTAGGCGTCCAGGAACTCCATCGCACCGGGCCGCGAGAGAACGTAGTCACGAACCGTCTCGTCCTGGCCGGTGAGGCCGCGGAGTTCTTCGTTCCAGAACGGGTTGGGCAGGAATCTCATGTCGGCGACGATGTCGACGTCGGTCGGCAGGCCGTACTTGAATCCGAAGCTGAGGAGCGTCACCCGGTGACGCGCCGCGCCCTCCTCCGAGAAGATGTCCGACACCTGTGTCGCCAGTTGATGGATGTTGAGTCGCGAGGTGTCGATGACAAGGTCCGCTGCCTCGCGGATCGGGGCGAGCCTGGTGCGCTCGATGCGGATCCCGTCGAGGAGCGTCCCATCCCCCTGGAGCGGATGCGGTCGCCGGACGGACTCGAAGCGCCTTACGAGGACGTCGTCGGAGGCGTCGAGGAAAAGGACACGGACGGATCCGCGAGAGCGGAGAGCTCGCGCGACCCCGGGGAAATCGTCGAAGAGGTTGCGGCCTCGGACATCAACCACGGCGGCCACCTTGGGAAGCGCATTGCCGCCCATATCGGTCAGATCCAGCAGCGGTCGGAGGATCTGGGGCGGGAGGTTGTCGACGACGTACCAGCCGAGATCCTCCAGCGCATTCGCCACCGTGGTCCGGCCCGCGCCGGACATTCCCGTGACGATGAGGAATTCGCCCTTTTCCTCGTCAGACATTGCTCAGTGCTCCCTCTCCCCCTCGGCCTCCAGCCTAGCGAGTGGACAGGTGCGAATGGATGTTCTGGGCGAGCACGGGCCCGATTCCCTGCACTTCTTCGATCTGTCCCGGTTCGGCTGCGCGCAGCGCCGTCACCGAGCCGAAGTGCTTGAGCAGCACCTTGATGCGGGATGCCCCGAGCCCCGGCACCTCGGCGAGCACGGAGGAGATGTCGTTGCGCCGTCGCTTGCGCTGGTGCGTGATCGCGAAGCGGTGCGCCTCGTCACGAAGACGCTGCAGCAGATAGAGCGCCTCGCTGGTACGCGGCAGGATCACCGGGAAGTCGTCACCCGGGAGCCACACTTCCTCCAAACGCTTCGCGATTCCGCAGACCGCGATCTCGGTGTGCCCGGCGTCACGGAGGGCCCGGGCCGCTGCTTCCACCTGCGGTTGCCCACCATCGACGAGCAGGAGCTGCGGCGGGTAGGCGAATCGCGGCTTTCGCCGCGCGGTCGCCTCTCCCACGTCTTCTCCGACGACTGCCTCGGTCGTCGGATCGATGACCTCCGGTTCCTCGGGACGATCGAGGTAGGCGAGCCGACGACGAAGCACCTGGTACATCGAGTCGGTGTCATCCGTCGTCTCGGCGATGTTGAAGGAGCGGTACTGGTCCTTGCGGGGAAGACCGTCCTCGAACACGACCATCGATGCCACGACGTTCGTTCCGCCGAGGTGCGAGATGTCGAAGCACTCGATGCGCAGCGGGGCTTCGGACATCCCGAGAGCCTCCTGCAGGTCGGTGAGCGCCTGAGTACGGGCGACGTAGTCGCTCGTACGCCGGGTCTTGTAGCGGATCAACGCCTGCTGCGCGTTCAACGTCGCGGTGCGCATGAGGTCTGCCCGCTGCCCGCGCTGCGCGACCGCGATCTCGACCTTCTTGCCGCGACGTTCGCGCAGCCAGACTTCGAGCTCGGCAGCGTCGTCCGGAAGGGTCGGGACGAGGATTCGGCGAGGGACGTCCTGCGCCTCGCCGTATGCCTGCTGCAGCACCTGTTCGACGAGATCACCACTCGAGATGTCGATCTCCTTCTCGATGGTCAGCGCACGCACACCGCGTACCCTGCCGCCGCGGATCACGAAATGCTGCACAGCTGCCGCCAGCTCATCCTCGGCGATGCCGAAGAGATCGGCGTCCTCGTCGGCGGGGAGCACGAGTGCGCTCTTGCCCAGAACTGCTTCGATCGCCGAGAGCTTGTCCCGGTACTTCGCCGCCGCCTCGTAGTCCATCGCCGCCGAGGCAGCCAGCATCCGCTTGGTGAGCTCCCGGGTGAAGCGCTCATCACCGCCGGCCATGAACGCCACGAAGTCATCGACCATGGCCCGGTGCTCCTCGATGCTCACCGTCATAGAGCAGGGGCCGCCGCACTTGCCGATCTGCCCGGGGAAACAGGGCCTGCCGGTCTGCATCGCGCGCTTGTAGCTGGAATCGCTGCAGGTGCGGATCGGGAACGCCTTGATCATCAGATCGATGGTCTCGTGCACCGCCCACACCTTCGGGAACGGGCCGAAGTACCGCGCACCGGGGATCTTGCGATTGCGTGTGACGATCACCCTGGGCGCTTCGTCGGCGAGCGTCACCGCCATGAAGGGATACGACTTGTCGTCTTTGTAGCGCACGTTGAACGGCGGATCGAACTCCTTGATCCACATGTACTCCAGCTGCAGCGAGTCGACGTCCGTCGACACGACCGTCCATTCGACGGATGCCGCCGTCGTGACCATGCGCCGGGTGCGTTCGTGGAGCGTACGCAGCGGGGCGAAGTAGTTCGACAGGCGCTGACGCAGGTTCTTCGCCTTGCCGACATACAGCACCCGCCCGGACGCATCACGGAAGCGGTACACGCCGGGATCGGTCGGGATCTCCCCCGGCCGCGGCTTGTACGGCAGCACGTCGGCCATCAGCTGGCCTTCCGCGCGGCGCGCCCCTCACCCAGGATCTCGCCGAGGAACAGCCCGGTGTGGCTCGCCTCGACGCGTGCGATCTGCTCCGGGGTTCCGGTGGCGACGATCTGGCCGCCGCCGGAACCGCCCTCGGGGCCGAGATCGATCACCCAGTCGGCCGACTTGATCACATCGAGGTTGTGCTCGATGACGATCACAGTGTTGCCCTTGTCGACCAGTCCGTTCAGCACCTCGAGGAGCTTGCGGACGTCTTCGAAGTGCAGACCTGTCGTCGGCTCGTCGAGCACGTAGATGCTGCGTCCGTTGCTACGACGCTGAAGCTCGGTGGCGAGCTTGACGCGCTGTGCTTCACCGCCGGAGAGCGTCGTCGCCGACTGTCCGAGTCGGACGTAGCCGAGCCCGACGTCGACGAGTGTCTTCATGTAACGGTGGATCGCCTGGATCGGCTCGAAGAACTCCGCGGCCTCCTCGATCGGCATCTCGAGCACCTCGGCGATGTTCTTGCCCTTGTAGTGCACGGCCAGCGTGTCGCGGTTGTACCGCTTACCGTGGCAGACCTCGCAGTCGACGTACACATCGGGCAGGAAGTTCATCTCGATCTTGATCGTGCCGTCGCCGGAGCATGCCTCGCAGCGGCCACCCTTGACGTTGAAGCTGAAGCGACCGGGCTGATAGCCGCGGACCTTCGCCTCCGGTGTCTCGCTGAAGAGTGTGCGGATGCGATCGAACACGCCCGTGTACGTGGCGGGGTTCGACCGCGGGGTGCGGCCGATCGGCGCCTGGTCGACGTGGACGACCTTGTCGAGGTTGTCGAGTCCGGTCACACGCGTGTGCTTGCCGGGGACCGTGCGAGCCCCGTTCAGCCGCGACGCGAGCACCTGGTACAGGATGTCGTTCACGAGCGAGGACTTGCCGGAGCCGCTGACACCGGTGACGGCGGTGAGCACACCCAGCGGGAAGTCGGCCGTGACGTTGCGGAGGTTGTTGGCCCGAGCGCCGACGACGCTCAGCATCCGCTTCTTGTCGATCTTGCGGCGCTTCGTCGGCATGGGGATCTCACGGCGACCCGAGAGGTACTCCCCCGTCATCGAGTCGCTGTCGTCGAGCAGAGCCGAATACGGACCCGAATGCACGACCTCGCCACCGTTGACGCCGGCGCCGGGGCCGATGTCGACCACCCAGTCGGCCGCTTCGATCGTCTCCTCGTCGTGCTCGACGACGATGAGGGTGTTGCCGAGGTCGCGCAGCTTCAGCAGCGTGTCGATGAGGCGCCGGTTGTCACGCTGGTGGAGTCCGATCGACGGCTCGTCGAGCACGTAGAGGACACCGGTGAGGCCGGAGCCGATCTGCGTGGCCAGGCGGATGCGCTGCGCCTCTCCACCGGACAGGGATCCGGCCGAGCGGCTGAGGTTGAGGTAGGAGAGTCCGACCTGGAGCAGGAAGTCGAGGCGCAGGCGGATCTCGCGCAGCACCTGAGCGGCGATCTTGGCCTCACGGTCGGTGAGCGTGAGCGTCTCCATGAACGCGCGGGCGTCGGCGAGGCTGAGGTGCGAGACTTCGGCGATGGAGTGTCCGTGCACCTGCACGGCCAGCACCTCGGGCTTCAGACGATTGCCGTCGCAGACCGGGCACGGCACTTCGCGGAGGTACTCGCCCCACCGGCTGCGCTGGTTGTCGGACTCCGCCTGCAGATACTGCCGCTCGATGTAGGGGACCACGCCCTCGAAGCCGGAGGCGTAGCGCATCTCGCGTCCGTAGCGGTTCTTCCACTTGACGGTCACCTTGTAGTTCTCGCCGCGCAGGATCGCGTTCTGCACATCGGAGTGCAGCTTGCGCCACGGGGTGTCCAGCGAGAAGTCAAGATCGCGGGAGAGTCCCTCGAGCAGGCGCTCGTAGTACTGGAAGAGGCCCTTGCCCTGAGTGGTCCAGGGGATGATGACGCCCTCGCGGATCGAGAGGTCTTCGTCACCCAGCATCAGGTCGACGTCGACCGACATGCGGGTGCCGAGCCCGGAGCAAGCCGGGCACGCACCGAACGGCGCGTTGAACGAGAACGTGCGGGGCTCGATCTCGGTGAGCGTGAGCGCGTGCCCGTTCGGGCAGGCCAGCTTCTCGGAGAACGTCTGCCATGCGTCGTCGCCCTCGCCGTCGACGTAGTTGATCTGCACCACTCCGCCGGCGAGACCGAGCGCGGTCTCGACCGAATCGGTCACGCGGCCGAGGATGTCGTCAGACGCCACGAGGCGGTCGACGACCACCGCGATGTCGTGCTTGTAGCTCTTCTTGAGCGTCGGCGGCTCGGCGAGTTGGACGAGATCTCCGTCGACGATGGCACGCGAGTAGCCCTTCGCACCCAGTTCGCGGAACAGGTCGACGAACTCGCCCTTCTTCTGGGAGACGATCGGTGCGACGACCTGGTAGCGGGTGCGCTCCGGAAGTTCCATGAGCTGATCGGCGATCTGCTGCACGGTCTGACGCTGGATGCGTTCACCGCATTCGGGACAGTGCGGGATACCGATGCGCGCCCAGAGCAGGCGCATGTAGTCGTAGATCTCGGTGATCGTGCCGACGGTGGACCGCGGGTTGCGGTTGGTCGACTTCTGGTCGATCGAGACGGCCGGGCTGAGGCCCTCGATGAAATCGACGTCGGGGCGGTCGACCTGCCCGAGGAACTGGCGCGCGTACGCGCTCAGCGATTCGACGTAGCGACGCTGCCCCTCGGCGAAGATCGTGTCGAACGCGAGACTCGACTTGCCCGACCCGGACAGGCCGGTGAACACGACCAGCGAGTCGCGGGGGATGTCGATGTCGACGTTCTTGAGATTGTGGACGCGGGCACCGCGGACACTGAGTTTTCCTGGGGAAGCAACGGGGACGATGGGCACCGAACAAGTCTACGAGGGACCACGGACATCGGCTCCGACTCCGGCATCCACTCCGGTCTCTCCCCCGCCCGAGGCCGTGTGCGCCGGCTCGCCGTCCGACTGCTTCGCCGCCCGCAGAGCGAGGAGCACACCCATGACCAGGGCCGCGGCCGCGACCGGCGCGAGCCACTCCGTTCCACGGTCGACACCGCTCGGAGCGAGCAGCCACATCGCGAACACCAGCGGCTGCGACAGGAGCTGCACGATGCCGAAACGCAGGAAGGTCGGCCGGAGCACCCGCACCGCGAGGCGCGACCTCAGCGGCACAACCAGGCTCAGCGCGGCGAGGACGTGGATCGCGTGCACGAGTAGGAGCGCAAGAGCCGTCCGCCCCGGGGACGGCTCCGTGAGGATCACCCCGAACGGGAGGCATGCCGCAGCCGCCCACGCCGCGAGTGTGCGCGGGATGACGACGGCGACGACGACCGCGACCACGGCGATCGCCTGCCAGAGCGGGAACGGGACCAGCGTCACCGCCCCGACCGCGACCACGCCGACCAGCAGCAACCGGACCGTGACCCCGGGTACGGCACCCGGCACCCGAATCTGCCGGATCGCGCGACTCATCGTCGCACCGCCCTCATCCGCTGCTGGCGCAGGTCCGCCAATCGCATGGCGGCATCGACGTCGGGCGCCGCCCACGACACCACCTCGATGCCCGCATGGCGCAGCTCGGTCAGGATGTCGGTGCGCTCCGCGAGGACGGTGCGCAACGCGATGTGCTGCTCCCGAGTGAGGCGTGACGCGTCCGGCGTCGGAAGGACGTCCACCGCGACGACGGCGTGGCCGGACGCTCGCCATCGGGTCGCCAGCTGGGCAGCCACCCCGTCGAAGAAGGTCGAGAGCACGAACACGATGGAGCCGGAGGGAACGACGGGTGATCGGCGATAGGGCGAGCCGTCGGTACTCGGACCGGTCGCGGCGATGACATCGCGCACCCGGGCGAGGTGTCGTGCTCCTCCGCCCGAAGGGATGCTCCGCCCGCCGCTCGACAGCGCGTGGTAGGCGATCCCGTCGCCCGCGCCGACGGCCGTGGTCGCGATCGACAAAGCCGCTTCTCGGGCGAGGTCCAGCGAGGTCACGCCGGACCGGTCGGGGTCGGCGGCGCCCCAGCCCGCGACCACGACACCGAGATCCTCTGCCGTGTCCACCGCGATGACGACCGACGAATCGCTCAGGGTGTTGTTCCGTCGCACGAGGAGCTCGCCGGGCCGCTGGGCAGCCCGGGCAGTGGCCCGCCAGTCGACGCGGCGCAGCTCGTCACCCGGCGCGAACGGATGGATGTCGCGGAAGTCGCCACCCTGCCCCGGGCGTCCGCCCTCATGAGCGCCTTGAAGCCCGGTGAGTCGCGGTGCCACGGGGAGTCCCGCGAGCCGGAGTACGCGCGGCGGCGTGTTCCACCGGATACCGGCGACCGGAGCCTCCTCCGTGATCCAGGCGCCGTCCTGCGCCACGCACCGCGCCGTCACGCTCAACAGATCCAAGGGGCCGGAATGCTGAAGGCGTGTCCTCGTGGTGACCACGGATCGACCGACGCCGACATCTGCGAGTCGCTGCGGGCCCTTGTCCTGCGCGACGGCGAGCTGCACCCAATCCGCATCGACGTGGATGTCGACGTCGCCCCATGCCTCCGCCTGCTCACCACCCACGCCGGCCTGCGCGCGCAGTTCGACCCGCAGATCGGCCGTCGCAGGCCGGCGCACCAGCATCCAGGCCGTCGTCAGCGCGAGAGGCAGGCCGATGCCGATGATGTCCGGCCGCGAGAAGGCGAGCCCCGCCGCGACGAGCAGCGCCGCCCCGGCCACACCGATCGCGACGACGGGGGTCCGCCGCCAGCGGAGAGTCGTGCGCTCGGAGACGCGGATCGGATCGGTCATCGCACCGCGGAGACGGTCGGCGGCACCGACGTCTTCGCGACGACCGCCGCGACGACCGCTCGGGGATCCACGCCCTGCGCCCAGGCCTGCGGGGTGAGGGTGAGGCGGTGCGCGAGCACGGGCTCCGCGATGCGCTTGATGTCGTCCGGTCGCACATACGCACGTCCGTCCAGTGCCGCGAGAGCGCGTCCGAGCAGCACCAGGGACTGCGAGCCGCGTGGAGAGGCGCCCACCGACACGTTCACCGCCTCGCGTGTGGCGCGGACCAGCTCGACGCAGTATCGGGCGACGTCCGCGTCGACGTGGATCCGTTCCACCGCTCGCTGGATCGCCAGCAAGCCGTCGCCGTCGACGACCGGTTCGACGGACACATCGGGCGACTGTCGTCGCACCCGGTCCAGGATGATGCGGGTCTCGTCGTCCGCGTCCGGATATCCGACCGAGAGTCGCACCATGAAGCGGTCGAGCTGGGCCTCGGGAAGCGCGTAGGTCCCCTCGTACTCGATCGGATTCGATGTGGCGATGACGTGGAACGGCCGGGGCAGTGGGAAGCTGTTGCCCTCGACGGTGACCTGACGCTCCGCCATCGCCTCGAGCATCGCCGACTGCGTCTTGGGGGTGGTGCGGTTGATCTCGTCCGCCAGCAGCAGTCCGGTGAAGATGGGCCCCGGCCGGAACGGGAACTCGCCCGTCGCCGGCGCGTACACGTACGACCCTGTGACGTCACCGGGGAGCATGTCGGGAGTGCACTGCAATCGCCGGAAGTCCAGGCCCAGCGCAGAGGCCAGGCTCCGCGCTGCAAGTGTCTTGCCGAGTCCCGGGACGTCTTCGAACAGCACGTGACCACCGGCGAAGATCGCGGCCAGGGCGATCGTGACCGGCTCGTCCATGCCGACGACGACTGCGCCGACGCTCTCCCGCACTCGACGCCCGAGAGCGGCGATCTGTGTGACGTCTTCCGTGTTCATCGGTTCTCCTCTGTGCCGACTTTCGCGGCGGTCTGGGGGTCTGAGTTCGCGGGGACCTCGGTGGTGATGCGCTCGACCACGTCGAGGACCCGCTCGAGATCGGCAGCCTGAACCTCGCGATTGTGCAGAGAGTCACGTACTCCTGGCCCGAGGAGCGCGTCGATCGCGGCGTGTTGAGCGGGGTCGTCGAGGTCGAGCCCCCGGTGGGCCAGTCGTCGCCGCAGCACGTTCTGCACCCGACGGACGACCACGTGCCCGGCGACACCGGTGCGCGAGTTGATCGACCAGGCGAGCCGAGACACCTCGGAGCCGCGCTCCGCACGTCGGCGTCGCTCCGGGGGCCAGAGGGAGGCTTCGTCGAAGAAGACCTGACGGCTCACGAGCGCGATCGTCAGCACGATCAGCAGCCAGGACGCGGCGAACAGCGTCGGCACGCCGAGTGCGCCGAGCAGCACGAGGACCACGGCCGCGACAGCCGCCCCGACTCCCAGGAGAATCAGCCGTCCCTTCATCGCCACCCCGCCTGGATGCCACGTAGACACGCTGCTGCCGTGGCGCGGTCGCGTTCCTCCGCGACGAGACCGCCGAAACGGACCTGTTCGTACAGTCCGAGCAGCGCGACGACGTCAGCCGCGATTCCCGCGCGGCGTCCGATGATCCGGACCGTGAACTCGGACGGCGTCTCGTGCGGGGCCCGACCGGCACCGGCATCCGTCGCCGATTCCTCCAGACCGACCCACGCGGCGACGATGCTGTCACCCGGCGCCGGGTCGACATCGATCGTCCGCAGCGCTTCGTCGATCCCTCTTCGGATGATCGCGGCGTCGGGCTCGGCATCCGTCCCGGCGATGACCACGCTCATCGCGTCGACGGCGGCCGCCTCGCGCCTCTCGAGCGGTCGATCTCGCCAGAGTCCGCGCAGGTAGCGGACCAGCATGCGCGCGCCGAAGAACAGCAGCGTCAGCACCGCGATCGCGACGAGGACCGCCAGGATCACCTTGAACAGTGGCGATTCCTCGGTCTGTTCCATCGGCCCGGGCGTCATCTCGGCGGGCGCCGGCTCGGAGGTCCCGACGTCGACGAGTTCCGTTCCACCGCCCGGCAGCGGGCGGAACTGCGGAAGGCCCTGCTGCGCTGCTACGAACATGACGACGGCGAAGAAACCCGCGACTGCGACGAGAGGCAGCAGAACCCGGAGCACGCGCGAGCCGCCGACGCGCCGGTCCCCGGAAACCGGGGCTTCGTGGCGCGACATGACTCCACCCTAGGACGCGACTCCCGAGGAATCCGTCGTCGGGACGCGAGCCGCGCTCGGCGGAGTCGGTCGGACTCAGCCGAGATCGGGACGCCGCCCGGCGAACGGACCGAGGCCGTCGCGGAGTGCGGCGACCTCATCGATACCCATGCCGACCGCCGCCATGACCTGGTGCGGAACGTCTACAGCCCGTTCGCGCAGCGCCGCGCCCGCCGCGGTCAGGGTGATCTCCAGACGCCGCTCGTCCTCACTGCTTCGCTGTCGGGCCACGAGGCCTTCTGCTTCGAGCCGCTTGACCAGGGGCGATGCCGTCGCGGGTTCCAGAGCGAGATCCAGAGCGAGATCGTTCAGCGTCCGCGGCGCCCGCTCCCACAGGGCGAGCATCACGAGGTACTGCGGGTGCGTGAGACCCAGAGGCTCGAGGATCGGGCGGTAGAGGGCGACGACGTTGCGCGCCGCGGTCACCAGGGCGAAGCACAGCTGGTTCTCCAGCTTGAGCAGGTCGTCTGTAGCCGTCACAACCTCGACTATACATCTGCACTAATCATTAGTACACTAAGCAACATGGCACAGGACCCGGACCGCCCACCCCTTCGCACCCGCATTCGCGAAGCAGGTGGCCTCTATTCCTGGGTGAACACCAATCTCATCCGGCTCGCCGGTCCTGCCTCCGTCGGCCCGTATGAGAAGACTCCCCCACCGAGCGCCGCAGAACGCGCCGAACGCGCGTGCCCGCTGTGCGGCGCCCCGATGACGCAGCACGAGATCGACCGCTCGGGTCCCAAGCCTCTGATGCACTGCCCGTAGGGTCAGTCCTGGTTGGATCCATCGGTCGCCGAGCCGGAGGACTCGCGCGCGACGTCGAGCCAGAACATCAGACCGCCGTCGTCCTCGATGACCTCGGGCGAGACGTCGAGCCATCCGGATCCCATCGTGCGCGAGCCCATCACCGCCCGGGCGACACCCGTGCGCGTCACGAGCGCCGCTCCGTTCTCGTCGTCGACACGCACCAGAAGCACGCCGCCCGGCCGCGCTCCGAGAAGGATGCGCCCGTCGTCGAGGAAAGCCCGGGTTCCGAACATCCGCCGCTCCTCGATTCCGACGTCGGCGCTCAGCAGCGCCCGGATTCGATCGGCCAGCTCGTTCCCCGCAGCATCCATGGTCCGAGTCGCGCCTTACGCGTGCCCCGCGCGTTCCATCGCCCGCAGCTCCTTCTTGAGGTCTTGCACCTCGTCGCGCAGGCGTCCGGCGAGCTCGAATTTCAACTCCGCGGCTGCCGCAAGCATCTGGTCGGATAGATCCTGGATCGTGGCTTCGAGCTGTTGCGCTCCCTCGGCCGCGATGCCCGTGCGACGCAGGTTGGGCGTCGGCGACTTGCCCTTGCCCGATGCGCGACCACGGCCCGACATCATCTCCGCCGTGTCTGCGCCTTCGCGGGCGAGCACCTCGGTGATGTCCGCGATGCGTTTGCGGAGGGGCTGCGGGTCGATGCCGTGCTCCTTGTTGTACGCGACCTGCTTCTCGCGGCGACGATCCGTCTCCTCGATCGCCTTCGCCATCGAGTCGGTCATCTTGTCGGCGTACATGTGCACTTCGCCCGAGACGTTTCGGGCGGCGCGACCGATGGTCTGGATGAGTGAGGTCCCCGACCGCAGGAAGCCCTCCTTGTCGGCATCCAGGATCGCCACGAGCGAGACCTCCGGAAGATCGAGACCTTCACGCAGCAGGTTGATGCCGACCAGCACGTCGTACACGCCGGCACGCAGCTCACTGAGGAGTTCGACACGACGCAGCGTGTCGACATCGGAGTGCAGGTAGCGCACGCGCACACCGTGCTCCCCGAGGAAGTCGGTCAGCTCTTCGGCCATCTTCTTCGTGAGGGTCGTGACGAGAACCCGCTCGTCCCGCTCGACGCGGACGCGGATCTCCTCCAGCAGGTCGTCGATCTGCCCCTTCGACGGTTTGACGACGATGTGCGGGTCGACCAGACCGGTGGGACGGATGATCTGCTCGACGATGCCGTCGGCGATCCCCATCTCGTATTTGCCGGGCGTGGCCGACAGATAGACGGTCTGTCCGATCCGGTTTTTGAACTCGTCCCATCGCAGCGGACGGTTGTCCATCGCGCTCGGCAGCCGGAAACCGTGATCGACGAGGGTGCGCTTGCGGGACGCGTCTCCCTCGTACATCGCGCCGATCTGGGGCACGGTGACGTGCGACTCGTCGATGACCAGCAGGAAGTCGTCGGGGAAGAAGTCGAGCAGCGTGTGCGGCGGCTCCCCCGGCATGCGCCCGTCCATGTGACGCGAGTAGTTCTCGATCCCCGAGCAGAAGCCCAACTGCTGCAGCATCTCGAGATCGAACGTGGTGCGCATGCGCAGACGCTGCGCCTCGAGGAGCTTGCCCTGCCGCTCGAACTCGGCCAGGCGCTCTTCCAGCTCGTGCTCGATGGTGCCGATGGAACGCTGGATCACATCGGTGCCGGCAACGTAGTGAGACGCAGGGAAGATCGGGACGGCGTCGAGTTTCTCGATCACCTCGCCCGTGAGCGGGTGGAGCGAGTACAGGGCCTCGATCTCGTCGCCGAACAGCTCGATACGGATGGCGTGCTCTTCGTAGACGGGGATGATCTCGATCGTGTCGCCGCGTACCCGGAAATTGCCCCGTGAGAAGTCGACGTCGTTGCGGTTGTACTGCATCGCGATGAACTGGCGGATCAGCGCGTCGCGGTCGTATCGCTCCCCCACCTGCAGGGCCACCATGGCGCGCAGATACTCTTCGGGAGCGCCGAGTCCGTAGATGCAGGAGACGGTCGAGACCACGATCACGTCGCGACGGCTCAGCAGCGAGTTCGTCGTCGAATGCCGCAGCCGCTCGACCTCGGAGTTGATCGACGAGTCCTTCTCGATGAAGGTGTCTGTCTGTGGAACGTAGGCCTCTGGCTGGTAGTAGTCGTAGTACGAGACGAAGTACTCGACGGCGTTGTTCGGCATGAGCTCGCGGAATTCGTTGGCCAGTTGGGCCGCGAGCGTCTTGTTGTGCGCGAGCACGAGCGTCGGTCGCTGCACCTGCTCGACGAGCCAGGCCGTGGTCGCCGACTTTCCGGTGCCCGTCGCGCCGAGCAGCACGACGTCGGTCTCGCCCGCGTTGATCCGCGCCGCCAGGTCGGCGATCGCCGCCGGCTGGTCGCCGGCGGGCGCGTACTCGCTGATGACCTCGAAGGGGCGGACACTGCGCGTGGGTTGCATACCTCCAGCGTATGCCGCCCCTCCGACATCGAGGCCGTCAGGCGACGATGGTCGCCGTCTTCACGTGCCCGGGTAAGGTCACCGGTGTCGGATGCGCTCCCAGAGCGCGTCGGTCTGCTCGTGCGTGCGCTCCAGGGTTCCTGCCGTGTCGATCACGACATCCGCGATGGCGAGCCGCCTCTCGTCGGAGACCTGAGCGTCGACCCTCTCCTGCGCCGCTTTCTCTTCCATGCCCCGCAGCTCGGTCAGCCGCTGGAGCCGCACCGCCGCGGGGGCGTGCGCGACCACGATCAGGTCCCACGGATCGTCGACTCTGGCCTCCACCAGCAGGGGGACGTCGTAGACGACCACGGCATCCGCATCAGTAGTGAACGCCGCATCGAATCGGCGCTGCGACTCCTCCCGAACGGCGGGGTGCACGATCGCGTTCAGCTGAGCGAGCAGCTCGGGGTCTCCGAAGACCTTCGCACCCAGGGCTGCGCGGTCGAGCGCGCCCTCGCCGTCGATCATCGATGCTCCGAACGTCTCCGCTATTCGCTCCAGCACCGGCGAGCCCGGCGCCTGCACGTCGCGGACGATCTGGTCGGCGTCGACGATCACCGCACCGTGCTCCGCCAGTCGCCGGGCAATGGTCGATTTCCCCGAGGCGATGCCGCCGGTGAGCGCGATGAGTGGCATGTCGCCAGTCTATGTTTCGATCCGATCGATGCTCAGCGGGCGAGCAGCTGGCGCCGCGAGCTGATCACGCCGGTGTCGAACCCGGCGAGGTGCAGACCGCCGTGGAATCGCGCGTGTTCGATCTTGATGCAACGATCCATCACCACCGACATCCCTGCCGCCTCGGCGACCGCCGCAGCGTCTTCATTCCATGAGCCGAGCTGCAGCCAGAGCGTCTGCGCGCCCGCCTCGATCGCCTCCTGCGCGACACCCGGAAGGTCGTCGTGCCGGCGGAACACATCCACGATGTCGGGGACGACGGGAAGGTCGCTCAGCGACGCGTAGACCGGCTGCCCGAGGATCTCGGTCTCGCGCGGGTTGACGAGGTAGACGTCGTACGACGTGCTGGAGAGCAGGTATGTCGTCACGAAGTACGACGCGCGTGCCGGATTGTTCGACGCCCCCACGATCGCGATGGACTTGGCTCGCCGGAGCAGACCGAAGCGCTCTTGCGGACTCGGCCCCGCCCAGGTCCGCTCAGGGTGAACTGCCTGTGCGCCGGGCAGCGTACAGGCCACCCCGTCCGACTCCGCCGGAACGGCGCAGGAATCCGCGGCGGTCGTCTGCGTCTCGCTCATCGGTTCGCTCCCGTCGCGGTCGTGAGGGCCTGGTCGAGGTCCCAGATGATGTCTTCGACGTCTTCGAGGCCCACCGAGATGCGGATCAGGTCGGGGCGCACGCCCGCGGCGACGAGCTGCGCCTCGGTGAGCTGGCGGTGCGTCGTCGAGGCCGGGTGGATCACGAGGGTGCGAGCGTCGCCGATGTTGGCGAGATGCGAGGCGAGCTGCAGGTTCTCGATCAGCGTCTCCCCCGCTTTCCGGCCATCTTCCGCCGCGACGCCGAACGCGAACACCGAACCGGGGCCGAGCGGCAGGTACTTCGCCGCCCGATCGTGGTGCGGATGCTCTTCGAGACCCGCCCACGTCACGTAGGCGACCCGGGGATCGGAGGCGAGCCAGTCCGCGACGATGCGCGCGTTCGCGAGGTGCGCGTCGATGCGCTGCGGAAGCGTCTCGATGCCTTGGAGAAGATTGAAGGCCGACTGCGGGCTGAGTGCCGGGCCGATGTCGCGCAGTTGCTCCGAGCGAAGCTTGGTGAGGAATCCGTACTCCCCGAAGTTGTCCCACCATTTGATGCCGCCGTAGGAGTCCACGGGCTCGGTCATCTGCGGGAACTTGCCATTGCCCCAGTCGAAGGTGCCCTTCTCGATGACGACGCCGCCGAGGGTGGTGCCGTGCCCGCCCAGGAACTTCGTCACGGAGTGGATCACGATGTCGGCACCGTGCTCGAGCGGACGCGCCAGGTACGGCGTGGCGAGCGTCGCATCCACCACGAGGGGAACCCCGGCCTCGTGGGCGACGGCGGCCAGTCCTTCGATGTCGGCGATCTCCCCGGACGGGTTGCCGATCATCTCGACGTAGACGACCTTGGTCTCCGGACGGATGGCCGCCGCATAGTCGGCAGGGTCGGAGGACGCGACGAACGTCGTCTCCACGCCGAACCGTCGCAGCGTCACGTCGAGTTGCGTCACGGTCCCGCCGTAGAGCTGAGCCGCGGCGACGACGTGGTCACCGGCCCCGACGAGCGCCGCGAACGTGATGAACTCGGCGCTCATGCCCGACGCGGTCGCGACGGCGCCGATGCCGCCTTCGAGCGAAGCCAGGCGCTCCTCCAGCGCGGCGACCGTGGGGTTGCCGATCCGCGAGTAGATGTTGCCGTACTTCTGCAGAGCGAACAGATTCCCGGCATCCGCCGCATCCTCGAACACGAACGAGGTCGTCTGGTAGATCGGCACCGCCCGGGCACCGGTGGCCGCGTCAGGCGTACCGCCGGCGTGCAGGGCTCTGGTGCGAAATCCGAAGCGGTGTTCTTCCGTCATGCTGTCCTCAGTTCGGCGGCGGCGAGCACGTCGGCGATATCATCGACGGCCCAGGGGTTCTGGAGCGATGTGGTGTCCCCGAGGGGGCCGGGGTCGCGGCCGGCTCTGCGATCCTGTTCGGCCTCCCACAACTGTGCCAGGAGTCTGCGCATGATCTTGCCGGAGCGGGTCTTCGGCAGGTCCGGCACGATCACGATGTGCTTCGGCTTGGCGACAGGGCCGATGGCGTGCGCGACCTGCGTGCGCAGGTCGGCTGGCGTGATCTCTGCCCGGCCGGACGGGGTCACGAAGGCGACGACAGCCTGCCCGGTAACCGGGTCGGAGACTCCGGCGGACCCGGCCTCACCCACGGTGTCGTGCGCGACCAGTGCCGATTCGATCTCGATCGTGGAGAGTCGGTGTCCCGACACGTTCACGACGTCGTCGAGCCGGCCGAGGATCCAGATGTATCCGTCGGCGTCCCTGGTCGCTCCGTCACCGGCCACATAGAACCCGCCGTGCTCGCCCCGTCCGGCGAACGCCGACCAGTAGGCGTCGCGATAGCGGGCGGGGTCGCCCCACACGGTCCTGGCCATTCCGGGCCAGGGTCTGCGGACCACGAGGGTGCCCGAGCGGCCGGGCGCGACCTCGTCGCCCCGCTCGTCCACCACCGCCGCATCGATGCCCGGGAGCGGGACCGAGGCAGAGCCCGGCTTGAGGGCGGTGACTCCCGGGAGCGGGGCGATCATCGCCGCGCCGGTCTCGGATTGCCACCAGGTGTCGATGACGGGCAGTTCGTCGCGGCCGAAGTTGCGTCGGAACCACACCCAGGCTTCCGGGTTGGTCGCCTCCCCGACGGTGCCGAGCAGTCGCAGGGTGGAGAGGTCGTGGCCCTGTGGCAGCTCCGCACCGAACCAGGTCATGAACGTGCGGATCAGAGTGGGCGCCGTGTAGTAGACGGTCACCCCGTAGCGCTCGATGATCTCGAGGTGGCGTTCCCGGTGCGGTGCGTCGGGAGTTCCCTCGTAGACGACTTGCGTGAGTCCATTCGACAGCGGACCGTAGATCTCGTAGGTGTGCGCCGTGACCCACGCGAGGTCTGCGGTACACCAGTGCACGTCGTCGGGCTTCGCGTCGAAATGGGCCCAGTGCGCCCAGCTCGCGTGCGTCAGGTACCCGCCGGACGTGTGCACCAGCCCCTTCGGCTTCCCCGTCGTGCCGGACGTGTAGATGATGAAGAGCGGATGCTCGGCGTCGAAGGATTCCGCCTCGTGCTCCGGCGACGCCGTGTCGACGACGTCATGCCACCAGACGTCGCGATCGTCCGTCCAGGGGACGTCCTGACCGGTGCGGCGCAGGACGAGGACGTGCTCGAGGTCAGGAAGATCCGCCGCGGCGACGTCGGCCGTCGACTTCACCTCGGTGGCGGTGCCGCGGCGATACTGACCGTCACTCGTGACCAGCAGCTTCGCGCCGGTGTCAGCGAGACGGAACCGCACGGCTTCGGCCGAGAAGCCACCGAAGACGAGCGAATGCACGGCGCCGATCCGCGCACAGGCGAGAGTGATCACGATAGTCTCGACGAGCACGGGGAGGTAGATCACGACGCGGTCCCCGGGACGGATGCCGAGAGCTGTGAGCGCGTTGGCGGCCTGCGACACGCGGCGCTGCAGATCGGCGTAAGTGACCGAGAGGCGGTCGCCCGGCTCCCCCTCGAAATGCAGGGCCACCTTGTCGCCGCGTCCGGCGTCGACGTGACGGTCCACGCAGTTGACCGCGACGTTGAGTCTGCCGCCGACGAACCAGCGCGCCGCCGGAACGGCATCGCCGACCGGCGGATCCCATTCGTGGGCGGTGCGCCACGGCTCGGACCAGTCCAGGCGGCGCGCGGCCTCTTCCCAGAACGCGATCGGATCCGCGGCGGCGCGCGCATACGCCTCCGCGGTGACGTTCGCGTCGCTGAATCCGCCGCCGGGCGCGTACATACGCGACTCCTGCAGTCGAGCCTCGGTCACCCTCACACCCACCGACGGAGCAGGTATTTCTCGACCAGCACGAGGATCCCGTTGGTGAGCGTGCCCAGAAGTGCGAGCAGCACGATCGAGAGCAGGATGCGGTCCACGCGCCCGCTGCTCTGCGACTCGGTCAGCAGGAAGCCCAGGCCCATGGACGCAGCGATGAGTTCTGCGGCGACGAGGAACAGCCACGCTTGCGCGAGTGCCAGACGCAGCCCGGACACGACGGACGGCACCACCGCCGGCAGCTGCACGATGCGGAACAGCGACCAGCCGCGCAGGCTGAACGAACGCCCGGCTTCGACGAGCTGCGGATCGACGTGTCGGAGCGCCGACGAGACCGTCGTATACACCGGGAAGAACGCACCGATCGCGATCAGAGTGACCTTCGACTCCTCGCCGATCTGCATCCAGAGGATGAGGAGCGGCACCCAGGCCAGCGACGGCACGGCGCGGACTGCGGTGAGTGTCGGACTGAGAAGCACCTCTCCCAGCCGGGAGAGCCCGACGATGCCGGCCGCGGCCAACCCGATGACGGATCCGATCGCGAAACCGAGCAGCACGCGCTGCACCGAGATCGCGATGTGCGTCCAGAGCTGTCCGGTCTCGGCCAGCTCCACACCGGCCTGGAACACCGACGCCGGTGTGGGCAGGCGGTACGGCGGCACCATCCCGCTCGTCGTCACCACCTGCCAGGCCGTCAGGATGATCACGGGCAGCAGGAGACCGGCGATGATCCGCACGACCGGCCGGTCCCATGAGCGCCGCGTAGCCCCGCTCCGGGGCTGTGACGTGCCCCTCGCGAAGTCGAGCTCGTCCCGAGACTCCTCGGGAACGATCAGTCGATCGGGAATGGTCACTCGCCGTCGACCGCCTTCTTCGCGAACGTGTCGTTCACGATCGATGAGAGCGCCTTGTCGACGGAGTCCTTGCCGCCCTGCACGTCACCGGACTCGACGAGCACGGGCGCGATCTTCTCGAGCACCGCGATCTGGTCGTCACCGGGGACGCCGCTCACGTCGAGGTTCGAGCGCTCCTCGATCACGGTGGTGGCGACTTCGGGGTCGATGCCGGCGACCTCGGCGAGCAGCGCGGCGGTCTCCTCAGGGTTCTCGAGCGCCCACTCTCGCGCCTGCTCGTACGCGTCGACGACAGCCTGCGCGAGGTCGGGGTGGTTCGTGGTGAAGTCCTCGGTCGCGTTCAGGAAGCCGTAGGTGTTGAAGTCGACGTTGCGGTAGATGAGTTGGTCACCCGACTCCACCTCGGCGGCGGCCATGATCGGGTCGAGCCCGGCCCACGCGTCCACGGAGCCGCCGTCGAGTGCGGCCCGGCCGTCAGCATGCTGCAGATTCTGCACCTCCACGTCGGAGAGCGACAGGCCACCCTCCTCGAGCGCCTGCAGCAGGAAGAAGTAGGGGTCGGTGCCCTTGGTCGCCGCGATGGAGGCGCCCTTGAGATCTTCGAGGGCGGTGATGTCGCTGTCCGGGCCCACGACGATGGCAGACCACTCGGGCTGCGAGTAGATGTCGATGACCTGGATGGGCGAGCCGTTCGCACGGGCGAGCAGTGCGGCCGATCCTGCCGTCGAGCCGACATCGACGGAGCCGGAGCGCAGCAGTTCGTTGGCCTTGTTCGAGCCGGCGGACTGCACCCACTCGACCTCGACGTCGTCACCGAGGATCTCCTCGAGGATACCCTGATCCTTGACGACCAGACTCAGCGGGTTGTAGGTGGCGAAGTCGATAGACAGGGTGTCCGCCGACCACTCGGTCGTGCCCGGCGTGCCCTCGGTGTCCGATGCCTTGGCGTTCTCTCCGGCCACGCACCCGGTCGCGACGAGCATCATCGTCCCGGCGATCGCGATCGCGGGGATGATTCGGCGTGTGGTGGTGCTCATCGGGACTCCTCGGTGATGCGGTGGTGGGTGTCGACGCCGAGTCCTTCGAGAAGGTCGGCGCGCAGGTCGGCGAGGCCGCGGTCGGCGCGGTCGCGGGGACGGACGCCCGGCACGGAGATCGTGCGGGCGATGGATTGGTCGTCGTCGGCGCCCGTGCCCGAGCTGTCCAGCGTCCGCAGGAGCAGCACGCGGTCGGCGAGGTAGAGCGCCTCTTCGACGTCGTGGGTGACCAGCAGGATCGTGGTGGGCTCGGCCGCATGGATCTTCAGGAGCAGATCGTGCATGCGCAGACGCGTCAGGGCGTCGAGCGCGCCGAACGGCTCATCGAGCAGCAGCACCCCGGGGTTTCGGGCGAGCGCCCGGGCCAGGGAGGCGCGCTGGGCCATACCGCCGGAGACCTCGCGCGGGCGCTGGTCGGCCGCGGGCTCGAGCCCCACGAGGTGCAGCAGCTCGCGCACTCGCTCACGGCCGACACGGCGGGCGGTTCCTCGCGGCAGGCCGAGCTCGATGTTCTGGGCGATGGTGCGCCATGGGAGCAGTCGCGGCTCCTGGAAGGCGATGGCGGTCCGCTCGTCGACGTCGGCGACACCGATGTCGTCGAGGAGGATGCGTCCGCTCGTCGGAGCATCCAGTCCGCCGACGAGACGGAGGAGGGTGGACTTGCCGCACCCGGAGGGACCGACGACCGCGAGGATCTCCCCGGCCGCGATGTGGAGGTCGATGCCGCGGAGCACGTCGCGCCTCCCGCGCGGCAGCGCGAAGGAACGCTCGATCCCGTCGAGGCGGACGGCCTGCGCTGTTCCTGCCGACGGCGAAGCGTCAGCAGTGCGCGACGCGGGCAGCAGAGCAGTCATGACCCCATGCTGGCGGGGCGAGCCGATTGTTACGAATGCCGACGTAATGTTCCGTCACGCAAAAGCAGCAGCACCCCGGAAACGCGAAACGGGCCGCCACACCCGCCCGAAGGCGAGGTGGCGACCCGATTCAGAGTGCTGCTTAAGCGTTGCCGCCCGAGAGCTTCTCGCGCAGAGCCGCGAGAGCCTCGTCGTCGGCGAGGGTGCCGGCGCCGGCGACCTCACTGGCGAAGGACTGGCCTCCGCCGAAGTCCTCTCCGGCTGCGGCCTCGGCCTCGGCCGCCTTGACGACCTGAGCCTTGTGCGCCTCCCAGCGAGCCTGGGCTGCAGCGTACTCCTGCTCCCATGCCTCGCGCTGGGCGTCGAAGCCTTCCTTCCACGCACCGGTCTCGGCGTCGAAGCCCTCCGGGTACTTGTACTCGCCGTTCTCGTCGTACTCGGCGAGCATGCCGTAGAGAGCCGGGTCGAACTCGGTGCCGTTGGGGTCGACCGACTCGTTGGCCTGCTTCAGCGACAGCGAGATGCGGCGACGCTCGAGGTCGATGTCGATGACCTTGACGAAGACCTCTTCGCCGACCGACACGACCTGCTCGGCCAGCTCGACGTGCTTGCTGGAGAGCTCGGAGATGTGGACGAGGCCCTCGATGCCGTCTGCGACGCGGACGAACGCACCGAACGGAACGAGCTTGGTGACCTTACCCGGCGTGACCTGACCGATCGCGTGGGTGCGGGCGAAGACCTGCCACGGGTCTTCCTGCGTCGCCTTCAGCGACAGGGAGACGCGCTCGCGGTCGAGGTCGACCTCGAGGATCTCGACGGTGACCTCCTGGCCCACCTCGACGACCTCGGAGGCGTGCTCGATGTGCTTCCAGGACAGCTCGGAGACGTGCACGAGGCCGTCCACGCCGCCCAGGTCGACGAACGCGCCGAAGTTGACGATCGACGACACGACACCCTTGCGGACCTGACCCTTGTGCAGGTTGTTCAGGAACGTGGTGCGCGACTCCGACTGCGTCTGCTCGAGCAGCGCACGGCGGCTGAGGACGACATTGTTGCGGTTCTTGTCGAGCTCGAGGATCTTGGCCTCGATCTCCTGGCCGAGGTACGGCGTGAGGTCGCGGACGCGACGCAGCTCGATGAGCGACGCCGGCAGGAAGCCACGGAGGCCGATGTCGACGATGAGTCCACCCTTGACGACCTCGATGACCGTACCGGTGACGACGCCGTCGTTCTCCTTGATCTTCTCGACGTCTCCCCAGGCACGCTCGTACTGTGCGCGCTTCTTGGAGAGGATCAGACGGCCTTCCTTGTCCTCCTTCTGGAGAACGAGGGCCTCGACCAGGTCGCCGACAGCGACGACCTCGTTGGGGTCGACGTCGTGCTTGATCGAGAGCTCGCGCGAGGGGATGACGCCCTCGGTCTTGTAGCCGACATCGAGGAGGACCTCATCGCGGTCGATCTTGACGATCGTGCCTTCGATGATGTCGCCGTCGTTGAAGAACTTCAGGGTCTTCTCGACCGCGGCCAGGAAGTCCTCAGCAGATCCGATGTCGTTGATGGCGACCTGCTTGGTGGCCGGGGCGGTCGTTGCGGTAGTCATGTAGTGGGTTGTCCTTGTTGAATGGAGACTCGGGCTGAGACTCAACGGCCGCGCACGGCCGACTGCATGCTTCTCAGCGGTTGGATTTTGGTTTTCTCGCCACGAGGGCATGCGCATGCACGCCACGAGTGACGGTTAAGGCTATCAGAACTTCGGATCCCGGAGGAAGTCGGATTCCGGCCTCGCGAGCTGTGGATAACTCGAACGGGCAGGCGGCCCTCCGAGTTAGCGTGACCGGGTGATCTCCCCGACGTCTTCTTCCCGCTCGTTCGCGCGCGCCGCAGCCTTGACGAGCGCCCTCCTCCTGCTCGTCGGCTGCGCGCCCGATCCTTCACCCTCACCCACTCCGACGCCCGCCTTCGCCTCGGAAGAAGAGGCCTTCGCCGCCGCCGAGGCGACCTATCGGGAGTTCAACAATGCAAGCAACGCTCGCCGAGCTGGCGACACAGACGCCAGTCCTGCCGACTATCTGATCGGAGACGCCCTCGAGACGGACCAAGAGGCTTCCGAGTATCTGCTGGAGGCTGGTCTCAGACTGACGGGAGAGGCAGAGGTAGTCAGTTTTCGGGGAGTAGAGGCGGTGATCAATGACGGTCGGCCTTCCGTGACAGCGATCGTATGCCTTGACTCATCTGCGACACGAGTGGTTGATGCCGATGGAAAGGATGCCACGCCTCCTGGTCGCCAAACGATTGTCGCGCTCACCGCCCACATGATCATCGTGGGCGACACATTCCGCATTCAGGAGGAGCACGAAGAAGGGACAGAGCAGTGCTGAAGACAGTGGCCATGCTCGCCACGGTATTAGTAGTCATGTTCTCGGCGGCGCCCGAGCTGAGCTTTGCCCCGCTGGGCAAATCGTGCGGGAGAGAACTGCAACTCGCCGGTCTCTGCGACTCCCAAACCAACGGCGACCGTCTGGAGATCTTCGGAACCGAGACCCGCACTGTCCCAGACCTCGACAGTCCCGACTCGTCGGAGCGCCGCAGCGCCGCCGAGAAGCCGAAGCCCTGCACGACCGATCCCGTCCGCCAGGCGTCCTGCAACTTCACCGCTGAGCGGGTGACGAACGACGAAGGCCGCCCCCTCACCATCACCGACGTCGCACAGTTCGCTCCTGCCCCCGTCACCACCGCCGGAGAGCCGGGCAACGTCGGCATCGCGGGTATGCCGACGAACTTCGTGGCAGCCGCAGCCGTGCACACGCGCGCCGGCACGCTGCTCGACAGACCGATCAGCGTACGATTCACGCCTGTCCGTTTCAGGTTCGCGTTCGGTGACGGCACAGCGGCCACTTCGAACACAGGCGGTCGGTCCTGGGCTTCCCTGGGGCAGGCGCAGTTCACTCCGACCCCGACGAGTCACTCGTATCGCGACCGCGGCACATACTCGGCGCACGTGACCGTCCACTACACCGCGGAGGTCGACATCGGCGGTGGGTGGTTCCCGATCGACGGCGAGCTGTCCATCGATGGCCCGGCGCGGCAGATCCGTGTCTTCGAAGCAGAGACCGCACTGGTCGCTCGCACGTGCGCTGAGCAGCCCGGCGCGCCCGGTTGCTGACCGTGGGCCGACCGCGCTCTACGCTGAGTCCATGACCCGCGCCGACCGCCTCATGCTGCTCGACACCGCCAGCCTCTACTTCCGCGCCTTCTACGGCGTTCCCGACAAGGTGACGGCGCCGGACGGATCGCCCATCAACGCGGCCCGCGGTCTGCTCGACATCATCGCCAAGCTCGTCACCCTGTATGAGCCGACGCATGTGATCGCGTGCTGGGACGACGACTGGCGCCCGCAGTGGCGCGTCGATCTCATCCCGAGCTACAAGACCCATCGCGTCGTCGAGGTCGTGGCCAGTGGGCCGGACGTCGAGGAGATCCCCGACCCGCTCGAGGCGCAGATCCCTCTGATCCGCGAGACGCTCGCCACCATCGGCATCCCCATCATCGGCGTCGCGGAACACGAGGCCGATGATGTGATCGGCACACTCGCGACAGACGCCACGATGCCGGTCGACATCGTCACGGGCGACCGCGACCTGTTCCAGCTCGTCGACGACGCCCGCGACGTGCGCGTCATCTACACCGCGCGCGGCATGAGCAACCTCGAGATCGTGACCGATGCGACCGTCGTCGCCAAGTACGGGGTCCTCCCGTCTCAGTACGCGGACTTCGCGACCATGCGCGGTGACGCCTCCGACGGGCTCCCTGGCGTCCCCGGCGTGGGAGAGAAGACGGCGGCGACCCTCCTCCAGACGCACGGTGACCTCACCGGCATCCGCGCCGCGGCGGAAGCCGGCGAGGGGATGAGCGCGGGAGTCCGCGCGAAGGTCCTGGCGGCTTCGGACTACCTCGAGGTCGCACCCACCGTGGTCGCCGTGGCGACCTCGCTGCCGATCAGCGCCCCCGGCATCCCGCTCCGCGTCCTCGACCCCGCCGAGGTCGACGCCGCCACCGCTCTCGCAGAGAAATGGAACCTCGGCGGTTCCATGACGCGGGCGGTCGCAGCCGTGTCGAAGGCTGCTCTGCAGGCCGACTGATCGGCGTGCGGGCCCGACTCACTCGGCCCAGGCGAGCAAGCGGGAGAGGCCCCAGGTCGTCACGATCCGTGATGCGGGGATCCCCGCCCGTTCGGCGCGCTCGGCGCCGTGATCCAGCAGTGACAGCTGCCCCGGTGCGTGCGCATCCGAATCGATGGAGAACAGGCACCCCGCGTCGAGCGCGATGGCGATCAGTTCGTCCGGAGGGTCCTGCCGCTCGGGCCGCGAGTTTATCTCCACCGCCACGCCGTTCTCCGCGCACGCGGCGAAGACGGCTGCGGCGTCGAACGCCGACGGCGGACGCGTTCCCCGATCGCCCTGCACGAGCCGGCCCGTGCAATGCCCGAGTACATTCACCCGCGGATGCGAGACGGCGGCGATCATCCGCGCCGTCATCGGCCGTGCGTCCATGCGCAGCTTGGAGTGCACGGAGGCCACGACGATGTCGAGTTCCGCGAGCAGCCCATTCTCCTGGTCGAGTGTGCCGTCCTCCAGGATGTCCACCTCGATCCCCGCGAGCAAAGTGAATCCGTCGCCGGACTCGGCACGCACCAACGGCATCTGCTCACGAAGACGCTCGGCAGACAACCCGCGTGCCACCCGGAGTCGTGGAGAGTGATCCGTGATCGCCTGGTACTCGTGTCCCAGCGCCCGCGCGGCCGCGGCCATCACCGGGATGGGTGTCGTGCCGTCCGACCAGTCGGTGTGCGCGTGCAGGTCACCGCGCAGCTTGGCACGCAGCGCCGAGACGCGCTCCGGCTCGACGTCGCCGCGCAACTCGACGAGATAGTCGGGAATCCGACCCGCCTGCGCCTGACGGATGACCGCGAATGTGGACTCTCCGATGCCCTTTGCCGCACGAAGCCTCGTCGGATCGGCCTGCACGTCGTCCGGCAGATCCTGCAGAGTCGCCGCGGCCTGGCGGAACGCCTTCGCCCGATACCGCGACGCACGCTCGCGTTCGAGGAGGGAGGCGATCTCGAGCAGCGCGTCGACGGGATCCACGATCACTCCTGGGGTGCCGCCAGCTCGCGGCTGACGCCGATCCACTGATCGAGCTTGGCCAGGGCACGACCGTCGTCGACCGCCGCCGCGGCCTTGTCGTACCCCGCGCGCAACCGCTCCAGGATGGGCCGCTGCACCTGCGTGGCGTCCTGCGAGAGCTCGAAGGCGACGATTCCGGCAGCGGCGTTGAGGAGCACGATGTCGCGTACCGCGCCGGTCTCCCCCGCGAGCGTGCGCCGGAGCACCTCGGCGTTGTGCTGCGGTGAGCCGCCGATCAGGTCGGCGAGATCGGCGATCGGGATGTCGAGGTCGCGGGGGTCGAGGTCGTGCTCGTGGATGTCTCCCCGGGTGACCTCCCAGATACGACTGTGTCCGGTGGTCGTCAGCTCGTCGAGCCCGTCGTCGCCGCGGAAGACGAGTGCGGTCGCGCCGCGGGTGCGGAACACGCCCGTGATCAGCGGCACCCGCTCGATCTGCGCGACACCGACGGCATTGGCTTCGGCACGCGCCGGGTTGCACAGCGGGCCGAGCATGTTGAAGACCGTCGGCACCCCGAGCTCGGCACGCACGGTGCCTGCGTGCTTGAAGCCCGGGTGGAAAGCCCCGGCCCACGCGAACGTGATGCCGGTGCGGTCGAGGATGGATGCCACGTCGGCGGGGTTCAGAGAAAGCTCCAGGCCGAGTGCTCCGAGCACGTCCGAGGATCCGGAGGCGGAACTGGCGGCACGGTTGCCGTGCTTCACGACGGGCACCCCCGTGGCGCCGATGATGATCGCCGCGGTCGTGGACACGTTGACCGTACCGACGCGGTCCCCTCCGGTTCCGACGATGTCGAGCACGTCCGGGGAGACCGGCAGCGGCACGGCGGCCTCGAGGATCGCATCGCGGAACCCGACGATCTCGTCGATCGTCTCGCCCTTCGCACGGAGAGCGACGAGGAAACCGGCGAGCTGCGCCTCGCTCACGCCACCCTGCATGATCTGACGCATCGCCCACGTGGACTCCCAGACGCTGAGATCGCGGCGCTCCAACAGCGAGGTGAGCACGTCGGGCCAGGTCAACGAATCAGGCATGTGTGCGATCCTATCGGCGTGGAGAAAACATGCAGATGCTTCCGCACGCATGCGCACTCCGTGCCCACCCCCTGTTTCCCGCGGATTCACCGGGTATTCGCAGTGTTTTCTTAGGGTCCCCTAAGTCCAGGTCCGGCGATTCGAAGGTCGTGGGTGCAAGAATCACGCCCCAGGATCGGCCATAATGGAGGGGTGACGACCTCAGCGACGTATGCCCCGGCGGCGAGAACGATTAAGCGGCCCAACCCGGTAGCTGTCGGCACCATTGTGTGGCTCGGCAGTGAGGTGATGTTCTTCGCGGGACTCTTCGCGATCTACTTCACTCTCCGCAGCACCTCCCCGGAGCTGTGGGCAGACCGGACCGAGCTGCTGAACGTCCCGTTCGCCGCAGTGAACACTGCGATCCTCGTCCTCTCCTCGTTCACGTGCCAGATGGGCGTGTTCGCGGCAGAAGACCTGCAGCCCTACAAGATCGGCAAGGGGCAGAAGAACGGCGCCGGACGCCGTCGCCTCTTCGGCTGGGGAATGGTCGAGTGGTTCTTCCTCACCTTCGCCCTCGGCGCGATCTTCGTCTCCGGCCAGGTGTGGGAGTACGCACAGCTGGTCGCTGAAGGCATGCCGATCAACGCCGATTCGTACGCCTCCGCCTTCTACCTGACGACCGGCTTCCACGCCCTTCACGTCACGGGCGGCCTCGTCGCGTTCCTGCTCGTCATCGGACGCGCATACGCCGTCAAGAACTTCCGGCACAAGGAGGCGACCTCCTCGATCGTGGTGTCCTACTACTGGCACTTCGTCGACGTCGTCTGGATCGTGCTGTTCCTCGTTATCTACTTCCTGAAATAAGAGCGGAGCTGATCCCCGAGATGGCACGAGAGAAGAAGCGCCGTTCCAGCGGTCGTCGCAGCCCGTTGGCGGCGGCCGCGCTCATCGGAGCAGGCCTCATGATCACCGGCGCCGTGTACGCCGGTGCGACGGCTGCGTTCGCCGCATCCGACACGCCGACCGCGTCGACGCAGCTGACCGTCGAAGACGGCGAGAAGCTGTTCCAGGCGAACTGCGCCACCTGCCACGGTCTCGACCTGCAGGGAACCGCCAACGGCCCCAGCCTGTACGGCGTGGGCGAGCTGGCCACCGAGTTCCAGCTGTCGACCGGTCGCATGCCCCTGCAGATGCAGGGACCGCAGGCGCCGCAGAAGGCACCGCAGTTCACCGAGGACCAGATCCTCGCGATCTCCTCGTTCGTGCAGTCCGAGGCTCCCGGCCCGACGTTCCCCGCCGACCACATCCTGGACGGAGAAGGTGACGTCGCGAACGGCGCCGAGCTGTTCCGCGTCAACTGCGCGATGTGCCACAACGTGGCCGCAGCGGGTGGAGCGCTCACCGAGGGCAAGTACGCACCCGGTCTCCAGGAGACCAGCGCGCTGCACATGTACGCGGCGATGGTCACCGGCCCGCAGAACATGCCGGTCTTCGGCGACATGAACCTGTCCGACGAGGACAAGCGCGACATCATCTCGGCGCTGCTCTTCCAGCAGCAGTCCGTGCAGATCGGCGGATTCTCGCTCGGTTCGCTCGGACCGGTCTCCGAGGGCCTGTTCGTCTGGATCTTCGGAATCGGCGCGCTCGTCGCCATCACCGTGTGGATCACGGCGAAGTCCAACTGACGCTTATTCATCGAAGAGGAACGTACGAGGAGCACCATGGCACACGACGACGACTCGCAGGCTCTTGACAGGGCCTACCAGCCCTCTCCGGGGCTGGGTGTCGCAGTCAGCGATCCCGTGCAGAACCCCGGGCTTCCGCCGCACCGCGAGCGGATGACCGACAAGGACCCGCGCGCTGAGAAGGCCGCTGTCCGCACTGTCTACACGCTGTTCTACCTCTCGCTGGCCGGGAGCATCTGGGCGGTCGCCGCCTACATGCTGTTCCCGATCGAGAGCGGCGCGCTCATCGACATCCGGCAGAACAACCTCTTCATCGGTCTCGGCATCGCCCTCGCGCTGCTGGCCCTCGGCATCGGTGCGATCCACTGGTCCAAGGCGCTCATGTCCGACAAGGAGTTCATCGAGCACCGCCACCCCACCCGTGGCAAGGACGCGACCCGCGAGGCGGCCATCCAGGCCTTCTCCGACGCGAACGAGGAGTCCGGTTTCGGACGCCGCACGGTGATCCGCAACTCGCTGTTCGCCGCACTCGTCGCCTCGATCATCCCGGGCGTCACGCTCTTCCGTGGTCTCGCTCCGCACTCGACGCCGGATGACCCCACCGCGGGCGACCCGGTCGTTCTCCTCAAGCACACGATGTGGGAGAAGGGTGCGCGCCTCGTCCGCGACCCCGACGGCACCCCGATCCGCGCCGCGGACGTGACCCTCGGGTCGGCGTTCCACGTGATCCCCGAAGAGCTCGCGACGCTCAGCCACCACGACGGCTACCTCGAGGAGAAGGCCAAGGCCATCGTGCTGATGATGCGTCTGCGCCCCGAGCAGCTGATCGAGGCTGAGGACCGCAAGGACTGGTCCTACGACGGCATCGTCGCCTATTCCAAGGTCTGCACGCACGTCGGATGCCCTGTGGCTCTGTACGAGCAGCAGACACACCACCTGCTGTGCCCGTGCCACCAGTCGCAGTTCGACGTCACGGACCACGCCAAGGTCATCTTCGGCCCGGCGGCTCGTCCGCTGCCGCAGCTGCCCATCACCGTCGATGACGAGGGCTACCTGGTCGCACGCAGCGACTTCAAGGAACCCGTCGGCCCGAGCTTCTGGGAGCGCCATTGAGCACCGCAACGCTGTCCAAAGAGGACAAGGACACCAAGGCGCCCCTCGGCGGTCGCTTCGTCGGTGCCGCGTCGAACTACATCGACGAGCGCACCAGCCTCTCCGGCTTCGTCAAGGAGCTCGGACGCAAGATCTTCCCCGACCACTGGTCGTTCATGCTCGGCGAGATCGCGCTGTGGAGCTTCGTCGTCGTGTTCCTCTCCGGAACCTTCCTGACGTTCTTCTTCCAGGCATCCATGGTCGAGACCCACTACACCGGCGCCTACGCGCCGATGCGTGGTATCGAGATGTCGGCGGCGCTCGAGTCGTCGCTGCACATCTCGTTCGACCTGCGCGGCGGGCTCCTGGTCCGCCAGATCCACCACTGGGCGGCGCTCGTGTTCATCGCCGGCATCGGCGTGCACATGCTCCGCGTGTTCTTCACCGGCGCGTTCCGCAAGCCGCGTGAGCTCAACTGGGTCATCGGCTTCGTCCTGTTCATCCTCGCGATGGCAGAGGGCTTCACCGGCTACTCGCTTCCCGACGACCTGCTCTCGGGTAACGGCCTCCGCATAATCGACGGCATGATCAAGGGTCTCCCCCTGATCGGCACCTGGACCTCGTTCCTCCTCTTCGGCGGCGAGTTCCCCGGGACCGACATCGTCGGACGTCTGTACACGCTGCACATCCTGTTGCTGCCGATGCTCGTGATCGCGCTCATCGTCGTGCACCTGATGCTGATGATCATCAACAAGCACACGCAGTTCGCCGGCCCCGGCCGCACGAACGACAACGTCGTGGGCTACCCGATGATGCCGGTCTACATGTCGAAGATGGGCGGCTACCTGTTCATCGTGTTCGGCGTGATCGTCATGATCGCGACGTTCTTCCAGATCAACCCGATCTGGAACTACGGCCCGTACGACCCCTCCCCTGTCTCGGCCGGCACGCAGCCGGACTGGTACATCGGCTTCGCCGACGGCGCTCTGCGTCTGGCGCCGTCGAACTGGGACATCGTGTTCCTCGACCGCACGTGGTCCTTCGGAATCATCGCGCCCGTGCTCGTGCTCGGCCTGTTCATCGTGGTCGTCGCGATCTACCCGTTCATCGAGGCGTGGGTCACCGGCGACAAGCGCGAGCACCACATCGCACAGCGTCCCCGCAACGCGGCGACGCGCACCGCGATCGGCGTCGCCGGCGTCATCTTCTACGCCGTCCTCTGGGCTGCAGCATCGTCCGACCTCATCGCGACGCACTTCATGCTCACGATGGAAGGCGTCATCCACACGCTGCAGGCGCTGCTCTTCCTGGGCCCGATCCTCGGGTACTTCGTCACCAAGCGCATCTGCATCGCGCTGCAGAAGAAGGACCGCGAGATCGTGCTGCACGGCTTCGAATCGGGCCGCATCGTGCGCCTCCCCGGTGGCGAGTTCATCGAGGTCCACCAGCCGGTCGACCAGTACGACCGCTGGAAGCTCATCGATGTCGACTCCTACGAGCCTCTCGTGGTTCGCCCGAACGCCAAGGGCCGCATCCCGTGGACGGAGAACCTCCGTTCCTCGATCTCCCGGTGGTTCTTCGAAGATCGTCTGGCCCCGCTCACGCAGGCCGAGGTCGAAGCAGCCGATGCGCACCAGCACCACGTCACGGCTCAGAACGATGAGACCGAGGCCGCAGAGATCCAGGGCGCTCACGAGCGCGCCGGCTTCCCTGATGCCCCGCTCACGGTCGATGAGACGCACGTCGACGAGACGCCGAACACCCCCAGCACGGTCATCGCGACCGAGCCGGTGAAGAAGCCTCGCAAGAAGGAGGATGGCGAGTAGTCGCCACTCCCCCACGATGAAGGCCTCGTCCACACGGACGGGGCCTTCATCGTTAATCCGTGAATGAGAGGATCGAACCATGTCATCTGCCGTCCAGCTGATCCGCGCCACTGCCCTCGCCGACGCCCCCTACGCCTATGCCGCCACTGCACCGGCGGGTTCGCGTTTCATCTTCCTCGCGGGAGCCTGCCCTCTGAACGACGACGGGACGACCGCCGCACCGGGCGACTACGCGGCTCAGGCGGCCCGATGCGTGCAGACGCTCGAGGCAGCACTCGACGTCGCTGGCGCGGACCTCACCGATGTCATCAGCACACGAGTGCTGGTGGCTTCCTCCGCGCAGGCCGACCTCGTCACGGCGTGGGACGTGGTCCACGCTGCCTTCGGCGACCACGACGTCCCCAGCACCCTCCTGGGTGTCACGGTGCTCGGTTACGATGACCAGCTCGTCGAGATCGAGGCCATCGCCGCCGTCGCAGGAGAGTGACCATGGAGATCCGAGTACGTCCTGCGCATCCGGCGGATGACGCGGAGACCGAACAGATCGAAGCCGCGGCGGATGCTCTGCTCGTCGATCGTTTCGACGCGGTCGACTGGCCGCCCCCGACCACTGCTCGGGAGCGCGCTTCGATGCCGGGCTTCGTGCTCGTCGCTGAGCCCCACGAGGCCTCAGCCCCCTCTTCGGGCCCCGTCGGCTTCGTGCACGTCCTGGAGATCGACGGGCACGCTCATCTGGAGCAGCTCTCTGTGCTGCCCACGTACGGCCGGCGCGGGATCGGGCGTCGGCTCGTCCAGGCGGCGCTCTCTGAGACCCGAGACCGCGGACATCGTACGATCACCCTCCGCACCTACCGTGACGTCCCCTGGAACGCGCCGTTCTACGCCTCCTGCGGTTTCACGGAGACCGAGCCGGACTCCGCTCTGCTCCGCTCCCTCATCGACACGGAGACCGCCCTCGGGCTCTTCAGGTACGGCCCTCGCGTGCAGATGACTGCCACCCTCTGATGCGTCGATGTTGACGGTTTTCGCTCTCTGGACGACAGGAATCCGCTCAGACCAGAGGATGGGCTCGTCCTAGGCTGAGAGCATGATCGATCGCGCGGACTTCTACACGGCCAAACTCGCCTACGAGACCGACGCCAGCGATGTGCACGCCGCGCAGAAGGCCGGCGAGAACATCGTCATCGTCGATGTGCGCTCGGACGAGGCCTGGGCGCAAGGTCGGGTCGCCGGCGCCGTACACATGCACTACAGCGAGATCGAGAACCGCGCCCCCGTGGAGATCCCCGCAGACGCTGACGTGGTCGTGTACTGCTGGAGTCCCGGCTGCAATGCCGGAGCGAAGGGTGCCCTCGAGTTCGCCCGCCTCGGCTACCGGGTCCGTGAGATGATCGGCGGCTTCGAGTATTGGGTGCGCGAGGGCTACCCCGTGGAGGACGCCGATGGCGTGCACCGCCGCCCCGTCGATCCGCTGACCGGCATCGCACGCATCCGCACACGAGCCTGACCGCAGCGCCCTCCGTATACGAAGAAGGCCCCCGGACGAATCCGGGGGCCTTCTTCTATTCAGAAGTCTCAGCGGGCGAAGTTGCCGCGGTAGTACTCGTAGACCCAGCCGACGATCGCGACGACGAAGATCGCGAGACCGATCGGGAGCAGGAAGTGTCCGACAGCAAGGCCGACGACGAAGACACCGGCCGAAGCGGCGAGCACGATCGGCCACCAGGACCACGGGCTGAACTCGCCGAGCTCGGGGTCACCGTCGTCGATGTCCGCCGTCAGGATGTCTTCCGGCAGCTCACCGTTCTGCGCCTTGTGCGTGCGATCGAGATAGAACGCGACCATCGCGGCCATGAAGGCTGCGAAGAACAGGGCGACAGTGCCGACCCACTCGATCCGCATCGCGAAGTTGTCGGACGGAGTGACCAGGATGTGCCAGCCGGTGTAGACGACACCGACGAGGGCGAAGAACGCTGTCAGCACCCACCAGAGAATGACGTTGTCGCGCATGACTTAGTGGGCCTCTCGCTCGCCGGGCGCCGTGGTCGCGAACTCGGCAGCCTCCGGGTGATTCAGGTCGAACGCGGGACGCTCGCTGCGGATACGCGGGATCGACGTGAAGTTGTGCCGCGGCGGCGGGCACGACGTCGCCCACTCGAGCGAAGCACCGTAGCCCCACGGGTCGTTTACCGTGACCTTCGGAGCCTTGCGGGCCGTGATCCACACGTTCAGGAAGAACGGCAGCATCGAGGCGCCGAGGATGATCGCACCGATCGTGGAGACCTGGTTCTGCCAGGTCCAGCCGTCTGCCGCGGAGTAGTCCGCGTAGCGGCGCACCATGCCGTCGACACCCAGCCAGTGCTGGATGAGGAACGTCATGTGGAAGCCGATGAACAGCATCCAGAAGTGCACGTAACCGAGACGCTCGTTGAGCATGCGACCGGTCCACTTCGGCCACCAGAAGTAGAAGCCGGCGAACATGGCGAACACGACGGTGCCGAACACCACGTAGTGGAAGTGAGCGACGACGAAGTACGAGTCGGAGAGGGCGAAGTCCAGCGGCGGGGCCGCGAGGATGACACCGGTCAGACCGCCGAAGACGAACGACACGAGGAATCCGAGTGCGAAGACCATCGGAGTCTCGAACGTCACCGATCCTCGCCAGAGCGTGCCGATCCAGTTGAAGATCTTCACACCCGTCGGCACGGCGATGAGCATCGTCATGAGGGCGAAGAAGGGCAGCAGCACCGATCCGGTCACGTACATGTGGTGCGCCCACACGGCGACGGAGAGAGCGGCGATCGCGATCGTCGCGTAGACCAGCGTCTTGTATCCGAAGATCGGCTTACGGCTGAAGACCGGGAAGATCTCCGACACGATGCCGAAGAACGGCAGAGCGATGATGTAGACCTCGGGGTGGCCGAAGAACCAGAACAGGTGCTGCCACAGCAGGACACCGCCGTTGGCGGGGTCGTAGATGTGAGCGCCGAGGATGCGGTCCGCTGCAGCGGCGAAGATCGCTGCCGCGAGCACGGGGAACGCCATCAGGATGAGCAGGCTCGTGATGAGCGTGTTCCAGGAGAAGATCGGCATGCGCCACATCGTCATGCCGGGAGCGCGCATCGTGATGATCGTGGTGATGAAGTTGACGGCACCGAGGATGGTTCCGAAACCGGAGATGCCCAGTCCGACCATCCAGAGGTTTCCACCCGCGCCCGGCGAGAACGACGCACCGGCCAGCGGTTGATAGGCGAACCATCCGAAGGAGGCCGCGCCCTGCGGGGTGAGGAAGCCGGCGACCGCGATGGTCGAGCCGAAGAGGAAGAGCCAGAAGGCAAACGCGTTCAGACGCGGGAAGGCCACGTCGGGGGCGCCGATCTGCAACGGCAGGATCGCGTTGGCGAAGCCCGCGAAGAGCGGCGTCGCGAACATCAGCAGCATGATCGTGCCGTGCATCGTGAACAGCTGGTTGTACTGCTCCTTCGTCGGGACGATCTGCATGCCCGGCGCGAACAGCTCGGCGCGGATGACGAGGGCCATCACGCCACCGAGGAGGAAGAACAGCACGGACGCGATCAGGTACATGTACCCGATGGTCTTGTGGTCGGTGGAGGTGATCCACTTGACGACGATGTTGCCCTTCTGCTCCACGCGCGAGGAGCTCATGAGAGCGGCCTGGCGGGCGGGCAGAGTGGTCGGACGCGACTGGGGAGTCTCGTCGGTACGGGGAGCTTCTGTGGTCGACATGACTTACTCCCCTCCTTCCTCGGTGTCGGTCTTCGGGGTCGTCCCCGGGAAGTTCGAGAGACGGTCGTACGCGTCGGTGATGTCGCCCGTGTTGCCCTTCTCCTCGAGCGACTCGAGGTACGCGTCGTAGTCGTCCTGAGAGACGACCTTGACGTTGAAGAGCATCATCGAGTGATACTCACCGCAGAGCTCGGCACACTTGCCGGCGTACTCGCCCTCACGGGTGGGGATGAACGACCAGGAGTTGTCCTTCCCGATGAACATGTCCTTCTTGTAGAGGAAGTCGATGATCCAGAAAGAGTGGATGACGTCGCGCGACTGCAGGTCGATCGTGACCTTCTTGTCGACCGGCAGAACCAGGGTCGGCAGCTGCGACTGATCGATGTTGCCTTCGGCGTCGGGCTGGGCCTGGATGCCCATCGTCCACACGGCGTCGGAGTTGTCCTCTTCTTCACCGTCGTACTGGAAGTCCCACGCCCACTGCTTGGCGATCGCGGTGATCTCGACGTCGGGCTCGTCCCACTTGGCCTCGATCTCGGTCTGATCACGAGCGGTGAAGAAGAACATTCCCAGCACGAGGATGAGCGGCACGATCGTGTAGAAGATCTCGATCGGCATGTTGTAGCGCATCTGCACCGGGAGGCCGGTCTGGCCCTTGCGGCGACGGTACGCGATCGCGGCCCAGGCCATCAGGCCCCACGTGATGATGCCGACGGCGAGAAGCACGATCCAGGAGTTCACCCAGAGCGAGGAGACGCGCTCGGTCTGATTGGTGGCTGCGGGGCCACCCTCCACGAAGCCCGGAAGAAAGCCGTTCAGCTCGGTGGGAGAACATCCCGCCAGGGCCAAGGCTGCCACGACTCCCACAGGGAGTGCGGCCCAACGAAGGCTGCGTTTCGAGGGCACGATGCACCTTTCAGATCGCGAACAGAGCACACCCAAGTCTAGGGCAACCTCACACCTGATTCATGCCAACCACGCAGGTTCCGAAAGCGGAACGGCCGCCGTCACCCATGGTGACGGCGGCCGTTCGGCAGACGGACGATCAGTGGAAGCTGTCGCCGCAGGCGCAGCTGCCCGCTGCGTTGGGGTTGTCGATCGTGAACCCCTGCTCGGAGATCGTGTCCTTGAAGTCGATCGCCGCACCGTCGAGGTACGGGACGCTCATGTTGTCGATGATCACCTCGACGCCGTCGAAGTCGACGGTCTCGTCGCCTTCGAGGTAGCGCTCGTCGAAGTACAGCTGGTAGATCAGGCCCGAGCATCCGCCGGGCTGCACGGCGACGCGAAGACGGAGATCGTCGCGGCCTTCCTGCTCGAGGAGGTTCTTCACCTTGACGGCGGCAGCGTCGGTCAGGGTGACGCCGTGTGCGCGGGTGGTCTCTGGGGAGAGTGTGGTGTCGCTCATGTCGCTCCTTGTGACGGGCCGCAGGTGCACGGCTTCTCGGACGATTCTACCGCCGCAGATCCTGTGAGGCTCAGAGTTCTGCAGCATTCATGCGGGTGAGCAGCAGCGCCTCGGTCGCGACCGCATGGCGGAAGGTGTCGAGGTGCAGCGACTCGTTGGGGCTGTGCGCCCGCGAATGCGGGTCCTCGACACCGGTGACGAGGATCTGCGCAGCCGGGAACTCCCGCACCAGGTCGGCGATGAACGGGATCGAACCGCCGACGCCCAGGTCCACCGGCGGAACCCCGTAGCCGTCGTGCATCGCGTCGCGCGTGAGCTGCACCGCCCAGCCGCTGGTGTCGACGAGGAAGCCATCCCCCAGGTCGACATCCGAGAAGGTGAGCTCCGCGCCGAACGGAGCGTGAGCCCGCAGGTGGCTCTCGAGGGCGTCATACGCGGCCTGCCCCGTCTGCCCGGGCGCGACACGAGCGCTGATCACGACCGTGACCTCGGGAAGCAGGGTGTTGGATGCCGCCGCCACGCTCGTCGCGTCGATGCCGATCACCGTCACCGCGGGCTTGTTCCAGATCCGGCTGAGGATCGTGCCGTCACCGATCGGAGTGGTGCCGGGCAGGAGCCCTGCCTCGTCACGGAGTGTCGCCTCGGTGTAATCGGGAGTGGGCGCATCGCGCTCGGTCATCCCCGCCACCGCCACCGAGCCGTCGGAGTTCCACAGCGTGGAGAGCAGTTTCACGGTCGACATCATCGCGTCGGGCACCGCTCCCCCGAACATCCCCGAGTGGGACGCGTGATCGAGGGTGCGCACGCGCAGCGTGAAGCGCGCGTTCCCGCGAAGCGAGACGGTGAGGCCCGGGGTGACCGAATCCCAGTTGCCGGAGTCGGCGACGACGATGGCGTCCGCGCGGAGCGCCTCCTTGTTGTCGGAGAGGAACTGAGCGAAGGAACGAGACCCGTACTCCTCCTCCCCCTCGATGAACATCGCGATACCGAGGTCGAGGTCGTCCCCCAGCACCTCGTGTACGGCTCGGATCGACGCGATGTGCGCCATGATCCCCGCCTTGTCGTCTGCGGCGCCGCGTCCGTACAGACGCCCGTCACGGACCGTCGGCTCAAACGGCGGGGTCTCCCAGAGGGCGTCATCACCGGGAGGCTGCACGTCGTGGTGCGCGTAGAGCAGGATCGTCGGCTTGCCGTTGCGGGCCGCGCGCGTGGCGAGGACTGCCGGCTGTCCCTGCTCATCGGTGCCCGGGATCGCGGCACGGAGCACACGCACCTCGTCGAAGACACCGGTGTCCGAGGCCAGCGCAGCCACGGCTTCCGCGCTGCGCTCCAGCTGGGTCTGATCGAACGCGGGCCAGGCCATTCCCGGGATGCGCACGAGGTGGCCGAGGTCCGACAACGCGGAGGGGATACCGGTCGCCACAGCCTCGAGGACGGCGGCATCGGGCTCACGGGGAGGAACAGGAGAGGTCATGCGAGTAATCTTAAGGTGATCCCCCGCAGCGAACCGAGGAACTCCGTGGCCACTACCCCTGTCTCCCCTTCGACGAACGACGACGCCCCCGAGACGCCCGCCGTCGGAAAGGGGCGCGCGACGCCGACCCGTGCGGAGCAGGAGGCTGCCCGCCGCCGCCCCCTGGTCGCCAACACCAAAGAGGCCAAAGCCGCCGCCAAGGCCGAGCTCAACGAGCGCCGAGCCAAGGCACAGGCCGGCATGGCCGCCGGCGAGGAGAAGTACCTCCCCGTCCGCGACAAGGGGCCTCAGCGCCGCTGGGTGCGCGACTACGTCGATGCGGGCTGGCACCCGGCCGAGTTCGTGATGGGCGTCATGGTGCTGGTCATCCTCGCCTCGCTGCTGCCCACGAACATGATGATCTCGTTCTACGCGTACCTGGTGATGATGGGGTACCTGGTGATCGCGATCGGCGGCATGGTCCTGCTGGCCATGCGGGTCAAGCGCAAGGCTGCGGCGAAGTTCGGCAAGGAGCGTCTCGAGCGCGGTCTCGGCTGGTACGCGGCGATGCGGGCTCTGCAGATGCGATTCATGCGCTTGCCGAAGCCGCAGGTCAAGCGCGGGCAGTACCCCGACTGATCAGTCCCCTGTTGATCTCGCGGCCCCAGAACGGACCGCGGTACAGGAACGCCGTGTAGCCCTGCACGAGAGTGGCGCCGGCTTCCAGACGCTCCTGCACGTCTGCAGCGGTCTCGACACCGCCGACCGCGATCACGCAGAAGTCGGCGGGAACCGCGCCTCGCACGACGCGCAGCACCTCGAGCGAGCGCTGCTTCAACGGCGCCCCCGACAGACCACCGGCGCCGGCGGCCTCGACCTTCGCCGCATCCGAGAGCAGGCCGTCTCGGCTGATGGTCGTGTTGTTCGCGATGATGCCGGCGAGTCCTTCGGCCACTGCCAGCTGCGCGATCGCCGCGATCTCCTCGTCCGGAAGGTCCGGTGCGATCTTCACGAGCAGCGGCGTGGCACCGGAGGCCTGCTTGACCGCCCGCAAGAGCGGGGCGAGGGTCTCCACCGCCTGCAGCCCGCGCAGCCCCGGCGTGTTAGGAGACGACACGTTCACGGCGAGGTAGTCGGCGAGCGGGGCGAGACGAGTCGCGGAAGCCACGTAGTCGGCCGTCGCGTTCTCCACGTCCACCACCCGACTCTTGCCGATGTTGACGCCGACCACCGTGTCGGGCGCTCCACGGCGCAGACGGGCCAGACGGCGCGCTGCCGCGTCCGCGCCCGCGTTGTTGAAGCCCATCCGGTTGATGACGGCACGATCGGCGATGAGACGGAACAGACGCGGCTTGGGGTTGCCCTCCTGCGGGACCGCGGTGAGCGTGCCGACCTCCACGTGCCCGAAGCCGAGAGCTGCCAGGCCCCGCACCCCGACCGCGTTCTTATCGAACCCGGCCGCGATGCCGAACGGCGAGGGGAAGGTGAGACCGAGAGCCTCGACTCGCAGCGATGGGTCCGGGCGCGTCATGGCACGCGTCACCCAGGAGAGGGGGCGCACGCCGAGAACACGGATCACCGCCATGCCGGCGTGGTGGGCGAACTCGGGGTCGAAGCGCGAGAGGACAGCGCGGAAGAGCAGCGGATACATCCCTGCCAGATTACCGCTCCGCGGGCTCCTGCTTCGTGTGGTCGGCCCGCAGATCGGTGATCGCTGCCTCGAAGTCCTCGAGCGAGTCGAACGCCTGGTAGACGCTGGCGAAGCGGAGGAACGCGACCTCGTCGAGCTCACGCAACGGGCCCAGGATGGCGAGACCGATCTCGTTCGCGTCGAGCTGCGAGACACCGGTCTGGCGAACGGCCTCCTCCACACGCTGCGCGAGGATCGCGAGGTCGGCCTCGGTCACCGGCCGCCCCTGACAGGCCTTGCGCACGCCGGAGATGACCTTCTCGCGGCTGAACGGCTCCATGACGCCGGAGCGCTTGATGACGTTGAGGCTCGCCGTCTCGGTGGTGGTGAACCGGCCCCCGCATTCCGGGCACTGGCGGCGGCGTCTGATCGACAACCCGTCGTCGCTGGTGCGCGAGTCGATGACACGGGAGTCGGGATGACGACAGAAGGGGCAGTGCATCTGACCGATCCTACGCCGTGAAACGCGCCTCGATCGCCTCGCCGTGTGCAGGGAGCACCTCGGTTTCGGCGAGGGCCACGACACCGGCGCGAACGACTGACAGCGCCGCGCGATCATACGAGATGACCTGCTGCGGGCGCAGGAACGTGTAGGACCCGAGACCGGGCGCATACCGCGCCTGACCGCCGGTCGGAAGCACGTGGTTGCTTCCCGCCATGTAGTCACCGAGGCTGACGGGAGTCTGGTCGCCGACGAAGACGGCACCGGCGCTGGTGAACGCCGCCGCCGCATCTGCGGCATCGGCGAGGTGCAGCTCGAGGTGCTCCGGAGCGTAGGCGTTGCTGAAAGCCGTCGCCATGGCACGGTCGTCGACGAGGACGATCGCGGATTGCGGACCGCTCAGAGCCGCCCCGACACGCTCGCTGTGTCGTGTGACCGCCGCCATCCGCTCGACCTCGACGGCGACCTGATCCGCGAGCCCGGCAGCATCCGTCACCAGGACGGCGGAAGCCTGTTCATCGTGCTCCGCCTGGCTGACCAGATCCGCAGCGATGAGTCTCGCATCGGCATCGGCATCGGCCACGACGAGGATCTCGGTCGCACCGGCCTCGGAATCCGTCCCGACGACGCCGGCGACGGCCCGCTTCGCAGACGCGACATAGTTGTTCCCCGGGCCGGAGACCACGTCGACGGGGTCGAGGCCGAGCGACGGAACGCCATGCGCGAAGGCGCCGATCGCGCCGGCTCCCCCCATGGCGTAGACCTCGGTGACGCCCAACAGGGCGGCGGCCGCAAGGATCGTCGGATGGATCCGACCGCCCTGATCGGCCTGCGGCGGGGACGCCAGAGCGATCTGCTCGACGCCCGCCACCTGCGCGGGAACCACGTTCATGATCACGCTCGACGGGTAGACCGCCTTGCCGCCGGGAATGTAGACGCCCACGCGGTGCACGGGTTGCCAGCGCTGCAGAATGCGCGCCCCAGGGCCGATCTCGGTGGTCTGAGGCGCCGGCACCTGGGCCTCGGAGCCACGGCGCACGCGCACGATCGCCTCTTCGAGCGCAGCGCGGACGGGGGGCTCGATGGATGCGAGGGCGTCGGCGATGTGCGCGGCGGGAACCCGCACGTCGTGGCCCGTCACCCGGTCGAACTGCTCCGCCTGCTCACGGAGAGCGGCCTCACCGCGAACGCGCACGTCCTCGACGATCCGGGCGGCGGTGTCGAGCGCCTCCGCCCGAGCCTGCGTGGCGCGCGGCACGGCCGCGAGCATGTCAGCGGGCGAGAGCTCGCGCCCCCGCAGATCGATCGTGCGCATTTCAGCCCTTCGAGATGTCGGAGATGTCGTGGAGGTAGCCGATCCGTCCGTCGTCATGTCGGACGACGTACGCACCTCCACGGTCCTCGATCACGAGGGCCCAGGCACTCGGCCCGATGCGGAACAGCGGTTCTCCTCGCTCGTCATGCACATCCCGTTCGGAGGCGGCGAGGATCCAGAACGGCTGCGCGGCGGGAGCCGCCTCGCGAGGATTCGTCGCGTCGAGATCAGCGTCGGCGTCGGCGAAGCCCTCGACGATGCGGGGCTCCGCTTCGGCCAGGACATCGCCGGTCTCGTAGGTCGCTGCGGTCTCGAGCAGCGACTCGATGCTTCCGGTGTCCGAGACGATCTCGGGCTCCTGTCCACGGGATCGACGGGAGTAGGCGGGCACGTAGTCCTCGTCGGAGGCGTCCTGGTCGGTCCCGACGCCACCGCCGGAGGCATGCGCCGTGAGAGGTACCTGCTCCGCGAGGTCGAGTCGGGCGATCTCGTCAGTCGCCTGTCGCCCGGTCGTCTCGATGTCGAGGCCGGTCACCGGGGGCAGCCCTGACGCATCGACGGTGACCTCGGGCTCGGTGCTGCTGGGGGAAACGGTCGACTCCGCGACGGGAGCGGGCTCGGGGCGCGGGCGCGCGATGACCGGGCGCACCGGATTCGCATTTCGATGCGCGAGCGTGACGAGGCGGCCGTGGAAGTCCTCCTTGAGACCCGGAATGATCGGGGCGAAGACTGTGAGCACGACCAGCGCGAGAGACGTGACGACCATCCCCACGCCGTTCCACGGGAGCCCCCAGTAGCCGGTGGCGATCAGCCCGGAGATCGAGAGCCACAGATTCCCGACCCAGACGACGGCCGCGACGGAGAACGCCACGGAGGCGAACTGGTCGATGCCCAGCGAGCCCACTCGGCGGATGCCATCCGGCGAGAAGCGGCGCAGCACCAGCAGGAAGACGGCCACGGTGGGAAGCGCGATGGGGAGGATCCACTGGATACCGATCCCCCAGAGCGAGAGGCCGCCGGTCAGCGGGAAGAAGGACAGCACGAAGGCCACCACCCATACGCCCACGATCAGCAGTTCACGCAGCGTGAATCCGAGAATGCCGAATTCCGGAGTCACCTCGTCGTCGTAGAGCACGCCGTCGTCGTCGCTGAAGATCGAGTCCTCGGGGTCCGACTCGGGAAGGTCGGGTTCGGAGGTGTCCGTACTCATGGTGGTCCTTTCGTCACAGTGCTCGACGGGGGGTGTTCGTCGTGCTGCCGACGGCTCACGATCCTACCCGCTCACCCCAGACAGGTGGGTCCGAGCAGTGACTTGAGGTCACCGAAGAGGTCTGCGGAGACCTTGACCGGCATCGGCACTTCGAAGACCTTCGCGGTCCCCCCACGATGCACGCGGAGCAGCACTTCGGTATCGCCGTTGTGGCGGCGAAGCACCTCGGCGAGCTCGGTCATCACCCGCTCCGTCGCGCGCTGCTCGGCGAGGACGAGCGACAGCGGACCCGCCGCATCGAACGAGCCGATGTCGGGCGCGAACGCCGATTGGGCGTGCAGGTTGAGCCCGTCGTCACGTCGGGAGACTCGTCCGCGGACAGCGAGGATCGCATCCTGCTGCAGCGTGTGCTGGAACTCGGTGTAGGTCTTCCCCATGAACATCACGGTCACCTCGCCGTTGAAGTCCTCGACGGTGATCATGCCGTAGGGGTTTCCGCTGGCCTTGGCGACGCGGTGCTGCACGCTGGTCACGAGTCCGGCGACCGTCACCTGATCGCCGTCCTGAAGGTCCTCGGAGTTGTTGAGGTCGTGGATCGAGATCGACGCGTGCTTGGCCAGCGGGACCTCGAGGCCCGCGAGCGGGTGATCGGAGACGTAGAGGCCGAGCATCTCCCGCTCGAAGGCGAGCTTGTCCTTCTTGATCCACTCCGGGCGGGCGGGCACCTTGGCGGGAGCCGCCTCTTCCATGCCGTCGTAGAGGCTGTCGAAATCGAAACCGATCGCTCCCTGGGCCTCATTGCGCTTACGGTCGACGGCTGCCTCGACCGCGTCCTCGTGTACCTCCATGAGAGCCCGCCGCGAGTCCCCCATCGAGTCGAAGGCACCGGCTTTGATCAGCGATTCGACGGTGCGCTTGTTCGAGACGTGCAGAGGGACTTTGTCGAGGAAGTGATGGAACGAGGTGAACCGCTCGTCCTTTCGAGCCCGCACGATGCCGTCGACGACATTGCTGCCGACGTTGCGCACAGCGCCGAGACCGAAGCGGATGTCATCGTCGACGGCCGCGAAGTAGTTGATCGAGTCGGACACGTCGGGAGGGAGCACCTTGATGCCCATGCGACGGCACTCGTTGAGGTACAGCGCCATCTTGTCTTTCGAGTCACCGACGCTGGTCAGCAGTGCCGCCATGTACTCGGCGGGATAGTGCGCCTTGAGGTAGGCGGTCCAGTACGACACGAGGCCGTACGCGGCGGAGTGGGCTTTGTTGAACGCGTAGTCCGAGAACGGAAGCAGGATGTCCCAGAGGGCCTTGATCGCCGCCTCTCCGAATCCGCGCTGCTTCATGCCCCCCGCGAAGCCCTCGTACTGCTTGTCGAGCTCGGACTTCTTCTTCTTTCCCATCGCTCGGCGCAGGATGTCTGCTTGTCCGAGGCTGAATCCGGCCACCGCCTGAGCGATCGCCATCACCTGCTCCTGGTAGATGATGAGGCCGTAGGACTCCTCCAGGATCTCCGCCAGAGGCTCCTCGAGCTCAGGGTGGATCGGCGTGATCTCCTGTAGACCGTTCTTGCGCAGCGCGTAGTTCGTGTGGGAGTTCGCTCCCATGGGGCCAGGGCGGTAGAGGGCGATAAGGGCCGAGATGTCACCGAAGTTGTCGGGCTTCATGAGGCGCATCAGCGAGCGCAGCGGCGGACTGTCGAGCTGGAAGACACCCAGGGTGTCGCCGCGCGCGAGCAGTTCGTACACCCCGGGATCATCGAGGCCGAGGTGCTCGAGGTCAAGTTCCTCGCCACGGTTCGTACGGATGTTGTCGAGCGCGTCGGAGATGATCGTGAGGTTACGGAGCCCCAGGAAGTCCATCTTGATCAGGCCGAGCGACTCGCACGACGGATAGTCGAACTGCGTGACGATCTGACCGTCCTGCTCCCGCTTCATGATCGGGATGATGTCGAGCAGCGGGTCGGACGACATGATCACGCCGGCGGCGTGCACGCCCCATTGACGCTTCAGACCTTCGAGACCGAGCGCGCGGTCGAAGACCGTCTTCGCCTCGGGGTCAGTCTCGATCAGCGCACGGAACTCGCTCGCCTCTTTGTACCGCGGGTGCGCCGAGTCGAACATACCGTCGAGGGGCATGTCCTTGCCCATGACGGGCGGCGGCATCGCCTTGGTCAGACGCTCCCCCATGCTGAACGGGAAGCCGAGCACGCGGCCCGCATCCTTCAGCGCCTGCTTGGACTTGATGGTGCCATAGGTGACGATCTGGGCGACGCGCTCCGAGCCGTACTTCTCCGTGACGTAGTCGATGACCTCGCCACGACGGCGATCATCGAAGTCGACGTCGAAGTCGGGCATCGAGACGCGGTCGGGGTTCAGGAAGCGCTCGAAGATCAGGCCGTGCTCGAGGGGGTCGAGGTCGGTGATCTTCATCGCGTACGCGACCATGGAACCGGCACCGGAGCCGCGTCCGGGACCGACGCGGATGCCGTTGTCCTTGGCCCAGTTGATGAAGTCGGCGACGACCAGGAAGTACCCGGGGAAGCCCATCTGCAGGATGATGCCTGTCTCGTACTCGGCCTGCTTGCGCACCTTGTCGGGGATGCCACCCGGGTACCGGTAGTGCAGGCCTGCCTCGACCTCTTTGATGAGCCAGCTGTCTTCGGTCTCGCCGTCCGGCACCGGGAACCGCGGCATGTAGTTCGCCGAGGTGTCGAACTCGACCTCGCAGCGCTCGGCGATCAACAGAGTGTTGTCGCAGGCCTCGGGGTGATCGCGGAACAGCTGCCGCATCTCCGCGGCGGTCTTGATGTAATAGCCGTCGCCGTCGAACTTGAAGCGGTTCGGGTCGTCCATGGTGGAGCCCGACTGCACGCACAGCAGAGCCTCGTGCGCATCGGCCTCGTGCTGATGCGTGTAGTGCGAGTCGTTGGTCGCGACCAGCGGGATGTTCAGGTCTTTCGCGAGGCGGAGCAGATCGGTCATCACCCGACGCTCGATGGAGAGACCGTGGTCCATGATCTCGGCGAAGTAGTTCTCCTTGCCGAAGATGTCCTGGAACTCTGCCGCCGCCGCCCGTGCCGCGTCGTACTGCCCCAGCCGGAGCCGCGTCTGCACTTCGCCAGACGGGCACCCCGTCGTCGCGATGATGCCCTTGCCATAGGTCTGGAGCAGCTCGCGGTCCATGCGGGGCTTGAAGTAGTAGCCCTCCATGCTCGACCGTGAACTGATCCGGAAGAGGTTGTGCATGCCCTGGGTGCTCTGGCTCCACATCGTCATGTGGGTGTAAGCGCCCGAGCCGGAGACGTCGTCGCTCTTCTGGTCGGGCGAGCCCCACTGCACGCGCGTCTTGTCGCTGCGGTGTGTGCCCGGCGTCATGTACGCCTCGAGCCCGATGATGGGCTTGATGCCCGCATTCCGCGCCGCGTTGTAGAACTCGAACGCCGCGAAGGTGTTGCCGTGATCGGTCACCGCGATGGCCGGCATGCCGTAATCGGCGGCCGCCTGGGTCATCGCATTGATCTTCGCCGCACCGTCCAACATGGAGTACTCGCTGTGCACATGAAGGTGGACGAAGGAGTCGGATGCCATGCCTTCGAGTCTACGGCGGAGCCCCGACACCGCAGGTCGGTGTCGGGGCTCGTTGCCGGCGATCGGCGACCGCTACGGACCCGAATTCACGAGGGAAACGGTGTACGTCGTCCGGATGTCGGGCACGTCTGCGGGCACCATGTCCCCCGAAGCACCGGACTCACGGTCGTAACGCACAGTATGGACAGTCACCCATCCCGTCGTCTCGTCGACGAGCATCGTCTCGGTCCGCGGGGAGTACTGTTCTCGGCGGACCTCGAAGCTGACGGTCCCGTCGTCCGACGGTGTGGTCCGCGCGAGGCCACTCAGAGTCAATGCACCCATGTACGCCTCGCGAACATCGGCCGGCGCGAAGTTCGACAGCAACGTGGACGTCATGTTCTCGAGGAGTGCATCATCCGTCTCCTCCTGGCCGGACGTCCATGTGCCGACGACCGCCCGCAGATGATCGAGAAGTGCGTGCGGTTCCCGCGGAAGGTCCGCGTAGTACTCCGTCGAACCCACGGGGGGAAAAGCGTCGCCCGCCAGCCCACCCGTGCTCCACGTCTCCCCGACCTTGCCGTCCATCGGCATGAGGGTGTTCCACCTCTGCTCCTCATCGGGCCCTTGCGCCCCAGGGAAGAGCGTCACCTTCTCGGCCGTGGGGCCGTGCGCCTGATACCAATCGCCCGAGCGATCCGCGGGAACGTACTGCTCGTCGTGATCGCGCGCCAGCAGAGCGGAGACGGGTGGGGACGACGACTGGGTCGTCCAGGCCCACGGGAACACCTCCCCTGACGAGGATCGGTAGTGCAGACGTTCGGTGACGCTGACGATGTGGAGGTACTGCCCCGCCTGCGGGGTCGTACCGGGGAAAGGCTCGGTCGTCCCGGTTCCCGAGGTCGCGGAGGGCTGAGGACTCGGCGACGCCTGCGGCTGCGGCGTCGCTGTCGGTGTCGGTGTCGGAATCGCCTCGACGCGAGGCGGCGGCGCTGTCTCCTGCGTGAAGACCACCACGGCTGTGGCCACCGCGGCTGTGGTCGCCACGGCGCCGGCGATCAACAGGGTTCGATGCGCGAGACGTCGGCGATTCCGCTCCCGGCTTTCGTCGATCCCACTCAGGAGGCGTGCACGAGCCGCGGCTACACGGTCGTCCGTGAGGCTCGCGCTCGTGTTCACCTCACGCACGCGTTCGAAAACGTCCATCGACCTCTCCTTCCTTCTCGCTCACAACTCGTTCTCGGCGGCTCCCTCTGGTCGGATCGAGTCGAGTTCGTATTCGATTCATTCGCGAGCGGACGGTGCCCACAGGTACGCCGAGGGCGACGGCGACCTCCTCATACGTCAGGTCTCCCCAGGCGTAGAGCAGCAGCGTGTCCCGTTCCTTCGCTGACAGCGCGGCGATGCGGGGCGCCAGCTCTCGGGTGGAGATCTCGGCGTCGAGGCGAGCGATCGTCCCCTCGAGGTCGCCGTGCGACACGTGTTCCTCGCGGTGTGCGGACTCCACGCTCGATCGGTGGTGCTTCGCCTCCCGAACTCGGTGCTTCTTGATCAACCGCGAGGCGATGCCGAACAACCACGGCAGCGCGGAGTCCCACGCCGCATCGAAAGATCTCCGTCGCGCGAAAGCGACCAGGAATGTCTCGCTGAGGATGTCCTCACCGGCATCGGGACCGAGGCGGCGAGCGGCATATCGACCCACCGATCCCGCGTGCCGATCGAACAGTTCAGCGAAGGCTCGGGGTTGCCCGAGCGACCGCTGAATGATCTCGCTATCTGTGCTCACACTATGTATTGCCCCTGAGTCGGCAAACGGTTCGAAATTATCTTGGGCGTCCCGCCGAGTCTACGGCGGAGCCCCGAAACCGGAGGTCGGTGTCGGGGCTCTCTGCCGGGTCGCTAGCCCTGGGGCGCGGAGTCCACGACGGAGGTGCGCACCGTGGTGGTGGAGTCGACCGTGTCGCCCGCAGGTCCTCCGCTTCCGTAGTTCTCCGAGATCGAGTCGACGAGGCCCTGCTCGGTATCGATCGCGATCTTCGTCGTCCGGTGGCCGGGAACGACGTACTGCAGCGTCGCCGTCGAACCATCCTCCGCCACCACCTCGAATCCGGGGATCAGCGCGATCGCGAGGAAGAACGCCGAGCGCAGGTCGGCAGGCATCAGGTTGATCGCCGACGGGTCGCTGAGACTCGCCACGAGCCAGCGGTCCCCCTCCTCCCCCGTCATCCCCGACTGCGCGCGGAGCCAGTCGAGCAGCGTCTGAGGATCCCTCGGCATATCGTCGTAATACGGCCGGTACCGGTCCGCCAGGTACGGCATCGGCGGTTCGTCGCCTCCCACGGCGAGATACTCGCCCGCCGGGAGCGTCTCGATCGTGCCGCGTCCACGAATCGCGGAGCCGGGCGAGGACGACCATTCCCGTGCTGCCTCCGCGCCACGGGGTCCGAAGGAGTCCACGACCTCGGAGGAGCCCCAGTCGTAGAACCAGTCACCAGCCCGGTCGGCCGGGACGTAGAGCACGCGCGTGTCGCGCTCCAGCACGGCGGCGTCGCCGCCGTCTCGCGAGGCGTTGAACGCGAACGTGTTCTCGTCATCATCATCGGCCCATTCGGCCTTCCAGAAATGGAGGTACTCACCGACGGTCTCGATCCGCAGGTACTGCCCGGGGACGAGTGTCGTGTCCTGCGCATCGAACGTCACCGCTGACGCACGCTCCAGCACTTCGGCTGCGGCCGCGTCGGGTGCGTCCGGTGGCGCGATGACAGAACCGGCCACGATCGCGGTCACGGCTACTCCGGCCACGAGACCACCGAGACCGATCCCGGTCCACGTGCGTCGTCGCGACGGCCGCGCTCGCTCCGGACGCGCACTCCGCGCCATCTCTCGCGTCAGCGCCCGTCGCGCAGCGAGAACGGTGTCTTCATCCACGCGGGACTCATCGATCCCGATCTCACGAACTTGTTCCATAAGCTGCATCGCTCTCCTCCTTCGCCATCCATGTCAGTCGGGCTGCTCCGTGCGAGCCCGGCGGCGCGAGCTTTCGGCGAACGCGATTCAGCCGGGACCGAACGGTTCCGACCGGCACGCCCAGCGCAGCGGCGATCTGCTCATACGTGAGGTCGCCCCACGCATGCAGCAGCAAGGTGTCGCGATCCTTCGCCGCGAGGGCCGCGATCCGCGGGGCCAGCGCCCGCAGAGCGGCATCGGCATCGATCCGCGACTCGGAGGCGGCCTGCGGAGTCTCCACGGCGACCTCCTCCGCTGATGCCGAGGCTTCGAACGCCCGCCACTGCCGCGCTTCCGCAGCCCGATGGCTCTTCACCACCCTGGTCGCGATGCCGAGCAGCCAGGGCCGCGCCGACTCCGTCCCGAGGTCGAAGGACGCGCGCCGCCGGAAGGCGACGAGGAACGTCTCACTCAGGACGTCGTCGACGGCGTCCGCGCCTACCCGTCGCCGGATGTAGCCGCCGACGGGTCGGACGTTCCGCTCGAAGATCTCGGAGAAGACTCCGGGCTCTTCGAGCGACCGCTGGATGATCTCGCTGTCCGTGCTCACACTGAGTATTGGGACGATTCCCGAAAACGGTTCACGCTTTCTTCTACGCCTTTCGTGAGGTGCCCAGATCGAGCCGCATCAGCACCCGCGGGAACCCGTCGAGGACGGAGCCCGTGTCGGCTGCCTTCACGAAGCCTGCGCTCTCGAAGAGCGCGCGCGTGCCGACGTACGCCATCGTCAGGTTGACCTTCTCCCCGCCGTTGTCGACGGGATACCCCTCGATCGCCGGCGCGCCGCACTCCCTCGCGTAGGCCACGGCACCGTCGATCAGCGCGTGCGTGATCCCTTGCTTCCGATGCCCTGGCCTTACGCGGAAGCACCACAGTGACCACACATCGAGTTCGTCGACGTGCGGGATCAGCCGATTGCGTGCGAAGCTCGTGTCGCGCCGCGGATGCAGCGCCGCCCAGCCGACCGGCTCGTCATCGAGGTAGGCGATGACCCCAGGTGGCGGATCCTGATGGCACAGCTCGCGCACGCGATCAGCGCGCTGCGACCCGCGCAGCGCCACATTCTCCTTGCTGCCGATGCGATAGCTCAGGCAGAAGCACACGTTGGACGTCGGCTTCTTCGGGCCGACGAGCGTCGCGACATCGTCGAACTCCGTTGCTGGTCGAACCTCGATGCCCATGCGATCAGTGTGGCGCACGACGCAGACATCGCGTCGATGAAGCGCGGGCTATTCGCCGCAGAGCACGTCCAGCGCGTGCCGGAAGTCCTCGGGGTACGGCGACTCGAACTGCACCCAATCCCCCGTCGCCGGGTGCGCGAACGCCAGCTGATGCGCATGAAGCCACTGTCGCGTGAGCCCGAGGCGGGCCGACATGGTCGGGTCGGCTCCGTACAGTGGATCGCCGACGCACGGATGCCGGTGGGCGGCCATGTGCACACGGATCTGGTGGGTGCGCCCCGTCTCGAGATGGATCTCGAGGAGCGAAGCACCGGGGAACGCCTCGAGCGTCTCGTAGTGGGTGACCGAGGGCTTGCCGTCGGGAACGACGGCGAACTTCCAGGAGTGGTTCGGGTGGCGCCCGATCGGCGCGTCGATCGTCCCTGCGAGCGGGTCGGGGTGCCCTTGCACCACGGCGTGATAGATCTTCTCGACCGTTCGATCCTTGAACGCCTGCTTCAGCACCGTGTAGGCGTGTTCGGATTTCGCGACGACCATCAGGCCGCTGGTGCCGACATCGAGCCGATGCACGACTCCCTGGCGCTCGGGAGCGCCACTCGTGGCGACGCGGAATCCCGCGGCGGCAAGAGCGCCGACCACCGTCGGACCCTCCCAACCGACCGACGGATGCGCCGCGACGCCGGTGGGCTTGTCGACCACGACGATGTCGTCGTCGTCGTACACGATGCCGAGCTCGGGCACCGCGATCGGAATGATCTTCGGTGCTTCCTTCGGCTGCCACTCGACATCGAGCCAGCCGCCGCCGCGGAGGCGGTCGGACTTGTCGAGCGTCACGCCGTCCAACCGCACACCGCCTGCTGCGGCGACGTCGGCGGCGAAGGTGCGGGAGAAGCCCATGAGCTTCGCCAGAGCTGCGTCGACGCGAGTGCCGTCCAGACCGTCGGGCACCGGCAGAGACCGCGACTCCACGGTCAGCGTCCTTCGGATGCGGGAGCCGCATCCTCCGATGACGCATCGTCGTCGCTCGAGCGTCCTGTGCCTGCGGCATCCGTCGCTGCATCATCCGCGTCCACGAATTCTGCATCCGTCTCGGTCGCGACCATAGCGGCCACAGCAGCCGCTTCGGCTTCTTCCTCGGTCTCGACGACAGCATGGTCGCGCTCGCGCGTGCCGTCGAATCGGAGCCCGAACACGACGAGAAGGGCGACCGAGATCATTCCGGTCACGATGAAGACGTCTGCCACGTTGAAGATCGCGGGCATCATCCACGGCATCGAGATCATGTCGACGACGTGCCCCACGGGGAAACCGGGCTCACGAAGCAGCCGGTCCGTGAGGTTGCCCAGCACACCACCGAGCAGGCACCCGAGAACGACGGCCCACAGTCGGGACTTGATCCCGAACGCCTTCCAGATGATGATCGAGGCCACCACCGCGAGGGCGATCGTGAAGATCCACGTCACCTCGGACCCGAGCGAGAATGCCGCGCCGGGATTGCGGACGTAGTACAGCTGAAGGAACTCACCGAGAACCGGAACCGGCTCATGCAGGGGCAGGTTCTCGATCGTGAGGTACTTCACAAACTGATCGGCGGCCAGCACGAGCGCTGCGAGAATCGCAACGATCGCACCGGCCGCCGACCGACGAAGGGGCGAGCGTCCTGACAAGGGGCGCCTTACAGACCGATCGCGGAGACGGGCGTGGAGTCCGTGGATGCCGACTTCTCGTCGAGCTCGCGGAGCTGACCCTCGATGTAGCCGCGCAGCTGCGAGCGGTAGTCGCGCTCGAAGTTGCGGAGTTCGGTGATGCGGGCTTCGAGCGTGTTGCGCTCGCGCTCCAGGCGTGCCGACTCTTCGCGCTGCTTCGCCTCGGCCTCGGTGCGGATACGCGCCACCTCGGTCTCGGCCTCGGCGATGAGCGCGTTGCGCTTCGCCTCACCCTCGGCCACGTGCTCGTCGTGCAGACGCTGCGCGAGCTCGATGATGCCGGCAGTCGCGGTGGCGGAGCCGGTCGGTGCGGGCTCGGCAGCAACCTCGGCGACGGGCGCGGGGGCCTCGGTCGCGACGGGTGCAGCGGCGGGCGCGGCGGCCTCGGGGGCAGCACCGGTCTCGTACGCGGCCAGCTTGGCCTTCAGCTCGACGTTCTCCTCGAGAGCCTTGCGCCACTCGATGACGATCTCGTCGAGGAAGTCGTCCACCTCGTCCGGGTCGAAGCCGTCCTTGAATCGGACGTGCTGGAACTGCTTGGTGACGACGTCATCCGGGGTAAGTGCCATGAGTGGCTCCTCTTTCGATGAGTTCGAATGCCAGTATCGATGTATGGCGTGGTCGTGATGTGGCGCGAACCCGGGGCGCGCACCTGGGTGCCAGCATAGCCCCCGCGCCTCAGCGCCGCGATGTCGCGACACCCAGAGAACACGAACTCGGGGCGTGCCCGACACACGGAGCGGGCGGAGTTCAGCGGATGAAAAGCCGCACGATGTTCATCAGGATCAGCACCACCAACAGGGTGAGTGTGAACCCGAAGTCGAGTGACAGCGATCCGATCCGCAGCGGTGGGATGAGCCTCCGGAAGAACCGGATGGGTGGATCGGTGACCGTGTAGACGGCCTCAGCGGCGACCAGACCGAAACCCTTCGGACGCCATTCCCGATTGAACATCGGGATGTAGTCCAGGATGAGGCGCGCGAAGAGCACGAAGATGTACAGCAGCAGCACCAGGTGGACGATGCTCGCTGCGACGGAGACCAGCTCCACGGGCTACGACTGGTCGAAGCCCGCAGACTCAGCGTCTGCGTGTGCGATGCCCCCGTGGCCCGAAACCGCGATGTTCTCCGGCGAGAGCAGGAACACCTTCGAAGTGACGCGCTCGATACGGCCGTACAGACCGAGGGAGAGCCCGCTCGCGAAGTCGATGAGGCGACGCGCGTCGGCATCGCTCATCTGGGAGAGGTTGATGATGACGGGGACGCCCTCACGGAAGCTCTCGGCGATCAGCTGTGCGTCGCGGTACTGCTTCGGGTGGACGGTGAGGATCTCGTTCACGGCTCCTGCAGACGGCTGGCGGACGGCGACGGGGCGGCGCAACGGCGTGACGGGGGCCGGTGCGGGCTCCTCGCGGTCACGGTCACGTTCGCGGTGAGCGCGGGCAGGAGCCTGCGCCTCTTCCTCATAGACCTCTTCCTCGTCGGCGAGGCCGAGATACACCATGGTCTTCTTCAGCGGGTTACCCATCGTGTCCTCCGGTTCGAACGTTTGGGGCTGGTCTTTTCACAGGTTAACCCCGGTCGGGCCGGGGTCCGGTGATTGCGGAGCCGATCCGCAGGTGTGTCGCGCCGGCGGCGATCGCCTCGGCGAAGTCGCCGGTCATCCCGGCCGAGATCCAGGTTGCGCCCGGGGCGGTGGCTCGGACGACGTCGGAGAGGTCGCGCAGCCGAGCGAATGCGGCAGCAGGCTCCTCATCGAGAGGAGCGACAGCCATCACGCCGCGCAGACGCAGGGAGGGCAGGGCGAGCACATGCTCGACGAGACCGACCGCATCGGCGGGGGCCACGCCTCCTCTACCCGGATCATCCGTCAGGTTGACCTGCACGAGCACGTCGAGCACATCGTCGCCGTCGGCGGCTCTGTGCAGGGCATCGGCGAACCGGTCTCGGTCGACCGAGTGCACCACGTCGGCGCTGCGACGGATAGCCGCAGCCTTGTTCGTCTGCCCCTGCCCGATGAAGTGCCAGGTCAGATCGAGGGCGGCGAGCTCGGCCTGCTTGGCCGACAGCTCCTGCTGTCGGTTCTCGCCGACCTCGCGCACACCGAGGTCGCGCAGTTCCTCGACCAGCGAAGCCGGGTGGAACTTCGTCACCACGATCCTGGTGAGCTCTTCGGGATCTCTGCCTGCGGCACGCGCGGCGGCGGCGATCCGTTCGTCGATCGCCGCCAGCCGCGCGGCCAGGCCCGATGGCTCCTGGCCGCCGACCGCCGAGGTCACTTCAGGAATTCGGGGATGTCGATGTCGTCGTCGGCGAAGGCCGGCTCGATGCTCGTGGCGGGCACCCGCTGGTGCACGGGCTCGGCCTGTGCGGGCTCGCTCTTCGTCTCGGACTCCTCCGGGAGGGACACCTCGGGAAGCGTCGCGGCCGACGGACGCGAGACCACCATCGGGTCGAGGCGCAGCGAGGGCTCTCCCCCATCGAACCCGGCGGCGATCACGGTCACGCGCACCTCGTCACCGAGGGTGTCGTCGATGACCGTACCGAAGATGATGTTCGCCTCGGGGTGCGCGGCCTCCTTGACGAGGTCGGCGGCATCGTGGATCTCGAAGATGCCGAGGTTCGATCCTCCCTGGATCGAGAGCAGCACACCGTGCGCACCCTCGATGGATGCTTCGAGGAGCGGCGACTCCACGGCGAGCTCTGCGGCCTTGATCGCACGGTCGGCGCCGCGAGCGGAGCCGATGCCCATGAGCGCCGAACCTGCGCCCTGCATGACCGACTTGACGTCGGCGAAGTCGAGGTTGATCAGACCCGGGGTCGTGATGAGGTCGGTGATGCCCTGGACACCGGCGAGCAGAACCTGGTCGGCGGTGGCGAAGGCCTCGATCATCGAGATGCCGCGATCGCTGATCTCGAGGAGACGGTCGTTCGGCACCACGATGAGGGTGTCGACCTCTTCCTTGAGCTTGGCGACGCCGGCCTCCGCCTGGCTCTGACGGCGGCGACCTTCGAAGGAGAACGGCTTGGTGACGACACCAATGGTGAGGGCGCCGATGGACTTCGCGATGCGAGCGACGACCGGGGCACCTCCGGTTCCGGTTCCGCCGCCTTCGCCGGCGGTCACGAAGACCATGTCGGCGCCGGTCAGGGCCTGCTCGATCTCCTCGGCGTGATCCTCCGCGGCGCGTCGACCCACTTCGGGGTCCGCGCCGGCACCGAGGCCGCGGGTGAGCTCACGGCCCACATCGAGCTTGACGTCGGCGTCGCTCATCAGCAGCGCCTGCGCGTCGGTGTTGACGGCGATGAACTCGACTCCGCGGAGACCGAGATCGATCATGCGATTGACGGCATTGACGCCGCCACCGCCGACGCCGACGACCTTGATCACGGCGAGGTAGTTCTGGTTCTGGCTCATGGCCGGCCTCCGATTATTCGAGCCTGGAAAAGGGTGAACCTTAAACCTCAACTAGAGGTGTAAAGTATTTCCCGGTATTGCGTTCTCTTTGATCGAAGGTAAGCGCCGCCTGCCTGCGCGCGCGCAATCGCCTGGGCGTGTCGCGCCATTCCCCCGGGAAAGCCGTCGGCTCGACCTCGAAAGGCGTCAGCCGACGACGGCTACCTCGGGAGAAGTGACGTCGATGGAGGCGGCGTCCGGGTTCTTGACCATGGCTGCCGAGAGGGCGAGCGCCTTGAGCGCAGACTCCTCCGCACTTCCCCAGACCACGGTCAGCCCGGAATCGAGAGTCAGGGTCACATCGTCCGCGGTCGTCGCACGCACACCCGTGAGCGCAGCGCGGACATCTGCCGGCAGCGCGCGCACGACGAGACCCGCGCTCTGAAAAGCACGCGACTCCACGCCGCCGTCGACCTCGATCACCGGCTGTCCCGCCGGCTGATCGGACGTGGTCGAGAGAGCGACTCCCGCGGCATCGACGAGGGTGTACCCGGCACCCGATCGGATGACGCCGACCGGCGTGCGTTCCACGATCCGCACCGTGAGGTCGTGCGGAGGACGCGCTTCGAGTGCGTACGTCTCGATGAGCGGGAACGCCAGCAGCGCAGCCTTCACCTCGCTGGTGTCCACGAGCGCCAGTGGTGTGCCGAGCTGGTCGCCCAGGGCCGCCTCGATGACGGCGGGGTCGAGGCTCGCGGCCCCGACCACGGAGATCTTCTCCACGGCGAACAACGGGCTGTACGCGGCCGCGACACTGCCCCCGATCAGCAGGACCACGGCGCCGATGCTGCTCAGCCAGACGATCCGCCGACGCCGGGAGCGCTGCGTGAAGCGCCGGATCTCTGAACGGAGGGCCTTGCGACGGGCCCGTGCCGCGCGCCACACGTCGCGCGTCGAGGTCGGCTCGGGACTGTCGCCGACGGTACCCGCGATTGCGTCGGGGGCCGGGAGCTCCGGGATCGAACCTTCCGATTCGTCCGGCACTCCGACGACGTCATCCTTCCGCGCCCGCGGACGTGCCCGCGTCTCCGGCGCGGCGCCCTTCTCCGCCGGGTCCTCCGGGGCGGACGGAAGCGGTGCGGGACGGCGCATCGTTACGCCTCGTCGGTCCGGCGCAGCGAATCCAGGACCTGCGGGATGATCTGGTAGACGTTGCCGCAGCCGAGCGTCACGACGAAGTCGCCGTCACGGGCCACCGCGGCGGTGTAGTCGGCCGCCTGCTGCCAGTCGGCGACGAAGTGCACATGCGACGGATCGCGGAACGCCGTGCTCACCAGCTCGCCCGTGACACCGGGGACGGGGTCTTCGCGAGCGCCGTACACGTCGAGCATCACCGTGTGATCCGCGAACTCCTCGAGGACGTCGGCGAACTCCTGATACATGTGCTGTGTGCGGGAGTAGGTGTGCGGCTGCTGGATCGCGATGATCCGTCCCGACCCCGCGATGCTGCGCATGGCCTCGAGCGCCGCCCGCACCTCCGTCGGATGGTGCGAGTAGTCGTCGTAGACCGTGACGCCTCGTTCGACGCCGTGCTGCTCCAGGCGGCGCACGGTCCCGGCGAAGCCCTCGACCGCGCGCACGGCGTCGACGAGCGGGTACCCGAGTGCTCGGAGCACCGCGACGACTCCGGCCGCGTTGATCGCGTTGTGCACGCCCGGGACCGCGAGCTGCATGCGCGCCTGCTCATCCCCTTGGCTGATGGTCGCGGCGACCGGTCCGGCCGCGACGATGTCGGTGACGCGCACGTCGGCGTTCTCCGCCTGGCCGAACGTGAGCACGTTCGGGTGGGACAGCCCTGCACCGACGCGGAGTGCACCGGGGTCGTCGCTCGAGATGACGACGGCTTCGGTGGCCGCGTCGGCGAACCGCACGAAAGCGTCGTGGAATGCCTCTTCCGAGCCGTAGTGGTCGAGGTGGTCGGGATCGACGTTGGTGATGAGCGCGACCGCGGTGTCGTAGAGCAGGAAAGTGCCGTCGGACTCGTCGGCCTCGACCACGAACAGGTCGCCCGTGCCCGTGGCACTCGAGGTGCCGAGCTGCTCGATGACGCCTCCGTTGACGAAGTGCGGGTCGGCGCCCAGCTCACGCAGCGCCGTGACGATCATCCCGGTCGAGGTGGTCTTCCCGTGGGCACCGGCGACCGAGACCAGCCGCCGCGAACCGATCAGCCAATGCAGTGCCTGCGACCGGTGGATCACGTGCAGGCCGCGAGCCTTCGCCGTCACGAACTCGGGGTTCTCGGGCCAGATCGCGCCCGTGTGCACGACGGTGTCGGCATCACCGAGGTGGGCGGCGTCGTGGCCGACGTGCACCGTCGCCCCCGCGTCCGCCAGGGCACGCAGATTGTCGCTGTCCGCCCGGTCGCTGCCGGAGACGCGGATACCCGCGTCGAGGAACATCTTCGCGAGGCCGCTCATGCCGGAACCGCCGATGCCGATGAAGTGCGCAGCGGTGATCGTCTCGGGAATGGGGAGGGAGAGGTCGGGTCTGATCATGTCCGCTTCAGTCTACTTTTCTTCGGTGTCGACGACCGTGTCAGACCGCGTCCAATGCGCGGTCGATCAACCCGATCACGTTCTCGGTGCCGTTGCGGGTGCCCGCCGTCTCGGCCGCGGCGGCCATCCGGTCGAGCCTGTCCCTGTCTCCCAGGATCGGCAGGACGATCCGCCGTACGGCGTCGCCGTCGAAAGTCGCGTCGTCGAGAAGCTCGGCCGCTCCTGCCGCCACCGCAGACGCCGCGTTCAGGCGCTGCTCGCCGTTGCCGACCGAGTACGGCACGTAGAGGGCGGGGATGCCCAGCGCACTGATCTCGCTGACCGTCGCCGAGCCGGACCGCGACACGATCAGGTCCGCCAGAGCGAAGGCCAGATCCATCCGGTCGACGTAGCGCCGCAGCGCGTACCCCTCGGCGCCTGGATCGGCGAGATCGCTGCGCTCGCCCGTCACGTGCAGCAGCTGCCACCCGGCTGCGAGGACATCGCGCCAGGAGTCCGCGAGGGCCTCGTTGAGGCGCTGGGCGCCGAGCGAGCCGCCGAACGCGAGCAGCACCGGGCGATCCGGGTCGAGACCGAAGTAGTCCGCGGCCTCCGCGCGCGTCGCCGCACGATCGAGCGTGATGACCTCCTGGCGCAGCGGCATCCCGACCGTCTCGCTACCCCGGAGCGGCGTGCCCTCGAACGCCACGCCTACGGCCGCGGCACGGCGGGCCCCGAGCACGTTGGCGAGACCGGGCTTGGCGTTGGCCTCGTGCACCACGAACGGCACGCCCTCACGCCGCGCAGCCACGTAGGCGGGTGCGGATGCGTAGCCCCCGAATCCGACGACGACATCGACGCCGTGTCGGCGGATGTGCGCGCGCACCTGAGCGATCGCCTTGCGGAACCGCATCGGGAAGGCCGCGGCCTGGCGGTTCGGACGACGCGGGAACGGGACCTTGTCGACGACGAGCAATTCGTACCCTCGAGCAGGTACCAGCCGGGACTCCAGCCCCTCGGCCGTACCGAGCACGAGCACGGTGGCATCGGCGTCGCGTTCACGAAGTGCGTCGGCGACGGCGAGCAGGGGGTTCACATGGCCGGCGGTGCCACCGCCGGCGAGGAGGTACGAGGTCACCTGGTGACCCTACCCCGCTCGGCTGAGGGCTTCTCGACCACGGGAATGGTGCGCGCGAAGGCGAGCAGCACCCCGCACGCGATCAGCACGGCGAGCAGTGCCGTGCCTCCCTGAGACATGAACGGGAGCGGGACTCCCATCACCGGGAACACACCGATGACGACGCCGATGTTGAGCACGGCCTGACCGACGATCCACACCGTGATTCCGCCGGCCGCGACGCGGATGAAGGGATCCGGCGTCTTCCGGATCACGTGGAAGGCACCGACCGTGAAGAACGTGAACAGCGCCAGAACGACGATGCAGCCGATCAGCCCGAGCTCTTCCCCGACGATCGCGAAGATGAAGTCGTTGCCGGCGGCGGGCAGCCAGCCGTACTTCTCCTGGGAGTTGCCGAGTCCGAGCCCGAATATCCCGCCCGATGCCATCCCCCAGATGCCGTGGATGGACTGGTAGCAGTCGCTCTCGTACAGCGCCATGTTGTCGCAGGTCGCCGTGATGCGCCGCATCCGGTCCTGGCTCGACAGCGCGTAGGCGAGGACCGCGCCGATGCCGATCACCACCGGGATGATAAACAGGCGAAGCTTGACACCCGAGAAGAAGAGACAGCCCAGCAGGATGAGCACCAGCACCATCGCGGTGCCGAGGTCCTTGCCGGCGAGCACGGTACCGATCGCCAGCGCCCCGACCGGGATCACGGGGATGAAGACGTGGTGCCAGGTGCCGAGCATGGCCTGCTTGCGCAGCAGCACCGCGGCGATCCACAGAGCCAGTGCGAGCTTCAGGAACTCGGAGGGCTGCAGCGTGAAGCCGCCGATGTCGATCCAGTTCCGGTTTCCGCCGTCTTCGATCCCCAGGGGGGTGAACACGAGTAGCTGCAGGGCGACGGCGCCGAACAGCGCGGGCCACGCCATCTTCTTCAGGAACGCGACGGGTAGACGGCTGATCAGGAACATCAGCGGGACTCCGAGGAGCGCGAACACGCCCTGGCGGAGGACGCCGCCCATCGGATCGGCTCCGCTCGCGACCGCGGTCGCGCTGGTCGCGGAGAGCACCATGACCAGGCCGAAGAGTGTCAGCAGCAGGGCGGTCGACGCGATGAGGAGGAACTCGGTCGACACCGGCGTGAACCGGCGTCCGAGCGACACCCTGGCGGCGAGTCCGCCGGACTCAGAGCGCGGAGGGCGGGACACCTGCGTCATCGGCGCTCCCCCGGTCTATCCAGTCACGCACCGCCTCGGCGAAACGGTGACCTCGATCCGCGTAGCTCGAGAACTGATCGAACGATGCCGCCGCCGGGGCCAGCAGGACTGTGCCCTCGCCTTCGACGATCCCCGACGCGATCTCCACGACACGGTTCATGACCTGTCCAGTCTCGCCAGCATCGACCTCGAACACCGGTACCGACGGCGCGTGTCGCTGGAATGCCGCGACCACGGAGTCCCTCTCGACCCCGATCACGACAGCGGCTCGCGCCGTGGCACCGACATCGGCGACCAGATCGGCGATGTCGACGCCCTTCAAGTCACCCCCGACGATCCACACCGCGCCGGGGTAGGCCCGCAGCGACGACGCCGCGGCGTGCGGATTGGTGGCCTTGGAGTCGTCGACCCAGGTGACGCCCGCATGCCGCGCGATGACCTGGATGCGGTGCGCGTCCAGCCGGAAATTCTGCAGCGCCGTGTGGATCGCCTCCGGTTCGACTCCCAGTGACCGCGCCAGAGCACTGGCGGCGAGGATGTTCTGGACGATGTGCGGAGCCGCGAGCCCGGCCTCGTCCAGGGCCGCGATGGTCGTCAGCTCGAGAGCGCTGCGTGCGCGGTCGTCGAGGAAGGCGCGGTCGACGATGAGCCCCTCCACGATGCCGAGGTCGCTCGGTCCGGGGATGCCGAGATCGAAACCGATCGCGCGGGCTCCTTCGACGACCTCGGCTTCTTCGACCATGAGCCGGGTCGCCTCATCGGCCTTGTTGTAGACACAGGCGACGCGGGTGTTGCGGTAGACCACGGCCTTCGCGTCGCGATATGCCTGGGCGCTGCCGTGCCACACCAGGTGGTCGTCGGCGAGGTTGAGGCACACGGCCGCATAGGGGAAGAGCTCGCCCTCGGGCCGCGACTGGCCGAGGTACCAGAGCTGGTGGCTGGAGAGCTCGACCACGAGCACGTCGAAGCCGGCGGGATCCCGCACCGCGTCGAGGACGGGTACGCCGATGTTGCCGCAGGGCGCCGCACGAAGGCCACCCTCGACCAGCAGCGAGGCCGTGAGTTGCGTCGTGGTCGTCTTGCCGTTGGTCCCCGTGATGAGCACCCAATCAGCCGGCGTACCGTCGGCGCGGACCACCTTGTCACGGACACGCCAGGCGAGTTCGACATCGCCCCAGATCGCGATTCCCGACGCCTGCGCCCAGCGGATCACGGAGTGCGATGGGGAGAAGCCGGGCGAGGCGATGACCACCTCGGGCGCGAAGTCCACCAGTGCGGCCGGCACCTCGGCCAGGGGGCCGAGCTCGAGCGCGGCACCGATCACCGGGAGCAGACGCGCATACTCCTCTTCTGCGGACTCGCTGAGGACGAGCACCTCCGCACCGAGCTCTGCGAGAGTGTCGGCCACCGAGAAGCCCGTCATCGACAAGCCGAGCACGGCGACGCGGAGATCACGCCAATCGGCGTTCCAGCTCGTGAGTCCGCTCAGGCGATCAGTCGACACGGGTGAGCCACTCGACGTAGAAGAGACCGACCGCCGAGACCGCGAGGAGTCCGGCGATGATCCACATGCGCACCACGATCGTGACCTCGGACCAGCCGCGCATCTCGAGGTGGTGATGGAAGGGACTCATCAGGAACAGCCGCTTGCCTCGAGTGATCTTGAAGTAGGCGCGCTGCAGGATGACCGAGCCGGAGGACAGGACGAACACGCCGGCGATCACCAGCAGGAGAAGCTCGGTGCGGGTGAGGATCGCCATCGCGGTGATCACGCCGCCGATCGCCATCGAGCCGACGTCACCCATGAAGACCTTCGCCTTGGGCGCGTTCCACCAGAGGAACCCGATGAGGCTGGCCGCGACCGACGCCGCGATGATGGCCAGGTTGAACGGGTCGCGCACCTCGTAGCATCCGCCGAGGGCGTCGGGATCGCCGCCGATGCAGGGCTGCTTGAACTGCCAGAACGCGATCACGCTGTAGGCGCCGACGACGATGACTCCGGCCCCGGCGGCGAGACCGTCGAGACCATCCGTCAGGTTCACACTGTTCGAGGTCGCGACGCCGATGATCGAGATCCACACGAGGTAGAGGATCCAGCCGAGGACGACGCCGAAGGCGAAGAGGTTGAGCCAGGTGATGTCGCGGAAGAGCGAGATCGCGGGGCTCGCCGGCATCTGCCCCCACCTGTTCGGGAAGTTCAGAGCGACGATGCCGAAGGGGATGATGACCAGCAACTGGCCGATCACCTTGCGCCAGCCGGACAGCCCGAGGCTGCGCTGGCTGCGCACCTTCATGTAGTCGTCGATGAAGCCCACGGCGCCGAAGCCGACCATCAGCCAGATCACCAGGATCGCCGAGAGTGCCGGCACCTCGCCGCTCACCAGCACGCCGGTGAAGTAGCCGACGATGGATCCGACGATGAAGATCACGCCACCCATGGTGGGGGTTCCGCGCTTCGCCTCGTGGCTCGGATTGTGCACCGACTCCGGGGTGCGGATGACCTGCCCCCAGCCCCACTTCCGGAAGAGCCGGAGGAAGACAGGAGTCAGGAACAGGGTGAAGGCGAGCGAGATCGCCGCCGACATGATGAGAGACCTCACGAGAACAATTCTCCCAGACGATCGCCGAGATGCCGGAGGCCCACGGAATTGGATGACTTCACGAGTACACGGTCACCGTCGCGGAGCTCGGTGCGCAGGTACTCGAAGGCTGCCTCCTGGTCGGGGAGGTGGATGGCCTCGCTGTCCCAGGAGCCCTCGCCGACCGCAGCGAGGTAGAGCCGCCGCGCCTCAGGGCCGACGACGACGATGCGTTGGATGTTGAGCCGCACCGCGAGCAGACCGATACGGTCGTGCTCCTCCCCCGCACCTTCTCCGAGCTCGGTCATCGCGCCGAGAACGGCGACGGTGCGCTCCTCCGGCCCGGTGATCTGCGCGAGAGTCCGCAGCGCCGCGGACATGGAATCGGGGCTGGCGTTGTAGGCGTCGTTGATGATCCGCACACGGTCGCTGCCCAGCGGCTGCATGCGCCACCGCTCGGCGATCTCGACCGTCTCCAGACGCGCGACCGCGTCTGCGGGCGTGACGCCGACGACGAGCGCTGCGGCGATGGCTGCCAGCGCGTTGGACACGTGATGCGCACCGAGGACCCGCAGACGAAGGGTCAGGCGGTCGCCGCCGACCTCGACGGTGCAGGATGTGCCGGAGGCGGAGACGGAGATGTCGTGCGCGCGGACATCGGCGCTCGACCCTTGTCCGAAGCCGACGACCTGCAGACCACGCGCTTCGGCGATCCCTTGCATGGCGGCGACCCTGCTGTCATCGGAGTTGAGGACGGCGGTCCCGGGAACGCGAGCCGCTTCGACGAGCTCGGCCTTCGCCTTCGCGGTGGCTTCGATCCCCCCGAATCCGCCGGCGTGCGCCATGCCGACCATGAGCACGACAGCGACGTCCGGCTCGACGAGGCCGGCGAGGTGCGCGATGCTGCCCGGTGCCGCCGCCCCGAACTCGCTCACCAGGAACCGCGTGTTCTCGGTGACGCGGAGCATCGTGACGGGGGCGCCGACCTCGTTGTTGAACGACTTGACCGGCGCGACGGTTTCGCCCTCACCCTCGAGGATGCGTGCGAGGAAGTTCTTCGTGGTGGTCTTGCCGTTGGATCCGGTGATCCCGATGATGCGGAGGGAGCCGCCGGCACGCACGCGAGCCACGACCTCTCTGGCCAGCTCTCCTAGCGCCGCGACGGCGTCGGCGACGACGATCTGGCTGACGGGCGCATCGACCGGGTGCTCCACGATCGCCAGCACGGCGCCGGCCGCGACAGCAGCTCCCACGAACTGGTGGCCGTCGGTCTCCGCGCCGGGCTTCGCGACGAAGATCGAGCCGGGGACCATCGTCCGCGAGTCCGTGTCGACGAGGCCGTCGACGACGGTCTCGGCCGTGTCTTCTCCGGCCACGCGCAGATCACCGCTCACTGCGGCGGTGATCTCAGCGAGCGTCAGGGCGATCATTTCATCTCCATGCGCGGCTCTCGCCGACTATCCGAACTTGGGAAGGAGCTCGTCCATCGGGACAGAGGACGGCATCACGCGATACGTTTTCATCACCTGCGTCATCGCCTTCTGGAAGGCGGATGCGGTGGCCGCGGACGATACAACCTTAGTCGGCTCATCGAGGGTGACCACGACGACGTACTGGGGATCGTCCACCGGCGCGAAGCCCACCATGCTGGTGTAGTACACGCCGTTCTTGTAGCCGCCGTTGACGGGGTCTGCGACCTGAGCGGTACCGGTCTTGCTGGTCACACGGTAGCCGGGCACCTGGATCCGCTCGGCGTTCCCGCCCTGAACGGCCACGTTCTCGAGCATGCGGGTGATCTCGGCCGCGGTCTGCTTCTCGATGATCTGCTCGTGCTTCGGCTTGTCGGGCGCGGCGACGGTTCCGTCCGCTTTGGTGCAGGACTCGACGAGGGAGAGATCGATCTTCTCGCCGCCGTTGGCGATCGCCTGGTACGCGCCGGCGAGCTGCGCGGCGGTGACCGTGTAGTACTGGCCGAAGGTCGTCGTGTAGAGCGACTGGCTGTCCCATTCGCTGACGGGGTGCAGCGTGCCGCCGACCTCGGAGGGGAAGTCGATCGTCTTGTGTCCGACCCCGAACCGCTCCAGGTAGTCGTATCGCACCTCGGGACTCACCATGGTGCCGAACTTCGACAGCGCCACGTTCGAGGAGTCGATGAGTCCGCCGGCGAGGGTGTAGTTGTACGCCGGGTGGTTGAACGCGTCGTTGATCACGGCGCCGTTGGGGAACGTCTCCCGTGACGATGCGGTGACCGTGCTCAGGGGCGTGAGCCCTGCGCCCTCGATGACGGCGGCGGCGGTGATCGCCTTGAACGTCGATCCCGGCTCGAAGTCCCGGTGGAAGATCTGGCTGTACCGCGTCTCGGGCGTCGAGGAGTCGAGATCATTGGGGTCCAGGGACGGCCACTCCGCCGCCGCACGGATCTTCCCGGTCTTCGCCTCGACGACGGTGACGGTGCCGCCCTTCGCGCCTTGCTTACGCGCCTCTTCGCCGACCATCTGCTGCAGGTACCACTGCAGATCACTGTTGATGGTCAACTGCACCGAGCCGCCGTCGACGGCATCCACCGTGCGCTCGCTTCCCGGGATCACGACGCCGTTCGCGCCGCGGCGGTAGGACTCCTCGCCATCGATCGGCGCCAGGCATTCTTCGCCCAGCTGCTCGATGCCGGCCTGCGCCGTTCCCGAGCCGTCGAGGAAGCCGAGGATGTTTCCGGCGACCGCGCCGTTCGGGTAGACCCGCGTCTCCCGTCCCTCCATGTGGAGGTAGGCGAGGTTGTTCTCGCGCTTCAGGTCGCGCAGCTCGATGTACTGCTCGGTCGTGAGGGACTTCTTCAGCGGTGCGTACTGACTCTGTGAATCCTTCGCGAGGGCGTCGGCGACGAGCGCGCGAACCTGGTCGCCGGTCTGCCCGGTGATGGCCGCGATCCTGTCTGCGGCTTCAGTCCAGGGCAGTTTGGGGTCGTTTTCTTCGAGCTGCGTGATCACCAGCGGGCTGAGCTCGGCGTCGTATACGAGCACGCTCGAGGCGAGGACCGTTCCACCGGCATCGACGACCGATCCGCGCTGACCGGTGATCTTGTCGCCTACGCCGATCTTGGTGAGCGACTGAGCGACGTGCTCGTCGGCGCTCACGACCTGGATGTCGACCAGCCGCACCACGAACGCGGCCAACACGGACAGGATGACGGCGAGGGCGACGACGGTGCGTCGCCGCGGTCCGCGGGTGGCTCGTGTCGTCATGGGTCTCTCCGTCGATCGTGGGCGTTCAGCGTGTGGTGGGGCTCGGGAGTCCGTCGGTGATCGCCGGCGGCAGATCTTGAACGACCTCGCCCGACGCGCCGGCATCCGTCGTCGTCTTCGTCTCCGGTGGCGAGGGCTTGACGATCAGCGAGTTGCTCACGGCACCCGCTCCGCCCGGGTTGACGGTCGACGTCCAGTCCGCTCCGGCCCCGGTGCCGAACACCGCGCCATCGCTGAGGCGCAGGTACGACGGCGATCCCGCCACCACCATGCCGAGCCCCGCAGCACTGTTGGCGAGTACCTGCGGCGAGCTCAGACCGGTGAGCTCCTCCTGGAGAGCGTGCGTCTGCAGACTCAGCTCACGCTGCTGGGACGAGAGACCGGCGAGTGTGAACGAGTCCTGCGTGATCGCGAGCGACAGCGCGACCTGGGCCGCGCCGATCGCCAGCGCACCGCCCAGGGCGACGAGTGCGTAGGCGAGCTTGGGCTTGCGGCGGACGGCAGGCGAGCTGACGGGCTGAAGTCTCCGCTGCGGCTCGCGGGCGGGTGCGACCGGCTGGACCGGTTTGCGGACGACGGCGTTCAGACTCATGCGCTCTCCCGCAGCTTCTCGGCGGCGCGGAGCCGCACGGGGATCGCCCGCGGGTTGCGCGCGCGTTCTTCGTCGGAGGCGAGTTCCGCCCCCTTGGTGAGGATGCGGAACTTCGGAGCATGCTCGGGGAGCTCGACGGGGAGCCCTGCCGGAGCAGTCGAGGCTGCTGCGGCGGCGAACGCCTGCTTGACCAGGCGGTCCTCGAGCGACTGGTACGACATCACGACGATGCGTCCGCCGACGCCGAGCGCATCCATCGCGGACGGGATGGCATCGGCGAGCACGTTGAGCTCGGTGTTCACCTCGATGCGCAGGGCCTGGAACACACGCTTGGCCGGGTGCCCGGCGCGCTGAGCGGCTGCCGGAGTCGCGGCGATCAGGATCTCGACCAGCTGGCCGGAGCGGGTGATCGGCTGCTTCTGCCGGGCGTCGATGATGAAGCGCGCGTAGCGGCCGGCGAGCTTCTCTTCGCCGTACCGCTCGAAGATGCGACGCAGGTTGCCCTCGTTGTACGTCGCGATGACGTCGGCCGCTGTGACGCCCTTGGTCTGATCCATACGCATGTCGAGCGGAGCATCCTTCGAGTACGCGAATCCTCGCTCGGCCTCGTCCAGCTGCAGCGAGGAGACGCCGAGGTCGAAGAGGATGCCCGCGGCCCCCTGGGCGTGCAGGCCGATCTCGTCGTACACCGTATGCACGAGCGTCACGCGGTCTTTGAAGCGCGCGAGCCGCTCCCCCGCGATGCGCAGGGCGTCGGTGTCGCGGTCGAGTCCGACGAGGCGGATGTTCGGGAAGCGCTCGAGCAGCGCCTCCGAGTGGCCGCCCATGCCGAGCGTGGCATCGACGAGCACCGCTCCGTCCGCCTGGAGGGCGGGAGCGAGCAGCTCGACGCAGCGGTCGAGCAGTACGGGGGTGTGAATGTCTCGGAGGTTCATGATCTTTCTCGGGGTGACCTTCGGCTCTGATCCCCCTCCGCTTCTCAACCCGGCACCGGGGAAGTGTGTCGGGGCGGGAGCGGCGGGGCATCACAGCCGTGGTCAGAAGAGTCCCGGAATCACCTCCTGCTCGAGGTCCGAGTAGGTCTCCTCGCCGGCGGCGAGGTAGGTGTTCCAGCTCTCGGCATCCCAGATCTCGGCGTGTGCGCCGACTCCGGTGACGATGAGCTCTTTCTGCAGACCTGCGTACTGACGCAGGTGCGCGGGGATGGTGATGCGGTTCTGGCTGTCGGGCATCTCCGCGCTCGCTCCGGAGAGGAACAGTCGCATGAAGTCACGCGCCTGCTTGTTGGCGAGCGGGGCCTGACGGATCCGCTCGTGCATCGCCTCGAACTCGGCCGTGCTGAACACGTAGAGGCAGCGTTCCTGGCCTCGGGTGACGACGATGCCGCCGCCGAGGTCTTCGCGGAACTTCGCAGGAAGGATGACCCGTCCCTTGTCGTCCAGCTTGGGTGAGTGCGTACCCAGCAGCATCGGCCACCACCCCCTCTCCGTCCGGCCAACTCGAGGTGCGCCCCACTTTACTCCACTTTCCTCCACATACCTACGACCGATCCGCAGAAATCGCGCCATCGTCTCGAAGGGCGCGCCAAAAAACCGCGGAATTCCGCGGTGGAGGAAGGTGGAGGCTCAGTGGAGGAGCAGAGCGGGGCGCGCGTTAACGAAAGAAGCCCGGATGCTCAGCATCCGGGCTTCCTTCGTGAAAATCTGTGGGGGTCAGTGACCGTCCTGGCGCCGATCCCAGCGATCGTTCATACGGTCCATGAACGAGGCGGAATCCTGACGCTTCGGGGCGGAACGCTCTCGCGGCTCGGCGGGAGTCGCTCGACGCACGGGCGTGACGGCGACCATTACTCCGGCGAGCATCGCCGCGAATCCGATCACACCGACCACGATGCCCCACACACCGCCGAGGATGACGCCGGCCACGAGGCCGCCGACTCCGGCGAGCAGGAGAAGAGCCCCGTAGACCAGATTTCGGTAGCTCAGTGCACGGTCGCCGGACGGCGCGGTGACCACGTCGGCATCGTTGTGAAGGAGATGGCGTTCCATCTCGTCGAGCAGACGCTGCTCCTGTTCGGAGAGTGGCATTTCGTCCCCCTCGGGTATCGTGCGTTCCATTCTACGCGCGCCCGGGCGTCGGGGGCTAGCAGTTCGACGTCCCCTTGCTTTACGTATGCTGGGAGTCGTGCCGTCTTCCTCCCCCGTTCCCGGTGCGGTCGCCGCACGTCTCGACCGATTCCTCACCCGTATGCGCGAGGAATCCACGGAGTACGGCCCGGATGCCGCCTCCTTCCTCGATGCCGCTGCCGGCACGCTCGAAGGCGGGAAGCGATTGCGTGCCCGGTTCTGTCACGCCGGTTGGCGCGCCGTCACCCGGTTCAGCGATCGCACCGCGACCGAGACGGATGCCCTCTGGGACATCTGCACCGCGCTGGAGATCTTCCAGTCGGCCGCACTCGTCCACGACGATCTGATCGACAACTCGGACACGCGCCGCGGGCGCCCGGCCGCCCATCGCGCCCTCGAGACGTCGCATCGCTCTGCCGGCTGGTCTGGAGACGCCGAGGCCTTCGGACGCGCCTCGGCCATCCTCCTCGGTGATCTCCTCGTCGCCTGGAGCGACGACCTGCTCGAGTCCGCCCTCGAGGGGCTCCCGCACGCCGGGGACGTGCGCTCCGAATACGCCAGGATGCGCCGAGACGTAACCACGGGGCAGTTTCTCGACATCGCCGAGGAGTCGGCCTGGAGCGTCAACGACGGTGGACTCCATGCCGAGCGAGCGCTGCGCGTGGCGTCGCTGAAGTCCGCCAGGTACAGCATCGAGCAGCCGCTGGTCCTGGGCGCGGCCCTCGCCGGCGCCGAGCCCGATCAGACGGCGGCGCTGCGTCGCTTCGGCCACCCGATCGGCATGGCCTTCCAACTCCGCGACGACGTGCTCGGGGTCTTCGGAGACGCGTCCGTCACGGGCAAGCCGGCCGGGGATGATCTTCGAGAGGGAAAGCGCACGGTACTCATCGCCCTCACCCGGCAGGCCCTCGACCCGTCGGCGCGGAATCTTCTCGACGAGATGCTCGGCGACCCGGAGCTGACCGCGCAGCAGGTGTCGTTCCTGCAGGCCACCATCACCGACTCCGGTGCACTGGACCGGGTGGAGGCGATGATCGCCGATTATGCGCGCGAAGCGGATCGCGCCCTGTCGGGTGCTCGCCTCGACAACGCGGCAGTCGGCGAGCTGCGCGAGCTGGCGCGAGCCGCCACTGTCCGCTCCGCCTGACGCGGAACCCGTCTCAGGCGAGGGTGCGCGCGAGCCGCCGGACCGCGCTCTTGTGCCCGGCCAGCAGCGCGTCGATCGGCGAGCGACCGAGGGTCTCCTCCTCCGTGAGGAGCCAGTCGATCAGCTCATCGTCGGAGAAGCCGGCATCCTGCAGCACGATGATCGTCCCCCGCAGCGAGCTGAGCGGATGCCCGTCGACGATGAACACCGCCGGAACCGCGAAGGTGCCGCTGCGACGCGACCCGACCAGATAGTGGTCGTCGATCAGGCGGCGGACACGACCGAGGGGCTCGTCGAGCACCTCGACGAGATCGGGCATCGTCAGCCACTCGACATCAGCGGCGGCGGGGGTTCCAGCAACGTTCTCAGACACGTTGCCCACTATCTCATCTCTGCAGAGGCATCGCATGTCGCCTCTCCAGTCACATCCTTCACTTGCGTCACTTCTGTTGACTTCCGTTTACATCCGTGTCAGCGTGAAGTGCTCGAAAAGGGGGCCCGCCTTGAGAACCAAGACCGCCACGCGTCGGACGCGAAGCCTGCAGTTCGGAGTGCCCGCCGCCGTGCTCGGCGCTCTCGCCGCCACTCTCACCGCCGCGCCGACCGAAGCCGCCGCGACGACCACCGATCTCGCTCCGGTCGATCGCCAGCGCAGCACGCCCGTGCGCGTGGTGCCCGCCCAGGCCGCACCGGCGAACTATGTCGTGCGCCCGGGCGACACCGTCTCGTCCATCGCCTCGAGGTTCGGGCTCCGCACCGTCGACGTGCTCACCTGGAATCGTCTCTCCTGGCGCTCGGTGATCTACCCCGGCCAGACTCTGACGCTGCGGACAGCAGCCACGGCACACGCCCCTGCTCCCGCTCCTGCCGCTGCGACCTCCACCTCGCACAAGGTGGTCGCGGGCGACACCGTGTACGCCATCGCGCAGAAGTACGGAACCACCGTCGATGCGGTCCTGGCTGCGAACGGGCTCACGCGCGCATCGGTGATCTACCCCGGACAGGCCCTGGCGGTGACCGGCTCGGCTGCGCCCGCCGCCGCACCGGCAGCAGCACCGGCGTCCGCGACCACGCCCGCCGCCACGGCATCGCACATGGTCGTCGCCGGCGACACCGTCTACGGGATCGCCCAGAAGTACGGCATCACCACGCAGACGGTGTTCGCCCTGAACGGACTGGGCCCGTCCTCGATCATCTACCCCGGGCAGAAGCTCGCTGTTCGTGCGGCACCTGCTGCCGCACCTCCCGCAGCGGCAACAGCCACGGTGGGCGGACAGCGGTCTGCGACCCTCGACAGCGAGCAGGCGGCGAACGCCGCGCTCATCATCCGCGTCGGTCGAGAGCTCGGCATCCCCGATCGTGGAATCGCCCTCGCACTCGCGACCGGCATGGTGGAATCGGGTCTCCGCAACCTCGACTGGGGTGACCGCGATTCGCTCGGCATCTTCCAGCAGCGTCCGAGCACCGGGTGGGGAACGCCGGCGCAGATCATGGACGCCGACCGGAGCACCCGCGTCTTCTACGGCGGGCGGAACGACCCGAACGGACACATGACGCGCGGTCTGCTCGACATCGCCGGGTGGGAGAGCATGCCGTTCACATCCGCCGCTCAGGCCGTGCAGATCTCCGCCTATCCGGACAAGTACGGGCAGTGGGAGACGCAGGCCTACAGCTGGCTCGCCCTCCACGGCTGACCACTTCCATAAAATCCGCAGGGCCGAGAGGTGAGCCGCTCCCCTGTCTTTCAGGCAGTTCTCAATAGAATTCTGACGTGACGACCAATCAGCAGGCCGACCCCCTCATCGGGCGGCTTGTCGACGGTCGCTACCGCGTCCGTGCTCGGATCGCTCGCGGAGGGATGGCGACGGTCTACGTCGCCACCGACCTCCGCCTCGAGCGGCGCATCGCGCTCAAGGTCATGCACGCCCACCTCAGCGACGATTCGGCATTCCAGAGCCGCTTCATCCAGGAGGCCCGCGCAGCCGCCAGGCTGGCGGATCCGCACGTCGTCAACGTCTTCGATCAGGGGCAGGACGGCGAACTCGCCTACCTCGTGATGGAGTATCTACCCGGCATCACGCTGCGCGAGCTGCTGCGTGAGCAGAAGCGACTCACCATCCCGCAGACGATCACGATCATGGATGCGATCCTCGCCGGGCTCTCGGCCGCGCATCGCGCCGGAATCGTGCACCGCGACGTCAAGCCGGAGAACGTGCTCCTCGCGGAGGACGGCCGCATCAAGATCGGCGACTTCGGGCTGGCCAGAGCGACCACGGCGAACACGGCGACCGGGCAGCAGCTGCTCGGGACGATCGCCTACCTCGCCCCCGAGCTGGTGACCCGCGGGACCGCGGACGCCCGCAGCGACATCTATGCCCTCGGCATCATGTTGTACGAGATGCTCGTCGGCGAGCAGCCCTACAAGGGCGAGCAGCCCATGCAGATCGCGTTCCAGCACGCCACCGAGTCGGTGCCGCGTCCGAGCGTGCGCAACCCCGCCGTGCCGGAACAGCTCGACGAACTCGTGCTCTGGGCGACGGAGAAGTCTCCCGACGAGCGACCGGACGACGCCCAGCAGATGCTTGAGCGCCTGCGTGCCATCGAGCGCGAACTCGGTGTCACCCCGACCGCAGCGAGAGCGACCGCTCCGCAACACAGCCATGCCGACTCCGGAGACCTCACCAAGGTGATGCCGGGGACGATGGTCATCGCGGATCCGACTGCACCGGTCCCTGCCGAGATCGACAACGCGACGCTCCTTCGACGCCGAGCGTCGAAGCGCCGGGCCCGCGGAGCGTTCCTCCTGACACTGGTGCTGCTGTTGGCGGTGCTCGCCGGCGGTGTGGGCTGGTGGTTCGGATCCGGCCCCGGCTCACTGATCGCCGTGCCGGGTGTCGCCGGCAAGACGTACGACGAGGCCGCGGCCCTCCTGGTCGACGCCGGGTTCGTCCCGACGCAGAAGGACGAGCCTTCCGTCGATGTCGAGGCCGGTGCGGTGATAGAGACTGACCCCGAAGAAGGTGCCCGCCTCGACAAGGGGACGACCGTCACGGTCGTGGTGTCGTCGGGTCCTGCATCCCACGACATCGCCCCGGTCGCCGGCGTGGCGTCGGACGACGTCCGCGCGGCGCTGCAGGCGGCCAACCTCGAACTCACGGACGACGAGGAGTACTTCGGCGACCTCGACGACGGCAAGGTCATCAATGTCCGCATCACGCCGCGCGACGGCGGAGACGCGTTCGGCTGCGCCGAGGGCTGCACGGTCCATGAGACCGACACGGCGACGATCCAGGTGTCGCGCGGCGCGGTTCCCGATGTCAGCGACCTCAGCGTCGCCCAGGCTACGGACGCGCTCACGGGCAAGGGGCTGAAGGTCAATCCGGAGAGCCTGTACCAGACCAGTGACGGCATCGGAAAGGACCGGGTCATCGGGATCGCGGATCGACCGACCGAAGGCGCGTGGCGCCCCGGCGAGACCGTGCAGCTCATCATCTCCCAGGGTCCCCCGCTGTTCGACGTGCCCGATGTGTCCGGGAAGACCCGTGACGAAGCGACGCGTGCGCTCAACGACGCCGGCTTCAAGTGGTCCTACACGAGCGGCACCGGACTCCCGGACTCGGTGTGGGATCTCTTCGCCAACGAGAACACGAAGGTCGAGTCGTACAGCCCGACCGACGCCCAGCGCAAGGGTACGACCATCACCCTCACGATGAGCTTCTCCGGCTGAGGCCGGACGCACGAAGAGGGGGCCGGAATCCGATTCCGGCCCCCTCTTCGTCTACAGCGTCAGCGCTTCTCGAGCTCCTCGGCCACGAGGAACGCCAGCTCGAGCGACTGCATGTGGTTCAGGCGCGGGTCGCACAGGCTCTCGTAGCGGGTCGCCAGCGCGGCCTCGTCGATCTGCTCGGACCCGCCGAGGCACTCGGTGACGTCGTCCCCGGTGAGCTCGACGTGGATCCCGCCCGGGAACGTGCCGACCGCACGGTGCGCCTCGAAGAAGCCGCGCACCTCGTCGACGACGTCGTCGAAGCGACGGGTCTTGTATCCGGTCGGCGTGGTGATGCCGTTGCCGTGCATCGGGTCGGTGACCCACAGCGGCTGTGCCCCGGAGTCACGGACGGCCTCGAGCAGCGGCGGCAGAGCGTCGCGGATCTTGCCCGCACCCATCCGCGTGATGAAGGTGAGTCGACCGGGCTCGCGCTCGGGGTCGAGCTTGTCGATCAGGGCGAGAGCGGTCTCGGGCGTCGTCGTCGGTCCGAGCTTCACTCCGATCGGGTTGCGGATCTTGGAGAAGTAGTCGACGTGCGCGCCGTCGAGCTCCCGCGTGCGCTCGCCGATCCAGAGGAAGTGCGCGGAGGTGTTGTACGGGGTGTCGGTGCGCGAGTCGATGCGCGTCATCGGACGCTCGTAGTCCATCAGCAGGCCCTCGTGGCCGGTGAAGAACTCCACTCGCTTGAGCTCATCGAAGTCGGCACCCGCCGCCTCCATGAACTTGATCGCACGGTCGATCTCGGCCGCCATGCGCTCGTAACGCTGGTTGGCCGGGTTCTGCGCGAAGCCCTTGTTCCACGAGTGCACCTCGCGGAGGTCGGCGAACCCACCCTGCGTGAACGCACGGATCAGGTTCAGCGTGGATGCCGCCGTGTGGTACCCCTGCAGGAGACGAGCAGGGTCCGCCGTGCGGGATCCCTCGGTGAAGTCATAGCCGTTCACGATGTCGCCGCGGTACGCGGGCAGGGTGACCTCGCCACGCGTCTCGTTGTCGCTGGAGCGCGGCTTGGCGAACTGACCGGCCATGCGGCCCATCTTGACGATCGGCATCGACGCACCGTAAGTCAGCACCACGGCCATCTGCAGCACCGTCTTGATGCGATTGCGGATCTGCTCGGCCGTCGCTCCCGCGAAGGTCTCGGCGCAGTCTCCGCCTTGCAGGAGGAACGCCTGCCCGGAGGCGGCGCGCGCGAGGCGCTCGCGGAGGTTGTCGACCTCACCCGCGAACACCAGCGGCGGGAGGCCTGCGATCTGACGGGAGACGTCGGCGACGCGGTCCGCGTCGGGCCACTGCGGCTGCTGCTTGATGGGAAGCGAGCGCCATGCATCAAGGGCTTCGATGTGGTGCGGGAGCATGCGTTCCAGCCTAGTGGTCGCGCGTACTGCCCAGACGCGCGCCGAGGGCTATGTGACGCGGGTCGGGAGGCGGTCTTTGACCGTCGACGCGTAGACGTCCTCGTAGGTCTGCTCGCCGAGGCGCTGCAGGGCCACCATGATCTCGTCGGTGACCGATCGGAGGATGTAGCGGTCGTTCTCCATGCCGGCGTACCGGGAGAAGTCGAGAGGCTCCCCGATCACGATGCCGACGCGCACGATGCGCGGCAGGCGCCTGCCGATCGGCATGGCCGTGTCGGTGTCGACCATGATCACGGGGACCACGGGGACCTTCGCCTCGAGCGCCATCCGGGCGATGCCCGTTCGACCGCGGTACAGCTTGCCGTCGGGGCTGCGCGTGCCCTCGGGGTAGATGCCGAGCAGGTCGCCACCGCCGAGCACCTGAAGCCCCGTGTTCAGGGAGGCCTCCGAGGCCTTGCCGCCGGACCGGTCGATCGGGATCTGACCGGTGGCCTTCATGAAGAACTTCGTCGCCCAGCCTTTGAGTCCGCGCCCGGTGAAGTAGTCGCTCTTCGCGAGGAAGGACATCGACCGGTCGATGACCAGCGGCAGGAAGATGGAATCGGCGAAGGAGAGGTGGTTGCTCGCGAGGATCGCCGCACCGTTCGCGGGCACGTTGTTCCGCCCCACGATCCAGGGGCGGAAGACACCCTTGACCACGGGGCCGATTACGACGTACTTCATCAGCCAGTAGAACATCGAGGTGAAGTCTAGCGCCGCCGCGCCCCGTGCCTCGGAGATCTCGCGTTCTCGACCTCAGGAGCGACTGAGTCTCACCTCAGGCGCGACCCGATTCCATGCCCTACACTCGAAGGACACCCGTGCCCGACCGGTACCGAAGGAGCTGCCGTGGTCCAGTTTGAAGTCCCCGCGATCGTCCCCGCCGATCCCGACGCGAACGTCGCCGACCTGCTGGTGAAGCGCGTCGAAGCCACTCCGGATCGTGCGCTCTTCTCCGTGCCCGACGGCGACGGCTGGCGCGACATCTCCGCAGCCGACTTCCAGACGGCCGTCGTCGCTCTGGCGAAGGGCTTCGCCGCGGCCGGCATCCAGCCCGGCGAGAAGGTCGGCTTCCTCGCACGCACGACGTACGAGTGGACGCTCGTGGATTTCGCGCTCTTCTACGCCGGCGCGGTGATGGTGCCGATCTACGAGACCAGCTCGCCGTCGCAGATCCAGTGGATCCTCGAAGACTCCGGTGCGATCGCTCTGATCGTGGAGACCTCCGAGCACTTCGCACGCGTCGATGAGGTGCGCGGGGACCTGCCGCTGCTCCGCGAGGTCTGGCAGCTGCACCTCGGCGCCATCGACACCCTGACCGCTCAGGGCGCCTCGGTGACCGACGCGGAGATCGAACGACGCCGCACCCTCGCCGTCGGTTCCGACATCGCGACACTCATCTACACCTCCGGCTCGACCGGGCGGCCGAAGGGGTGCGTGCTCACGCACAGCAACTTCGTCGAGCTGTCCCGCAACTCGGCCAAGGCGCTCGACGCCGTCGTACAGACCCCCGGCGCTTCCACGCTGCTCTTCATCACCACGGCGCACGTGTTCGCGCGCTTCATCTCGATCCTCGACATCCACGCCGGGGTGCGCACCGGTCACCAGCCGGACACGCGCCAGCTCCTGCCCGCGCTCGGGTCGTTCAAGCCCACCTTCCTTCTCGCCGTGCCCCGCGTGTTCGAGAAGGTGTACAACTCCGCCGAGCAGAAGGCCGAGGCCGGGGGCAAGGGCAAGATCTTCCGCGCCGCGGCCGACGTCGCCATCGAGCACTCGAAGCTGTTGGAGGCGGGCAAGAAGATCCCGTTCGGGATGAAGCTCAAGTTCGCCCTCTTCAACAAGCTCGTGTACAGCAAGCTCCGCGAGGCGATGGGCGGCAACGTCGTGTATGCCGTCTCGGGCTCCGCTCCCCTGGGCTCGCGGCTGGGTCACTTCTTCCACAGCCTCGGCGTGGTCATCCTCGAGGGATACGGTCTCACCGAGACGACGGCACCCGCGACGGTGAACCTGGCGGACAAGTCCAAGATCGGGACCGTCGGCCCTGCGCTCCCGGGTGTGGGCGTGCGCCTCGCCGACGACGGCGAGATCGAAGTGCGCGGCATCAACGTGTTCAAGGAGTACTGGAACAACCCCGAAGCGACGGCGGAAGCCTTCAGCGAGGGCGGCTGGTTCCACACCGGTGACATCGGCAGCTTCGACTCCGAGGGCTTCCTCACGATCACCGGACGCAAGAAGGAGATCATCGTCACCGCCGGCGGCAAGAACGTCGCTCCCGCAGCACTCGAGGACCCGATCCGCGCCAACCCGATCATCGGACAGGTCGTCGTGGTGGGCGACCAGCGTCCGTTCATCTCGGCGCTCGTCACCCTCGACCCCGAGATGCTCCCGACGTGGCTCGCGAACAACGGCCTCGAGGCGAAGATGTCGCTCGAGGACGCGTCCAAGAACGCCGCTGTCCGTGCCGAGGTGCAGCGAGCGGTGGACATCGCGAACGCCCACGTCTCGCGTGCCGAGTCGATCCGGAAATTCACGATCCTCGACTCGGAGTGGACGGAGGCTTCCGGTCACCTGACGCCGAAGCTCTCGATCAAGCGCAACGTCATCATGAACGACTTCGCCGACGAGATCGCCGCGATCTACGACGAGCCCGTCGCCACGACCAATGTGGCGATCGGCGGCTGACGCTCCGACGGACTATCTTCACGAAGAAGGGCCCCGCTCGCGCGGGGCCCTTCTTCGTATGTTCAGAACCAGGCGCTCTCGCGGACCTCGCGCATAGCGATCTTGCGGGTCTCCGGGTCGAGACGCGTCAGGAACAGCTTGCCGTCGAGGTGATCGGTCTCGTGCTGCAGCGCCTGGGCGAGCAGCCCCTCGCCCTCGAGCACCACGGTCTCGCCGTCGAGGTCGATGCCCTCGACGCGCGCCCACGGGTAGCGCTGGGCATCGTGCCAGAGGCCGGGAACCGAGAGGCATCCCTCCCCCGTCGGCTGCGGCTCACCGCGCACCTCTGTGAGGACGGGGTTGAGCACGTACCCGATGTCGCCGTCGATGTTGTAGCTGAAGGCGCGGAGCGCGACACCGATCTGCGGGGCGGCGACGCCGGCACGTCCGGGGAGTTCGACGGTGTCGACGAGGTCGGCCACGAGCGCCCGCACACCGTCGTCGATCTCGTCGATCGGTGCGCAGACGCTGCGCAGAACCGGGTCGCCGAAGATGCGGATCTCACGAACCGCCATCAGGCAGCCTTCGCCCGCAGGCCCTCGACCAGCAGTGCCGCCAGCTCTCGGGCGGCGATCCGGGTCTCCGGGAGCAGGTTCGCGAACACGATCGTCCCTCCACCCGCGATCTGCGGGTCGTAGGGGACACGGACGACGCTGCGGGCACGGGTGGCGAAGTGCGCCTGGAGTTCGTTCAGTCGCACCAACGGGGTTCCCGGCGTCGACTGGTTGAGAACCACGATCGCGTCGCGCGCCTGCTCCGCATAGCCGTTGGTCTCGAGCCAGGTGAGGGTCTCGGAGGCCAGCCGGGCCTCGTCGACGCTGAGTCCGGAGACGATGACGATCTGATCCGCGAGGTCGAGGGTCGCCGACATCACCGAGTGGACGATGCCGGTTCCGGTGTCCGTGAGGACCAGAGAGTAGTAGTGCGCGGCGACACCGGCGACGTCACGGTAGTCGCTGTCGCTGAAGGCCTCGGCGATGCGCGGGTCGGAGTCGGAGGCGAGCACGTCGAGTCGTGTCGCGTCCCTGGCGACGATGGCCGAGATGTCGTGGTATCCCTTGACGTCGTCATGGATGCGGACGAGGTCGCGCACGGACTTGCTGTGGTGCGGACGCACGATGCGCTCAGCGAGCGTGCCCCGATCGGGGTTGGCGTCGACAGCGATCACGCGATCCTCGCGTGCGTCGGCGAGAGCCATGCCGAGCAGCGCGGTGATCGTCGTCTTGCCGACTCCCCCCTTGCGCGAGAGCACCGGGACGAACCGCGCTCCGCCGGCGAGCGGAGCGGCGATCCGCGCCGACAGGGCCTTGCGCTCGCGCGCACGGCGCCCGTCTCCGATGTTGATGCGCCGCCCGGAGACGGCATAGAGGAAGTGGCTCCACGCGCCTTCCGGTTCGGGCTTCGCGAGCCGGTGCGGGTCGAGCAGCCGGTCGGCGGTCAGCAGGTCAGCCGACTCCCTCGAGGCATCGCCCAGGTCGTCCAGACGTTTGGACGTGAGCGTGACGTCGACGCGCGGAGCGGGTCGGACGGGCTGGGAGGCGACGGACTTGTTCTCATCGGGAGTGGACACGGACCTGTTCTCCTTCTCGACGGACGCTCGGGCGGGCACGGACGCAGCGGGCGCCGGTGCAGCGGGCGCCGGTGCGGCATCGGCCTTCGCTCTGGCGAGGAAGCGTTCCGCCGTGGCAGCCTCTTCGGACTGCTCGTCGTCGTCCGGCGTAGCGACGAGCGCGGTGGCGTCGGGCTCTTCGATGACCACGGCATCGATGATGTTCTCCGAACGCGGATGGACCAGCGGAGGCGAGGACACCGGGGCCTCGTCGATCGCGGCGGCGTGGACGACCGCCGACTCGACGACCTCGGCCTCGGGCTCGGGCTCGTCGACCGCGGGCTTCTCGACCGCGGTCTCGTCGACCCCTCTCGCCGGACGCCCGAGATCTTCGACCTTCTTCGGAGCCGGGACCGGGGTCGGGGTCGGGGTCTTCGCCGCTGCCTTCTGCTTCTTCGGCTTCTTCGCGGGGGCCGCACGCTCGGTCGGAGCGGCGGTAGCCTCCACGGCGGGCTCCCCCGAGGCCAACGGCTTCGCCGCGGACGCGGGCGCCACCGCGGGCTGCACGGCAGCGGGAGGGTCGATCACGAGGTCGCCGACCACCTCTCCCTCGACGACCCCGTCGTCGGTGAGGTCGTCATCCTCGTCCTTGGGCAGCGTCACGCTGACCTGCGCGGTCCCGCCGAGGATGCCGATGCCGGCCGTGTCGAGTGACGCGGCTTCATCGAGCACCCCCAGCGGGCTCTCGTCGGGGTCAGTGATGTTCTTCGGTGTCACGATCTCGCTCCCAGCCTGTGCGGGCCTCGGGTATGCGCACATGGTCGCAGGCCTCGCCCGCACAAGGTTAGTGCGCGGGGCGGATCACGACCAAAAGATCTCCGGCATCCACCTGCTGCGTCTCGGCGATCGCATGGCGCTCGATGACGCCGTCGACGGGCGCGGTGATGGCCGCTTCCATCTTCATCGCCTCGATCGACGCGACCGGCTCCCCGGCCCGCACTGCGGCGCCGACTTCGGCCTTCAGAGTCACGACCCCCGAGAACGGAGCCGCGACCTGCCCGGGAACAGAGGTGTCCGCCTTCTCCACCTCGTGCGCGTCGACGACGATCGAGCGATCGCGCACGAACACGGGGCGGAGCTGTCCGTTGAGCGTCGTCATCACGGTCCGCATGCCCTTGTCGTCCGCTTCACCGATCGCTTCGATACCGACGTAGAGCTGCACTCCCCGATCGATCTCGATCATGTGCTCCTGCCCTGCGACCAAGCCATAGAGGTAGTCGCTGGTGTCGAGCACGGAGAGATCGCCGAAGAGCTCACGGCGCTGCGCGAATTCCGCGGTCGGTCCGGGGAACAGCAGGGTGTTCAGTCGTGTCCGCCGCTCGGCGCTGGTTCCGGCGAGTGCTGCCTCGTCCTCCGAGGTGATCTCCGTGAGACCGAGCCGCACCGAGCGTCCGGCGAGAACCTTCGTCCGGAAGGGCTCCGGCCACCCGCCGGGCAGATCGCCCAGCTCGCCCGCCATGAAGCCGACGACCGAATCCGGCACGTCGTACTTCTCCGGGTTGGCCTCGAAGTCGGCGGGATCCGCCTTCACGGCTGCGAGGTGAAGGGCCAGGTCGCCGACCACCTTGGAGGAGGGAGTCACCTTCGGCACGCGTCCCAGGATCCGGTCGGCGGCTGCGTACATGTCCTCGATGAGCTCGAAGTCGTCCGCGAGGCCCAGAGCCTTCGCCTGCTGACGCAGATTCGAGAGCTGACCGCCGGGGATCTCGTGGTGGTAGACGCGCCCCGTCGGCCCCGGAAGCCCGGACTCGAACGGAGCGTACGCCCGACGCACCGCTTCCCAGTAGGGCTCGAGGTCGGACACTCCGTCGAGCGAGATCCCGCTGTCCCGCTCGGTGTGCGCGAGAGCTGCGACGAGCGAAGACAGGGACGGCTGGCTCGTGGTGCCGGACAGAGGTGCCGACGCCGCATCCACGGCATCGACGCCGACGGCGCTGGCTGCGAGGAGCGTGGCCAGCTGACCACCCGGAGTGTCGTGCGTGTGCAGATGCACCGGGAGGTCGAACCGCTCACGCAGCGCTGCGACGAGCTTCGCCGCGGCCGCCGGGCGCAGCAGGCCCGCCATGTCCTTGATCGCGATGATGTGCGCGCCCGCCTCGACGATCTGGTCGGCCAGGCGCAGGTAGTAGTCGAGCGTGTAGAGGTCTTCTGCGGGGTCGAGCAGGTCGCCGGTGTAGCAGAGCGCCACCTCGGCGACAGCCGTGCCCGTCTTGCGGACGGCCTCGATCGCCGGTCGCATCTGCTCCACGTCGTTGAGCGCGTCGAAGATGCGGAAGATGTCGACGCCACTGGCAGCCGCCTCCGCGACGAACGCCTCGGTGACCGCCGTCGGGTAGGGCGTGTAGCCGACCGTGTTGCGGCCGCGCAGCAGCATCTGGATCGCGACGTTCGGCAATGCGGCACGCAGCTTGTCGAGCCGCTCCCACGGGTCCTCACCCAGGAACCGCAGGGCGACGTCGTAGGTCGCGCCGCCCCAGGCCTCGACGGACAGCAGGCCGGGAGTCAGCCGCGCCAGGTAGGGAGCGGCGGCGACGAGGTCCTTCGTGCGGACCCGGGTCGCCAGGAGGGACTGGTGCGCATCCCGGAAGGTGGTGTCGGTGATCGCCAGTGCGGTCTGCTCGCGGAGGCTGCGGGCGAAGCCCTCCGGCCCGAGTTCGAGGAGCCGCTGACGAGAGCCTGCCGGCGGCTCCGCGGTCAGATCGACCGTCGGCAGCTTCGACGAGGGATCGATCACACCCGGGTGGGCGCCGTGCGGCTTGTTGACGGTGACATCGACCAGCCAGTTCAAGTACTTCGTCCCACGGTCCTTCGACACCCGGCCGCGCAGAAGCTCGGGCCGCTCGTCGATGAACGAGGTGCTCACATCGCCCGCGATGAATGCGTCGTCTTCCAGCAGTGCCTGCAGGAAGGGGATGTTGGTGGAGACCCCGCGGATGCGGAATTCCGCCAGGGCGCGACGCGCTCGGGCGACGGCGGCGGGGAAGTCGCGACCACGGCAGGTCAGCTTCGCCAGCATGGAGTCGAAGTGCGGGCTGATCTGCGCACCCTGGTGGACGGTTCCGCCGTCGAGACGGATGCCGGCGCCACCGGGCGAGCGGTAGGTCGTGATCTTCCCGGTGTCGGGGCGGAAGCCCTGCGTCGGGTCCTCCGTCGTGATCCGGCACTGCAGCGCCGCGCCACGCAGATGCAGGTTCTCCTGCTGCAGGCCGAGGTCGGCGAGGGTCTGACCGGACGCGATGCGCATCTGGCTCTGCACGAGGTCGACATCGGTGACCTCCTCTGTGACCGTGTGTTCCACCTGGATGCGCGGGTTCATCTCGATGAAGACGACCTCGCCCGTGCGCTCCCCCGCCGTCTCGAGCAGGAACTCGACCGTGCCGGCGTTCTCGTAGCCGATGGACCGCGCGAACGCGACCGCGTACCCGTGCAGTGCGGTGCGGACGCTGTCGTCGAGGTTCGGAGCCGGAGCGATCTCCACGACCTTCTGGTGACGTCGCTGCACCGAGCAGTCGCGCTCGAACAGGTGCACGGTCTCGCCGGTCTTGTCCGCGAGGATCTGCACCTCGATGTGCCGCGGGCGCACGACCGCCTGCTCGAGGAACATCCGGGCGTCTCCGAATGCGCTGGCCGCCTCGCGCATGGCCTCGGCCAGCGCGGGGGCGAGATCACCGAACGTCTCGACACGGCGCATGCCGCGACCGCCGCCGCCGGCGACCGCCTTGGCGAAGAGCGGGAACCCGATGTCCTCCGCCTGGGCGACGAGAGCATCGACGTCGTCGGAGGCTTCCGTGGATCGGAGGACGGGCACGCCCGCCTCGATCGCATGACGCTTCGCCTCGACCTTGTTCCCCGCCATCTCCAACACGTTGGAGGGCGGACCGATGAACACGATGCCGTTGGCTGCAGCCTTCTCGGCCAGCTCAGGGTTCTCCGAGAGGAAGCCGTATCCGGGGTAGATCGCATCCGCTCCCGATTCGAGAGCGACGCGGATGATCTCGTCGACGTTGAGGTATGCGCGCACCGGATGGCCGCGCTCCCCGATCTCGTAGGCCTCGTCGGCCTTGAGCCGATGCACCGAGCCGCGGTCCTCATGAGGGAACACCGCGACGGTGCGCGCCCCCACTTCGACTGCTGCACGGAATGCGCGGATCGCGATCTCGCCGCGGTTCGCCACAAGGATCTTCTGGAACATGCACACCTCTGAAAGCTCGATGCGCAGCGTTTTCGATGCGCATGGGGCGGGGCTGAGTGTTCCCTCAGCCTAGGGGAAGGTAACGTGGTGTCCGTGCACGTACTCAGCGTCAGCTCTCTCAAGGGGGGCGTCGGCAAGACGACCGTGACACTCGGGCTGGCCTCAGCGGCTTTCGCCCGAGGCGTCCGGACTCTCGTCGTCGACCTCGACCCGCAGTCCGACGTCTCCACCGGGATGGACATCCAGGTGGCCGGACGACTCAACATCGCCGACGTCCTGGCGAACCCGAAAGAGAAGGTGGTCCGTCAGGCGATCACCTCCAGCGGCTGGGCGAAGGTCCACCCCGGCACCATCGACGTGCTGATCGGGAGCCCTTCTGCGATCAACTTCGACGGCCCGCACCCGAGCGTGCGCGACGTCTGGAAGCTCGAGGAGGCGCTCGCCTCCGTCGAGGCCGACTACGACCTCGTGCTCGTCGACTGCGCACCCTCGCTGAACGCCCTGACCCGCACCGCCTGGGCCGCGAGCGATCGCGTCATGGTCGTCACCGAGCCCGGTCTCTTCTCCGTGGCCGCCGCCGATCGCGCCCTTCGCGCCATCGAGGAGATCCGTCGCGGTCTCTCTCCCCGACTGCAGCCTCTCGGCATCGTCGTGAATCGCGTGCGCCCACAGTCCATCGAGCACCAGTTCCGCATCAAGGAACTGCGCGACATGTTCGGCCCTCTCGTGCTCTCCCCGCAGCTGCCGGAGCGCACTTCGCTGCAGCAGGCGCAGGGTGCGGCCAAGCCGCTGCACATCTGGCCCGGTGATTCCGCCCAGGAACTGGCGGCCGACTTCGATTCACTGCTCGACAGGATCATCCGCACCGGTCGGATCGCGGTCCCCGAGAGCGGTCCGCAGAGCTGACCGTCACCACGCGCACAGCGAAACGGCCATCCTCATCGAGGACGGCCGTTTTCTGTATGACGCGGAGGCGCGATCTAGGCGGAGCGCTTGGTCCGACGGGCGGAGAGCTCGTCGACCGGATCCGGAGCGGTCGCATCGAATGCGACCAGCGTCGACTCCACCTCACGGAGGACCTTGCCGACGGCGATGCCGAAGACGCCCTGGCCGCGGCTCACGAGGTCGATGACCTCGTCGTTCGAGGTGCACAGGTAGACCGACGCGCCGTCGCTCATGAGCGTCGTACCGGCGAGGTCGCGGATACCCGCACGTCGCAGCTCGTCGACGGCCGTTCGGATCTGCTGCAGCGAGATGCCCGTGTCGAGCAGGCTCTTCACGAGCTTCAGCACGAGGATGTCGCGGAAGCCGTAGAGACGCTGCGAGCCGGAACCGTTCGCCCCGCGAACGGTGGGTTCCACCAGCTCGGTGCGCGCCCAGTAGTCCAGCTGACGGTAGGTGATGCCGGCGGCGCGAGCGGCGACCGCGCCACGGTAGCCGACCTCGTCATCCATGGCCGGAAGACCGTCGGTGAAGAGGAGTTCGGGTACGAACCGCGGGTCTCCTGCGAGCTCATCCGCATTCATCTGAAATCCTCCCTGGAACGGTTATCTTCCACGGTAGAGCAGTGCCTGGGCACCGGCAATCACATCCGCGGGACCGCGAAGGTGTGTCGCAACCAGTTCGTTACGAAAGCACTCGTGCCAGTGCGTCCCTGACGAAGAGCGAGCGCACTTCGTCGATCTTCGTCGCCAGTTCGGGCGCGAGTTCGCTGGCCTTGGCGCGAGACGGTGCGTCCGTCCGACGCAGCAGCGCGGACATCGCCGATTCGATGAGCGCGACCTCGCGCTCCGCCCCCTGACGCAGGGAACGCAGGTGCCGCGGCTCGATGCCGTGGCGGTCGAGGGCGACGAGGCCGCGCAGCAGCGTGACCGTCGTCTCCTGGTAGCTCTCCTGCGCGATGATGACGCCGGTGCTGATCGCATCGTTGAGCAGCTGCGGGCCCGCACCGGCTGCGGCCAGCAGCTCGTCGCGACGGTATCTACGCGGCGCCGGCGTGATCGAGGGCGGCGGAGCGAGCGGTGTCGCCTCCCCACCCGCATCGACGTCGTCGAGCTGCTCGCGGATCACGCTCAGCGGAAGATAGTGGTCGCGCTGCAGGGTGAGGCCGAGCCGCAGCCTCTCGATGTCCGACGCGGAGAACTTGCGGTAGCCGGACTCGGTTCGAGAGGGACTGACGATGCCCTGCACCTCGAGGAAGCGCAGTTTGCTGGAGGTGAGGTCGGGGAACTCCGGTGTGAGCCGAGCGAGGACCTGGCCGATGCTCAGCAAGCCCGCGGACGCGGAACGTTCGCGGGCGGGAGTAGCCGCCATCAGTCGTTCGCCGCCGCGCGATCGCGAGGGGAGGCGAAGAAGTTCAGGCGGAACTTGCCGACACGCAGTTCTGAGCCGTCCACGAGCGGGCTGCGGTCGACGCGCTCCCCGTTGACGTACGTTCCGTTGAGCGAGCGCTGATCGATGATCTCGAACGTCGACCCGGTGCGGGTGATCTCGGCATGACGACGGGACACGGTCACGTCGTCGAAGAAGATGTCGGCCTCCGGGTGACGGCCGACCGTGGTCACATCGGTGTCGAGGAGGTAGCGCGCACCGGCGAGGGCGCCGGAACGGACCAGCAGCAACGCCGATCCTGCGGGGAGGGCGCTGATCGCGCTCTGCTCCACATCGGTGAGTTCCACCCCGAACGGCACGAATGACAGGTCGGAATCGTGCCCGAACGTCTGCGTCACGTCATGTCTCTGCTCACCGGAACGGTGGATCGCGGCTTCTCCGGCCGGTCGGCTGTCGCTGTCAGTCACTGTGCCCTCCTTGGTTGTCCAGACTAACGGATGCCGAGGCCCTCGCGGGAGGCCGCTTTCGCACTCAGCCACCACATACCGGTGTTTCCTAGGGTGGAGCCGTGAAGACCAAAGCCCTGCGGCGCCCGGCGACCCCGATCGCCCTCGCCGCCACCCTGCTCGCTGCGTTCCTCGTTCTCCTCTCGCCGCTCTCGGCCTCCGCGCACGACGCGCTCGTGTCGTCGTCTCCGGCCGCGGACGAGTCCATCGAGACCGTGCCTTCGGCGTTGACACTCACCTTCAGCGCGAAGCTCATCGACGGCGACGGCGCGACCGAGGTCGTCGTCACCGACCCCGACGGTTCCTCGATCACCGACGGCGCAGCGACGGTCGACGGCGCGATCGTCACCCAGCCGCTGCAGGGCTCGGGCCCGGCCGGCGAGTACCACGTCATCTGGAAGGTCGTCTCGAGCGACGGTCATCCCACCTCCGGCGAGTACTCCTTCACCGTGACCGTCGGCGACGACGCGGCTCCGACAGAGGAACCCACTGCCGCCCCCACGTCCGCGGCACCGACGGCCGAGCAGACTGCCGCCCCCGAGGCGACCACGACGCCGGCGGCGGATTCCGGTGACGCCGAAGGTGGGTCCCCGTGGATCTGGGTACTCGTGATCGTCGCGGTGCTGGTCGTCGCCGGCGTGGTCACGTGGATCGTCGTGAGCCGCCGTCGTGGCGGTTCCGCGACCGGTTCCGACGCCCCCGTAGAGCGATAGGCTTAAGGCATGCCACATTACGACGTCGTCATCCTTGGTGCAGGTCCTGGCGGATACGTCGCTGCGGTTCGCAGCGCGCAGCTCGGTCTGTCCACCGCCATCATCGAGGAGAAGTACTGGGGCGGTGTCTGCCTCAACGTCGGCTGCATCCCGTCCAAGGCGCTCCTGAAGAACGCGGAGCTCGCGCACACACTGAATCACAAGGCTGATTTCTTCGGAATCTCCGGCGAGTTCACGATCGACTACGGCAAGGCGTTCGACCGCAGCCGCGTGGTCGCCGATGGCCGCGTCAAGGGCATCCACTTCCTGATGAAGAAGAACAAGGTGACCGAGTACGACGGTCGCGGCACCTTCACGGGCCCCAAGGCCATCTCGGTCGCCAAGGCCGACGGCTCGACTGAAGAGGTCACCTTCGACAACGTGATCATCGCGACCGGCTCCAAGGTGCGCCTGCTGCCCGGTGTGACGCTCAGCGAGAACGTCGTCACGTACGAAGAGCAGATCATGAGCCGTGAGCTGCCCGAATCGATCGTCATCGTCGGCGCCGGCGCCATCGGCATGGAGTTCGCCTACGTGATGACGAACTACGGCGTGAAGGTCACGATCATCGAGTTCCTCGACCGCGCGCTCCCCAACGAGGACGCCGACGTGTCGAAGGAGATCGCGAAGCAGTACAAGAACTACGGCGTCGACATCCTCACCTCCACCAAGGTGGAGTCGGTCGTCGACAACGGCTCGTCCGTCACCGTCACCTACACCGCCAAGGACGGGCAGCAGTCGTCGATCGAGGCCGGCAAGGTCCTCATGTCGGTCGGATTCGCCCCGAACATCGAGGGCTTCGGCCTCGAGGCCACGGGTGTGAAGCTGACCGAGCGCGGCGCGATCGACATCGACGACCACATGCGCACCAACGTCGAGGGCATCTACGCCATCGGCGACGTGACCGCCAAGCTGCAGCTCGCCCACGTGGCCGAGGCACAGGGCGTCGTCGCGGCCGAGACCATCGGCGGCGCGGAGACGCAGACGCTGGGCGACTACCGCATGATGCCGCGCGCGACGTTCTGCTCCCCGCAGGTGGCCTCGTTCGGCCTCACCGAGCAGCAGGCCAAGGACGAGGGGCGCGAGATCAAGGTCGCCACCTTCCCGTTCATGGCGAACGGCAAGGCGCACGGTCTGGGCGAGCCGGTCGGCTTCGTCAAGCTGATCGCCGACGCCGAGCACCTCGAGCTCATCGGCGCCCACATGATCGGCCCGGATGTCTCCGAGCTGCTGCCGGAGCTGACGCTGGCCCAGAAGTGGGACCTCACGGCTCTGGAGCTGGCCCGCAACGTGCACACGCACCCGACGCTGTCGGAGGCGCTGCAGGAGGGCTTCCACGGCCTCGCCGGCCACATGATCAACTTCTGATCCACCCCCTCGAAGGCCCGGTCCCGCGCACTGCGGACCGGGCCTTCGTGCGTCAGAGGCCGTACGTCAGAGACCGCGCATCGTGAGGAGTCCGGCCGTCCATCCTCGCGCCGGCGGCGAGCCGAGTGCGCGCATCAGGAGCTCCCTGCTGCGGACCACGGGCATCGGCGCCGGAGCACCCATCGACATGTAGAACGCCGAGCGCCGCTGTGCGCGCGACGCAGAGCGCAGGACGTGCCACTCGAACCTCGCCAGCTCCGGCATCCGATGCGGCAGCGGCCGCGCGAGCTCGGATGCGAGGCGTCGGGCATCCACCCACCCCAGGTTCATCCCCTGCCCGCCGATGGGACTGATCTCGTGCGCGGCGTCTCCGAGGAGCACGCCCCGGCCCCTGGTCAGCCGTGTCGCTCGGTGCTGCGCGGCGATGAAGGAGGTCGGCTCCGCATCGGGCGGGAGCGGGATGCCGATCCCGGTGCGCGCCTCGATCACGGCGCGAAAGGCCTCGGGGTCACGCAGATCCCCGTCGGACCCTTCACGTACGACCCAGCGCCGCACTCCACCGGGAAGCGGGAAGGACTCGACGAGACCGGCGGGTTCGCAGTGCAGGACGGCATGCTCACCCGGTGACGCGTCTGCGACGTCGAGCATCGAGTACGACGCGCGTCCCGGACGACGGCCCCAGCCGAGGCCGAGCTCATCGCGCAGACGGCTGCGCACCCCGTCCGCCCCCACGACGATCGACGCCGTGAACGTGCGCGGTCCCGCCCCGCTCTGCGTCAAGACCTGAACAGCATCGGCGGTCTCCCGCACACTCTGCACCGTGCACCCGGGGATCAACGCATCCGGGGAGAGCATCTGCAGGCGGGCTCGGAGCAGCGCACTCGTCCGCGGCTGCGGGAGGATCAGGACGGGGCGATCCGGCGCGAAGGCCAGCGTGGCCAGGGTCCTGCGGCGACTGCGCACCTCTCCGCCTGCGAGCCGCAGCGCTTCCGACCGGACGTCCGCCCCGATTCCGACCGCATCGAGAGCGTCCAGCCCCGGCCGATGGATGCCGATCGCCCTGGTCCGATCGTCGGCATCCGTGCGCCGCTCGCAGACCACCACCCGCAATCCGTCCTGGAGCAGCACGCAGGCCAGGAGAAGACCGACGGGCCCTGCTCCCACTATCAGCACGTCATGATCGGGCACTGCCCTCCTCCCACCGCAGCTCCAGTCGCGAAGGCAGTCCCCCGCGGACGGTCCACCCGGTCGGAGCGATCGCCGTCAGCTCGGCGACCGTGTACGAGCGTCGGATGCTGATGAGACCGTCTTCGCGGATGAACGAGTCGGCGAGGAGGGTGCGCGAGATCGGCCAGGTCGCCGCGGCGAACAGCACATGAGCGGTTCGGCTCCGGGCGATGTCGTGGTGGGACACCAGCCCGCCCGGCGCGACGAGCCGCATCGAGTCGCTGAGCACCGTCTGGAGCTCGTCCTCGTCCAGATGGTGCAGCACGTGGTTGGACAGCACGACGTCGTAGGTGTCGCCCGCGTCGACCAGCTCGGTGGTCAGCGCCCGTCGATAGCGGATGCCGGCGCCGCGGTCGTGCGCCGAGGCCCACCGGATCGCCCGCTCATCGGCATCGAGTGCGGTGATCTCGGCGTCGTACCCGTCGTGACGCAGCCGCCCCGCGAGCAGGCGGCAGAGGTCTCCGCCGCCGGCGCCGATATCGAGGATGCGCAGCCGCCCCGCACGCTCCGCACGCAGGAGGATATCGCGGCGATAGAGGGTGCCAGGACGCGAGACCAGCGCGTTCACGAAGCCGAAGCGTCCGTAGGTCCGCGCCAACATTCGCGCATCGGCGTGCGGGTCGTCCATCAGCTCACGGGTCTCGACGTCCCTGACCGCCAGGGCTGGACTCATGAGGCCGAGGGGGCGACGACGGTGAGCAGCGCGCTCTCGGCGGTCAGCCCTGGCCCGAATGCCATCGCGGCGACGCGCTCGCCCGCTGCCGCGCCCTCCTCCTCCAAGATGCGCTTGAGGACGAAGAGCACCGTGGCGCTGGACATGTTGCCGTTCTCGCGCAGGACCTCGCGGGCGGGGTGCAGCTGCGCATCGCTGAGATGCATCCGCTCCTGCACCCGGTCCAGGATGCTGCGGCCCCCGGGGTGGATCGCCCAGTGCTCGACCTTCTCCCCCACCCGCCCCGCCTCGAAAGCTTCGGCCATCTCCGCATCAGCGGAGTACAGCGGCCGGAGCGCGCCGATGATGGTCTCCCCGATGATCTGCGGGACGGCGGTGGAGAGGATCATCTCGAATCCGGTGTCGCCGATCGTCCAGGCCATGTCCTTCTCGCCCTCCGGGGCGATGGCCGTGTGGAAGCGGTCCAACCGCAGGGCGGGTGATGTCGACGGAAGGTCGCGGGCCGTGACGATGCCGGCCGCCGCACCGTCGGCGAACAGGGAGGAGGCGACGATCGTGTCCGGGTTCTCCGAGGAGCGCAGATGCAGGGTGCACAGCTCGACGCTGACGACCAGGACGACCGCGTTCTCGTCGGCGATGCAGAACTGACTCGCCGCCCGCAGCGCCGGCATCGACGCGTAGCAGCCCATGAACCCGAGGTGGAAGCGCTGCACCGCATCGGACAGCCCGAGAGCGCGCACGATCTCGTACTCCGGTCCGGGAGCGTGGAAGCCGGTGCAGGACACCGTGATGACGTGCGTCACATCCTCCGGGCCGATCTCGGGATCGGCGTCGAGGGCCCGCCGCGCGACGTCGACGAAGAGCCGGGCGGCCTCCCGGGTGTAGATGTCGTTGCGCGCTTTCGTGCCCGGAGCCAGCAGCTCACCGGAACGCCGGTCGAAGAAGATGGGATCGGCCACGTCGGATTCGAGCGACAACTCGTCGATCACGGTGTGGCGCCGGTCGATGCCCGAGACGTTGAACGAGGTCGTGACGATCCGCTGCGCCAAGCGCCCGAGGTCGGGCTGCTGGGCGAAGACGTCGCGCACCTGCTCCTGGACGAGGACGGTGTCGGGGACGATCGTCTGCAGCGATCGGAGCACAGGCGGTCGACTCATGCTGTCACTCAAGCACGCGGTGTCGTCCCGGGGAAAGGGGTTGCGTTCGACTCGGCCGTCTGACTAGAAGCCGAGAGCGCGGGCGAGCTTGGAGCCGGATGCCGATTCCCGGCCTCCCGCGGCCAGGACGGCGCGCTCCACCGCAGCGAAGAAGGCGGCGCGCGCCTCGTCGTCTGCCGGGGCTGCGGGACCGAGCTCCATCTCCCACTCGCGCCATTCGCGCTGCACGTCGCTGCGGAGATCCGTCGCCTGCACCCGGTCGTCGACGAACTCGGCCACGACTCCCGCGGGACCGGTGAGCAGGTAGGCGGTGCGGTCGTTGCGGATGCGGGCGAGCGGGGTGAGTGGCGCGGTCGTCCAGGCGGACACGGTGTCGGCCACGGCCCCGGGGAGCTCGTCGCCCTCACCGAGCGGCCAGCCGAGTTCGAGCCGGCCGTCGCCCTGTCGCGGTCCCTTCACGTGCCAGCCCTCGTCCGGGCCGCCGGTGCGACGGCGCAGCGCCACCCCAGCACGGGCGAGATCGCCGTCGGCGGTGTCGAAGTACTGCGCGTCGAGCGCCCGGGCTTCCCCGGCGGTGACGGCGTCGACCCCGGGGATCGCTTCCCAGACCGGCAGCGGGGTCTCGCCGTCGACGTCGTATTTGCGCTCGACCTCGACCGTGCGGGACGGTTCAGTCATCGTCGTTGAGAGTGAGATCCTCGAGAGACTCTTCGAACCAGTAGTCGACCTCGGTCGGCCCATCGTTCGGGCCGGTGTTGTGCGGTTCGCTACGGCGGTTGTACACCACCTGCGTCTCGCTGTAGGGGACGATCAGCTTGTCGTCCGCGTCGCCGAGGGGGATGATCTGCCCGTCCAGCGGGCCGCCGTGAAGCCGTGCAAGTGCCATGTGCTTCAGGGTAGCCCCGACATCGGACTATCCGTGCGAGGCCCGACGGATTCAGCCGAGGACGATGCCGAGGAGCGCGCCGACGATCATCCACGGTCCGAAGGCGATGCGGGTGGCCCCGTGTGCTCGGCGCAGGAGGATGAGCACGAGCGCGTAGAGCGCCCCGAGCACGAACGCCGAGGCGGCTCCGATCGCGAGCGACTGCCAGCCGTGCCAGCCGAGCACGAACCCGATGACCGCGGCGAGCTTCACATCGCCGCCACCCATCCCCGCACGACTGGTCCCCCGCAGCACGGCGTAGAAGCCACCCAGGATCACCATGCCGAGGAGGGCGCGCAGGAACGCGGTGCTCTGCCCCGTGACCAGGGCGTCGCCGGCACCGAGCACGATCAGGGCGGCGAGCGTCGGCAGCACGATGCGATTCGGGAGGCGGTGCGTGCGCGCATCGATCACGATCAGCCATCCACCGACGCCCGCCAGCATCACGTGCACGAGCGAGAGGAGTGCGAGCCGGGGGTCCATACGCGCAGGTTAGGAGATCTGCAGGCGCGGTGCCGACGCCCTGTGGAGAACTCCGCCGATGTCCGATGTACGAACTATCGTCATCCACACGACTTGTTATATTAGAATATATCTTCGAGAAAGGATGCAGGGTGATCGGTCTCGATGCGCTGGCCTCCCTCTCGCCGGGGAGCGACTCCCGCGCGGGAGAAGTGCTGCGACTGCGCCGTGAGATCAGCCGGATGCAACGGCGACGCAGCGAGCATACGCTCCTCCCCCTCGACCCCGCCTTCTCCGCCCTCCTTCCGGAGGAGGGCCTGCAGACCGGCACCTCCTACACCGTCTCCCCCTCGCCGAGCCTCGTGCTCGCACTGCTCAGCGCCGCATCGCAGAAGGGGCACTGGTGCGCCGTCGTCGGCATGCCGACACTCGGCGTCGAAGCGGCGGCCGCATTCGGCATCGATCTCGCCCGTCTGATCCTCGTCCCCGACCCGGGAGAACGCTGGCTCGCGGCGACCTCCGCGCTGGCCGAGGTCGTACCCCTGATCGTCGTGCACCCCGCCACACGGGCACGGGATGCCGATGTCTCCCGCCTGAGCGCACGCCTGCGCGATCGCGGATGCACGCTCCTGGTCACCGAGACGCCCGGCATCGGACGATGGCCGCAGAGCGAGGGGACGATACGCCTGCAGGACCCGCACTGGCACGGCCTCGGCGCCGGCTGGGGCCTGCTCTCCGACTGCACGGTGACCGTGACCGCGCAGACCCGGCACACCTCTCGCCCGTCGAGCGTGCAGGTGCGGCTGCCGGGAGGCCACGGCGCCGTCGAGACCGTCGGGGCCGAGCTCACCGCGCTGCCCGCGCTCCCGCCCGAGATCGTCGGCCAGGACGATTCCGCACGGCCCGAACTCCTGCGATGGGCGGAAGCCGGATGAACAGCCCGCTCCGCGTGCTCGTGCTGTGGTTCCCCGACTGGCCCCTGCGGGCCGCGCTCGGCAGCCCGCCTCCGCACCCGCCCACCGCCCTGGTGCAGGCGAACACGATCGTCGCCTGCACCGCCTCCGCCCGAGAGCACGGCGTGCGCACCGGTCAGCGCCGCCGCGTCGCACAGGGCCATCTCTCCTCGCTGCGCGTGCTCCCCCACGACCCCGACCGCGACGAGCGTGCCTTCCTCCCCGTGCTGCACCTCATCGAGAAGCATGCGCCCGGGGTGACACTGCTGCGACCGGGACTCGCGATCGTCCGCGCCCGGGGCATCTCCCGCTATCACGGCGGGGAGGCGGAGGCGGCAGAGGCGCTCACCGCCGTCCTCGCGGAGGCCGGTCTCCCCGAGGTGCGCATCGGCGTCGCGGACGGCACGTTCACCGCCGAGATCGCCGCGCGGGGCCCCACCCCCTGCACGGTCGTGCCGCCCGGAGGATCCCGGGAGTTCCTCGCCCCTTACCCCGTGCAGGTGCTGCGCGACGAGCAGATCGCCGGCCTCCTCGTGCGACTCGGGGTGCGCACCCTCGGCGAGTTCACCGCGCTCGCCCCGCTCGACGTGCGCGACCGCTTCGGTGAACACGGCGCACGTCTGCACGCTCTCGCCGCCGGCGCCGACTCCCGCCCGCTGACGCCGCGTCCGCCCGACCCCGAGCTCGTTCGAGACATCGAGTTCGACTCACCGTTGGCCGGAGCGGATCAGGTCGCCTTCGCGGTGCGGCAGACGGCGGATGCGGTCATGCTCGCACTCGGCGACGCCTCGGTCGTGTGCACGGAGGTGCGGATCGATCTCACCGATGACAACGGCGTGGTCTTCTCCCGGTCCTGGCTGCATCCGACGTGCTTCGACGCCTCCGACCTCGTCGACCGGGTGCGCTGGCAGCTGGAGGCACTGGCCGCGCAGTCGGCGAAGGAGCCGGTCGATGAGGCACGGGCGTTCGGCGGCATCATGGCGGTGCGCATCGTCCCCGCCGCCGTGGACGACGCCGCCCATCACCAGCCGGGGCTCTTCGGATCCGGCACCGACGAGCGCCTGCACCATGCGGTCTCCCGCGTGCAGACCATGCTGGGCCATCAGGGCGTCGTCACCGCCGCGGTCTCCGGCGGCCGCTGGCTCGCCGATCGGCAGGTGCTCACGCCCTGGGGTGAGCGTACGGTCCCCCCGCGCGACCCGGAATCGCCCTGGCCGGGGAGCCTGCCCGATCCGCTCCCGGCAGAGGTGTTCCGCCCGCCGCGTCCGATCGGAGTGCTGTCCGCGGACGAGACCACGATCACCGTCGATGAGCGCGGGGCGCTCTCGAGCGATCCCGCCCGCATCGACGGGGCGGCCGTGCAGGCGTGGGCCGGCCCCTGGCCCATCCACGAGCGTCGCTGGGCGTCCGGCGGGGGCAAGCGCGGGCACCGACTGCAGATCGTCGACGACCGCGACCGCGCCTGGCTGGTCTTCCACACCGGCGAGCGCTGGTGGGCCGAGGGGAGGTATCGCTGATGGGCTGGCACAACCCGCCCCTCTCCTGGAAAGACCTGGAGCGCACCCTCAGCGGCGAGGAGTCGCCCCCGCCCCCTCCCGGCGCCGAGCCGCGCGGCCAGCGGACGGATCCAGGGCCGGTGAGCCGGCGCCGCAAGCGCACTCCTCCCACCGCCATCACACGCCCCGAGGATGCGGTCCCCTACGCCGAGTTGCACGCCCATTCCTCGTACTCGTTCCTCGACGGCGCCTCCTCCCCCGAGGACCTCCTCGCCGAGGCGGACCGCCTCGGCCTGACCGCCCTCGCCCTCACCGACCACGACGGCTTCTACGGCGCGGCCCGCTTCGCCGAGGTCGCCGACCTCATGGAGAGTCCGCTGCAGACGGTGTTCGGAGCCGAGTTGTCTCTCGACCTGCCCGCACCGCAACGAGGCTCCGCCGATCCCGCCGGGGAGCATCTGCTGGTCCTCGCTCGCGGGATGGAGGGCTACCACCGGCTCTCGGGCGCGATCTCCGCCGCACAGCTGCGCGGTGGAGAGAAAGGGCGTCCCGTCTATGACCTCGACGATCTCGCCGCGCGCGCGGGCGGGCACTGGACGATCCTGACCGGATGCCGCAAGGGTGCGGTGCGCCGTGGGCTCGCGGCCGGAGACGCGGCCACTCCGCTGCGCTCCCTCGTCGACCTGTTCGGAGCCGACAACGTCGCCGTCGAGCTCTTCGACCACGGCGACCCCCTGGACACCCGCCGTAACGACGCCCTCGCCGATCACGCCCGTCGGATGCGGCTGCCGGTGGTCGCGACCAACAACGTGCACTACGCCACCCCCGCACAGGCACCGCTCGCCGAGGCGGTGGCCGCGGTCCGCGCGGTGCGCAGCATGGATGAGCTCGACGGCTGGCTGCCCGCACACGGCGGCGCGCATCTGCGCAGCGGAGCCGAGATGTCCGCCCGCTTCCAGCGCTACCCCGGCGCGATCTCGTACGGGCTCGAGCTGGCCGCGGCATCCGCCTTCCCCCTGCGTCTCGCACGACCGGCGCTCCCCCAGCAGCAGGTACCGGAGGGGCACACGCCGATGAGCTGGCTGCGCCACCTGGTCTGGGAGGCCGTGCCGTCGAAGTACCCCCGGCTGGACGACGCCGGCCACCGCCGCATCGAACGCGAGCTGGACGTGATCGAGGAGAAGGACTTCCCGGGGTACTTCCTGATCGTGCACGGAATCGTCGCCGAGGCGCGCAGACGCGGCATCCTCTGCCAGGGCCGGGGGTCGGCCGCGGCGAGCGCGGTCTGCTACCTGCTGGGGATCACCGCGGTCGATCCGATCCTCTACCGCCTCCCCTTCGAGCGCTTCCTCGCGACCACGCGGACGGAGGAGCCGGACATCGACGTGGACTTCGACTCCGACCGACGCGAGGAGATCATCCAGTGGGTGTACCGGGAGTACGGGCGGGAGCGGGCGGCGCAGGTGGCGAACGTCATCCAGTACCGTCCGAAGAACGCGGTGCGCGACATGGCGAGGGCGCTCGGCCATTCCCCCGGTCAGCAGGATGCCTGGTCCCGCCAGGTCGACGGCTGGGGCGTGGGGCTCGAACCCGTCGAGGGTCATGAGATCCCGGAGAACGTACTCGCCTATGCGGGTGAGCTGCTGAAGGCACCCCGCCACCTCGGCATCCACTCCGGCGGGATGGTCCTCACCGCGCGTCCGGTCGGCGAGGTCGTACCGGTGGAACACGCCCGCATGGAGAACCGCACCGTCATCCAGTGGGACAAGGACGACTCCGCCTTCATGGGCCTGGTGAAGTTCGACCTGCTGGGCCTCGGGATGCTCGCCGCTCTCCAGCACTGCTTCGACCTGATCCAGGAGAACACCGGCGAGGAGTGGACGCTGGAGAGCATCCCCAAAGAGGAGGCGGGGGTGTACGACATGCTCTGTCGCGCGGATTCGATCGGAGTCTTCCAGGTGGAGTCCCGTGCGCAGATCGGCCTGCTCCCCCGCCTGCAGCCCCGCTGCTTCTACGACCTCGCCATCCAGATCGCGCTCATCCGTCCCGGTCCCATCCAGGGTGGGGCCGTGCACCCCTTCGTACGGCGCAAGATGGCGAAGGATCGTGTCGACGAGGAGAACCGGGGGCGCCTGGCACGGGGCGAGGAGCCCGTGGACTTCACGATCCCCTACCCGCACAGCGACCTGGAGGACATCCTCAAACGCACGCTGGGCATCCCGATCTTCCAGGAGCAGCTCATCCAGATGGCGACGGCCATCGGCGACTGCACGGCCGACGAAGCCGACCTGCTCCGCCGGGCCATGGGATCGAAACGCGGCCTGGAGAAGATCGAGAAGGTCAGGGACAAGCTGTACGCCGGCATGGCCAGGCGCGGCCTCGTCGATGAGGCTGCCGATCGCATCTACGCCCAGATCCAGGCGTTCTCCAACTTCGGCTTCGCGGAGTCGCATTCACTGTCGTTCGCTCTACTCGTCTACGCCAGCTCCTGGCTGAAGCTGCACTACCCCGCCGCCTTCCTCGCCGGCCTGCTGCGCTCTCAGCCCATGGGCTTCTACTCCGCGGCGACCCTCACCGCGGATGCCCGACGGCACGGGGTGGAGGTGCGTCGCCCCGATCTGCACGTCTCGGGGGCGACGGAGATGCTGGAGCCTCTCGACGAGGGCGCATCCGCGCAGGGGCCGACCGGCCGGGAGGACTGCCTCGACGATCCGCAACCGCCCACCCTCCGCTTCGACAGGGAGGCCCCGGACGAGTCCGCGGCACATCGGCGGGACGGCGGATCCGCGGTGCGGCTCGGGCTCAGCGGCATCCGCGGGATCGGCGTGCCGATGGCGGAGAAGATCGTCGCCGAGCGTGAGGCGCGTGGACGCTACCGGGACCTGCACGATCTGGTCCGCCGGACGGATGCCACCGCCACGCAGCTGGAGGCGCTCGCCACCGCCGGCGCCTTCGACTGCCTGGGACTGGAGCGCCGAGAGGCCATCTGGCTCGCCGGCGCCGCGGCGGACGACCGCTCCCGCTTCCTTCCGGGGACCACCGTCGCCGTGCAGCCGCCCCTGTTCGCGGATCAGACCAGCTACGAGCGGCTCTCGGCGGACCTCTGGGCGACCGGAGTGTCGACCGACGACCATCCGATGGCGCACTTCCGGGAGGCGCTGCGCACCCGCGGGGTGCTCACCGCCGCCGATCTGCAGGGCCACGAGGTCGGTCGCCGTATCGAGGTCGCCGGCCTCGTGACCCATCGCCAGCGGCCGGCGACGGCGTCCGGGATCACCTTCGTCAACCTCGAGGACGAGAGCGGCCTGGTGAACATCGTCTGCTCGGCCGGGGTCTGGAACCGTTACCGCCGTGTCGCCAGGGAATCACCGGCGCTCATCATCCGCGGCATCCTGGAGCGGTCGGCCGAGGGCGTGGTCAATGTGCTCGCCGACGGTTTCGAGGATCTGCGCACCGGCCTCACGCATCGGTCCAGGGACTTCCGCTGACGACACGGGCCTCAGCGCCCCCGGGGCGATCTCACCAGAAGCGCTCGGGCTCCTCCACCGGGGGACGATCCGCGCCACCCCATCGGTCGGCTTCGGCCTTCGCCGCATCGGCGGCCGCGTCGGCGCCGCGCAGCGCGATCTTGGCTCCGGTCGCTCCGGGGCCGATGGGATCGACCAGCAGAGTGGTGCGCGCCCCGATCCCGCCGATGGTCACCGTGCACTCCAGCACCCGGCCGATCCATCGCGAGAAGTCGCCGCCCGGCTCCTCCGTGCGGCGGTAGCGGATGCCCGTGTCGAGGTCGACGAGAGCGAGGACGACGGGTTCACCGGTGAGCGGATCGACCTGCTCCGTCACCTCGACCCGGTGGCCGTGGGTGATGGCGACCTGAGCGGGGAGCACGAGCATTCTGTCCATGAGTCCACCCTAGGCATCGCCGCCGGGAAGACAACAGGCGACCGGAATCGCAACATTCGTAAATTTCTTTGTCCCCCAAATGGCGGACAAGCCGATTAAGCGGTACTCTGCTCAGGTAGCGGGGGCTACAGGCTGAGATCTGGGGAGATCAGCCGAGAGCGCAGCGAGAACTTCGCCGCCTCCCCAACCGTCCGGGAAGGACGGTCAGCCCTCTCGGCGGTACCGTCTGGGGCGGATCGTTCGGGAGGGCATACCCCCCCCGCCGACTAGCCCTGATCCCCGACGTGACCCGGTGCCGTGAGCGACAGCACCCGCTCGACGAAGGCGGCGTACTCGTTCATGTAGTGCTGGAGGAACTCGCGCGTGCGGGCATCCTTCACCTCGCCATCCGGACCGAAGGCCTCGGGATCGAACGTGATGTACGCCTCCGGGGCGTTCAGCTGCGGGGCGTTGAGGAAGCTCAGGACGCTGCGCATCGACGACTGCATGACGGCCGTACCGATGGCTCCGGTGGAAGCGCCGATGATGCCGGTGGGCTTGCGGGCGAAGGAGTTGTGGCCCCAGGGGCGGGAACCCCAGTCGATCGCGTTCTTCAACGCACCGGGGATGGAGCGGTTGTACTCGGGCGACACCAGCAGCAGCCCCTCGGAACCCTCGATGGCGCGTTTGAATTCCGTCACCGCGGCTACCGGATCGAGCTCATCGTCGCGGTTGTAGAGCGGGAGGTCCCGGATCGGGATCTCGACGAGCTCCAGGCTGGGCGGCGCGAGCCCCACGAGCGCTTTCGCGAGAATCCGGTTGATCGAGTCCTGCGCGAGACTTCCGATGAGATAGCCGATGCGATGCGTCATGGTGTGCTCCGCAGGGAGGGCAGTCGGTCGAATGCGTCAGCGTGATCCCCGCGTCCTTCCATTTCCAGGATATCTCCGGGATGGGGGCTTGCCGCAAGGCCCCCTCCCTGCGGCAGAATCGACCCTCGCTCGTGCGATCCGGCCCTCGCGCGTGAAGGAGACCCATGCCTTTCGATCCCTTCCACCTGCCCGAGAATCTGAGTGCGAAAGCCACCCCCGCCCTTCTCGATGCCGACCGCGAGCATCTCCGACGGATCGCCGACACCCTGGAGGAGCAGCGCGCCGAGGTCGCCCGACGTCTCGCCGAGGTGCGCCGCCAGCGTGCGGGATTCGGCGACAGTGCCGTGGACCGCGACCTGGAGATCCGACGCCTGAGCGGGAGGCTCCGGATCCTGCAACGGTTCGGCATCGACATCTGCCTGGGCCGGATGACGCCGGCAGAGGGCGAACCGATCTACATCGGTCGCACGGGGCTGGCTGCGGCGGACGGCACCCGGCTGCTCGTCGATTGGCGGACCCCGGCGGCCGAACCGTACTTCGCCGCGACCATGGAGGATCCGCGCGGCATCGTCTCGCGTCGTCGATACCGCTGGACTGACGGGCTCATCAACGACTACTGGGACGAGGCGCTCACCCCCGCCGGGTTCGACGGCGCAGCGTCCCTGGACGATCAGTCCGCGTTCATCGCCAGCCTCGGCACGCACCGCACCTCGCGGATGCGCGACGTGCTCGCGACGATCCAGGCCGACCAGGATGCGATCATCCGCACGCCCTCGCCCGGTGCGCTCGTCGTGGACGGCGGTCCGGGCACGGGAAAGACGGTCGTCGCTCTGCACCGGGCCGCGCAGCTGCTGTACGCGGAACCGCGCCTGACACAGGGCGCAGGGGGCATGCTGCTCGTCGGGCCGAACGCGCACTATCTCGCCTATGTGGAAGACGTGCTGCCGAGCCTCGGCGAGGACACGGTGCGACTGTGCACCCTGCGTGACCTGGTGCCCGAAGGCGTGACAGCCGGCGAGGAGCCGGATCCGCGCGTGGCCTCACTGAAGGCCTCCCTCTCCCCCGACCTGATGCTCGATGCCGCGGCGCGGTCTTTCGAGCATCCGCCGCAGCATGCCACGCGCTTGGAGTCCCCCTGGGCCGACCTCTGGCTGAGCCGCCAGGAGTGGGTCGAGGTGTTCGCCGCCGCCGACCCCGCAGCGTCGCACAACGAAGCGCGCGACGAGGTGTGGGAGGAGATCCTGGAACTCCTGGTCGATCAGGTCGACGACGAGGAGGTGCCACCGCACGCGATCCGGCGTTGGCTGCGTCAGGACGACGAGCTCACCGGGACGTTCGTGAGGGCCTGGCCGCTGCTGTCCCCAACCACCGTGGTGGAGCGGATGTGGAGCTCACCCGATCTGCTCCGGCAGAGCGCTCCGGGGCTGTCCACTGACGACGTCGCGCTGCTGCACCGGGAAGGGACGGCGCCGTGGACCACGGCGGACCTCCCGTTCCTCGACGCGGCGCGGCGCCGCATCGGCGACCCGGAATCCGTGCGCGAGGAGCACCGCCGTCAGGCCGTGATCGCCTCGGCGCAGGAGCAGATCTCCCACGTCGTCGACCACCTGATCGAAGATGACGACAGCGAGATGAAGGTGATGTCGATCCTGCGCGGGGAGGACGCACGGAACGTGCTGCTCGGCGTCGACGCCCCGCCGGCACTCACACCCGACGAGCTGGCCGGCCCCTTCGGACACATCGTCGTCGACGAAGCACAGGAGCTGACGGATGCCGAATGGCGGATGCTCGTCGCCCGCTGCCCCTCGCGCAGCTTCACGGTCGTCGGCGATCGCGCGCAGGCACGGCACGGCTTCACCGAGACCTGGGAGGAGAGGCTCATGCGCATCGGTCTGCGCGATGTGCGGATCACCCACCTCGGCGTGAACTACCGGACACCGGCGGAGGTGATGGAGACGGCGGCACCCCTGGTGCTCGCGGCGATCCCGGACGCGAACGTGCCGACGTCGGTCCGCGAGAGCGGGGTCCCGGTCCGGTTCGGCGAGACCGCATCGCTGCCGGCGGTGCTGGATGCCTGGCTCGACGCGCATCCCGACGGCGTGGCGTGCGTGATCGGCGACCCCGGCTTCGCACCGACCGACAGAGTGCGGTCATTGACCCCCGAGGGCGCGAAGGGGCTCGAGTTCGACCTGGTCGCCCTCGTGCGGCCGGAGCAGTTCGGCGACGATGTGACCGGCGCTGTCGACCGCTACGTCGCCATGACCAGGACCACTCGAGAGCTGGTCATCCTGCGGTGAGCGGCGGAACCGCCGCCGTCAGGCCAGCGCGTCACGCAGCGCGAGGAGGTGGGCGCGGCTGAGGTCGGCCGCGCCTTTCGCGTCACGGTCGGCGATCGCCTGGGCGAGCACGGCGTGCGCCTCGTGGTCCTCGTCGCCGCCGTACACGCGGCGGATGCGGAGCATCTCGATCATGGCCTCCCGCAATCGCGGGGTGAAGCTGTCGAACAGGTCGAGCAGGACCGGGTTGTGGGCTGCGGCGACGATGGATCGGTGGAAGACCGTGTCAGCGTCGACGTGGCTCTCGATGTCGGAGCGGCGCGCGGCGCGATCGGCCAGAGCGCGGCGGAGGGCGCGCAGATCGGCGGGCGTCCGTCGTGACGCGGCGAGCGCCGCTGCCTCGGTCTCGATCGCGACCCTCGCCTCGATCACCGCGACGACTCCGGCCCGGCGGAGGACGGAGTCCCAGTCCTCCGGGGCGTCGAGGGCAGTGACGAAGACCCCCGCCCCCTGCCGCGACGCCAGCACTCCGCGCCCGGCGAGCTGACGGATCGCCTCACGGACGGTGGAGCGCCCCACCCCGAGCTGCGGTGCGAGCGTCGTCTCTCCGGGCAGCTTCTCCCCCAGCGTCCACTCTCCCGCGCGGATCCGTTCCAGCAGCAGCTCGGCGGCCTGATCCGCCAGCGGTGCGCGCTTCACCTGTGCCATCGGCCATCCGATCTCTCGCCTCGACGCCTCGTCTACTTGTCTGAGGAGTTCTGCTACAGTCTAGCCATGTTCATGTCAGAGCACCTTCTTCTTCGCCGCCACGGCGGGGCATAGCCGGACCGGCTCCCCGTCGTGGAGTCGGACATGCGCCGGTCGCCTCTCTGAACGAAGGAAGCAGCACCGCCATGACCACGACCCCCGCCTCCCGCATCTCCACGCCGGCCGGTCCGGTACCCGCACACGCACCGTCCTGGAACCGGCAACGGCACTCGCAGATGCCCTCGCACCGCTACCGCGACGTGTTCTCGCGAGTGGAAGTTCCCCTGATCGAGCGCGACTGGCCCACACACCGCCTGACTGCGGCGCCCCTGTGGGTGCCCGTCGACCTGCGCGACGGCAACCAGGCGCTCGCCGAACCGATGGACCCCGACCGGAAGCGGCGCTTCTTCGAGCTGATGGTCTCGATGGGCTACAAGGAGATCGAGGTCGGATACCCCTCGGCGTCGCAGACCGATCACGACTTCGTCCGCCTCATCGCCGAGAGCGACATCGCGCCGGACGACGTGACCATCGTCGTCTTCACCCCGGCCCGTCGCGACCTCATCGAGCGCACGGTCGCCTCCATCCGCGGCATCCGCAATCCGGTCGTGATCCACATGTACACCGCGACGGCTCCGACCTGGCGCGACATGGTCCTCGGCTACGGCGAAGCAGATCTGAAGCAGCTCATCCTCGCCGGCGGTCGCGACGTGCTCGAGTTCGCGGGCGACCTGCCGAACGTGCGGTTCGAGTTCTCGCCCGAGGTGTTCAACCTCACCGAGCCCGACTACGTCCTGGACATGTGCGACGCCATGACCGACCTGTGGGATGCGACTCCCGAGCGCCCGGTCATCCTGAACCTGCCGGCGACGGTCGAGGTGGCGACTCCCAACGTGTACGCCGACCAGATCGAATACATGCACAAGAACCTGGCTCGCCGCGATGCGGTGATCCTCTCGGTGCATCCGCACAACGATCGCGGTACCGGGATCGCCTGCGCAGAGCTGGCCGTGCTCGCCGGAGCTCAGCGGGTGGAAGGCTGCATCTTCGGGAACGGCGAGCGCACCGGCAATGTCGACATCGCCACCCTCGCTCTCAACCTGCACGCACAGGGCATCGACCCGATGATCGACTTCTCCGACATCGACGAGATCCGCCGCACGGTCGAGTACTGCAACCGGATCGAGGTGCATGCCCGGCATCCCTACGTGGGCGACCTCGTGCACACGGCGTTCAGCGGGACCCATCAGGATGCGATCAAGAAGGGCTTCGCCGAGCACCGCGCCCGTGCGGCGGCAGAGGGGCGCCCGGAGCACGAGGTCGAGTGGCGGGTTCCCTACCTGCCGATCGATCCCGCCGACATCGGACGCGACTACGACGCGGTGATCCGTGTGAACTCGCAATCCGGCAAGGGCGGCATCGCCTACCTGCTGGAGACCGAGTACGGCGTCGAACTGCCCCGGCGCCTGCAGATCGACTTCGCCCGCCACGTGCAGCACCACGCGGATGCGACCGGTGCCGAGATCACCGCCACTCAGCTGTGGGACGTCTTCGGAAGCACCTACCTCCCGCCCGCATCCGATGCCGCCGCCGTCGAGCTCCTCGCCTACGACATCGCCGAGCGCGCCGGGCGCACCCACACCGCCATCACGCTGCGCCTCGACGGATGCGAGCACGTCACCGACCACACCGAGGTCGGCCCCGTCGAGGCCCTCACCGCCGCACTCGATGCCCGCGGCATCCATGTCGATGTGGTCAGTCTGCATCAGACCAGCGTGGGCTCGGGCAACGAGAGCGACGCGCTGACCCTGCTGGAGCACCGCTCTCCGGGAGGGAGCCGATGGACCGCCGGCCAGGGGCGCTCGGTGCTGGCTGCCACCATGTCCGCCGTGATCGCGGCCGCGAACAGCATCCATACACCCGCACCGGTCGCCAGCGTCGGCTGACGGAGCACGATTCCGGGCCGCCCCGCACGGGAGGACGCAGCGGTTGCGTCCTCCCGTGCGGGGCATCCGCCTACTGCTTGTACATCGCCGCCCGGAGAACCGTGGCCGGGTCGATCAGATGATCATGGCTGTCCTGCCCCGCCTCGAGCTCCACCCAGCGGATCTCCCCGGAGAACGCATTGGCCGCGCCCGCCGGGTAGTCGTCCGTGACCGGCGAGAGGCTGTCCTGCCCGACGTCGGTGTACTCATACCCGAAACCGATGCCCTCGGTCCGCTCAACCCGACCCGATCCGACCTCGATACCGTCGGTATACAGGGTCACGGCGCCGCCCTTGCCGAGACCGCCGCCGTCATAGGCGAACTCGATCCGCACCTGGTGGTCGCCCGGAGGCACGGCGTCCGCGCCGCGGATGTGCGTCCATTCGAGCCCGAACAGGTTGTAGCAGAACGTCGGCGCTCCCTCCTTGAGGTAGAACGCCCAGCCGCCGGAGTGTCCACCGAGATTCAGCAGCACGCCGTTCGACCCACCCTCGGGCACGGTGATCTGCGCGGTGAGCGACCACGAGCGATTCCGCCAGTTCACGACGTGCTGCTCGAGCAGTGACCCCATACCGGGGCGGAGGATCTGCTTGTCTCCCACGAGGGTCGGACGACCGGCGATGTCCGGAAGCACCCGCTCGAAGGAACGGTCGTCGAGCGGAAGCGCGTTGTAGCGCGTGGCCTCGATCAAGAACTGGCGCTGGAGCTCGGCGAGCTTGGCCGGGTTCTCGGCTGCGAGATCTCGGGCCTGGGTCCAGTCGGTCGAACCGTCGTAGAGCTCCCACACGTCATCGTCGAACGCGATACCGACGTCGCCCGTGGTCTGCCAGGGCGTGCGGTGCTTGGTGACCGCCGACCAGCCGCGGTGATACACCCCGCGATTGCCGAAGATCTCGAAGTACTGGGTCTCGTGTCGCTCCGGCTCGTCCGCGCCGTCGAAGCTGAAGCGCATCGACACCCCCTCGAACGGCTTCTGCGCCACGCCGTTCACGAAGTCCGGCTCGGGCAGACCTGCCGCGTCCAGCACGGTCGGGGCCACGTCGATGACGTGAGAGAACTGGTGGCGGACTTCGCCTTTCGCCTCGATCCCGTTCGGCCAGTGCACGATCGTGCCGTTGCGGGTGCCGCCCCAGTGCGACGCCACCTGCTTGGTCCACTGATACGGCGTGCACATGGCGTGCGCCCAGCCGACCGCATAGTGCGGCGAAGACTCCGGACCGCCGATCTCGTCGATCCGCTCCATCAGGAATTCGGGCGTCTCGATCTCGGCCATGCCGTTCAGGCTGATCAACTCGTTGAACGTCCCCTGCAGGGTTCCCTCGGCCGAGGCGCCGTTGTCGCCGATGATCACGTACACGAGGGTGTCGTCGAGTACTCCGAGCTCTTCGAGCGCGTCGATCAGCTTTCCGACGTGATGATCCGTGTGCTCCAGGAATCCGGCGTAGTTCTCCATCTGCCGCGCGAGCACGGGCTTGAGCGCATCGTCCATGTCGTCCCACGCGGGGATGATGTCGTGACGCGGTGTGAGTTCGGCATCCGCGGGGATGACCCCGAGCTCCTTCTGGCGCGCGAAGGTGCGCTCGCGCTGGACATCCCACCCGTCGTCGAATGCGCCCTTGTACTTGTCGGCCCACTCCTTGGGAACGTGGTGCGGGGCGTGCGTCGCGCCCGGTGCGAAGTACATGAACCACGGCTTGTCCGGCACCAGCGAGGTCTGCTGATTGACCCACCCGATGGCTTTCTCGGTCAGATCCTCGGTGAGGTGATACCCCTCCTCCGGCGTCGCGGGAGGGTCGATGCGGGTCGTCCCCTCGTGCAGCGTCGGGTAGTACTGGTCGGTCTCGCCACCGAGGAACCCGTAGAAGTACTCGAAGCCGTTGCCCGGCGAGGGCCACCGGTCGAACGGCCCGGCCGGACTCGTCTCCCACACGGGCACCTCATGGCATTTCCCGAGCTGCGCCGTCGAGTAGCCGTTCAGCTTGAGGATCTCGGCGAGCGGTGCGCAGGAGTTCGGCCGTATCGAGGAGTACCCGGGCGCAGCGGTGGCCATCTCGGTGATGCCGGCCATGCCGAGGGTGTGGTGGTTGCGGCCACCCAGCAGCGCTGCCCGTGTCGGCGAGCAGATCGCGGTGGTGTGGAAACGCGAGTACTTCAGCCCGTTCGCGGCGAGCTTCTCGAAGGCCGGGGTGCGGCATGGCCCGCCGAAGGCCGAAGCCGCACCGAAGCCCACATCGTCGATCAGCACGATCAGGACGTTCGGGGCCCCCGCTGGAGGACGCAACGGCTGGATCGCCGGGAACTTCGCATCATCGCTCTTCGCGTCGTACGAGATCAGCCCCGCGTACGCGCGGTCCGGGATCGGGAGCGTCGTCCGCGCCCGCTCGGTGTTGTCGCCCATCGTCTGCTCCTGTCTCCTGCCCGCGGATCCGGTCGGGCGCTTCGCGCCTTCAGCCATCCTGCCCAGGGGCGGATGCCGCGAGGCCGATGCCCTCACCCGAATCGGAGGAGGGCATCGGCGGTGCACGGGTTCAGTGCACGAGGGCCTTGAGCACGACGAACGCGATCCCGAACGACGCCGTGACCAGCGCACCGAGCACGCGGATGATCTGGGGGCTCCCGCGGCGGAGGAAGGCGACGTAGCCGAGGAAAGCGAGGATCACGACACCGGACCAGAGCGCGAGGTCGTTCGCGAATCCATCGGGGATGACACGGGTCGTCCCCGCGAGCAGGATGAGTGCCGGTACGGCCGCCGAGCTGAGCATGCCGAGGGAGTGCGTGACCGACGCGGCGAAAGCTGCCCGCACGCCGACCCTGTCTCCGCGGGCTCGCTCGTCGCGGTCGCTGACTCGCGCCACGGTGCCGGCGTAGACGTGGGCGCCCCAGAACACGAGGACCGTGACCGCGACGGAGACGAGCACTGTGTACGAGGTCTCGCCGTGCGCGGATGACACGGCCACGAGACCGCTGACGAGGATGGTGCCGTAGACGGCCGCCTCCGTCCCGAACCCGGGGCGCAGCGCACGATGCACGCGCAGGATTCCGTCGTCCGCCGCCGACCTCCCCGTCTTCAGCCCCGAAGCCGCTTCCGCACGCCGGGCACCGTCGTCCTCGATTCCGCTCATGCGTGCGCCCGTAGCGGGACCTTCACGTCGCCGCCGGCCTCCTCGGTGATCCGCGCGCCCATCTGGACGAATGTCGGCTCGGCGATGAAGCCGCCGGCGAACAGCGCCTGTCCTTGCACGAACTCCGCGGAGCGCCGGATGGCCCCCTCCGAGGCGAAACCGAAGACGTCGGCGAGCTCGGCGAGGTCTCGTGGCGCATTGACCCGCATCAGGGCGAGGTTGTCGCACTGCGAGAGCACGTTCGGATGGATCTTCGTCGGCCGCTGAGTGGAGAGCAGCAACCAGAGTCCGAACTTCCGCCCCTCGGCCGCGATCTGCACCAGCTGCTCGGTGAGCGCCCGTTCGACCGCGGTCTCCGGATGAGGCGAGCACAGGTTGTGGGCTTCGTCGATGACGATGAGTATCGGCCGCCGCTCCTCACGTCGAGACCACAGGTGCTCGAGAACCGCCAGAGCGGCGACCTTCGGTTCCGGCCGATGCTCGAAGCCACCGAGGTCGAGCACCGTCGCCCGCGGGCGTCGATCGATCGTGTCCACCACCGACGAGGCCCCGCGGGACCACAATTCCCAGTCCAGGACCTGCAGGTTCTCCATCCGATTCGCCAGCCCCACCCGGGCGGGGTCGTTGGACGCCCGCAGATCGGGGAGCATGTCGCGCGCGTCGAAGCTCTCGGCCTCCTGCTCGACATGGATCAGCGCGTTGTACTGCTCGGCGTCGGCTATCGGATCGATCCGCAGCACGGCCGCCTTCGAGGATGGCACCAGATCGACGAAGCGCACGTGCAGCCGATCCGCGTCGCCCGCGCCTGCGCCGGAGCGGAAGACGCGGATGTCCGCCTCGGCGATCCGCGACACATCCGCGTCGTTCGCCGTGGCCCTCGTCTCGCGCAACCGGGTGAAGTCGCCGTTCGGATCGAGGATGAGCATCGGCAGCTCCGTCTCCAGCAGCAACTGCTCCAGCAGCACGCCGAGCGCGTACGTCTTGCCGCTCCCGCTCTGACCGACCCAGAAGGTGTGGCGGTTGAAACGCCGCGCGTCGAGTTCGGCTCTTGCCCCGGCATCGCCGAGAACAGTTCCGATCGTGAGGTTCGTCATCGTCGCGGTGCGCCCTTTCGTTCACGGTGTCCTGGCGATGATCGATATCATCCTCGATCCCGCGGCTGGGCGCCAGAGTCGGCGGCGTTGCGTCACGGGATCCCGATCGCGAAGCCCGGGGCCCAGGCCACGACCGCGTAGGACACGAACGGAGCGATGGCGAGCAGAATCACCCCGGTGACGAGCACGCCCCGCTCTCACCCGATGACCTTGCCGGGGTTGAGGATTCCGGCGGGGTCGAGCGCGGCCTTGATCGCTCGATGCATGTCGAGGACGGCGGGAGCGAGCTCTGACACCAACCCCTCGCGCTTGAGCAGACCCACGCCGTGCTCGCCGGTGACCGTGCCTCCGAGCGCGAGGGCGGCGTCGATGATCTCCGTGAACGCCTTCTCCGCGCGAGCGCGCGCCTCGTCGTCACCGGCCGGAACGACGAGGAGCGGATGCAGGTTGCCGTCGCCCGCATGCGCGATGTTGGCGATGAGCACGTCATTCGCGAGTCCGATGGCCTCGATGCATCCGAGCATCTCCGCAACGGCGGCTTTCGGGACGCACACGTCTTCGGTCAGGACAGGACCGAGGCGTTCCAAGGCCGGATAGGCCAGTCGTCGGGCGGCGAAGAGCGCCTCCCCCTCGGCCTCGTCCGTGCTCCGGTCGGCCCACGTGGCACCGCCGTGCTCGAAGGCGGCCAACAGTGCGGCGGCCTCTTCCTCCCCTGCGGCGCCCGGGGTGTCCACACGCCCGAGCAGCACGACCGCGGCATCGGCCGAGAGCCCCATGTTCTTCCAGTCGTCGACCGCGCGCAGACAGTTCCGGTCGATCAGCTCCAGCGCCGACGGCGTGAGCCCGGCAGCCGCGACCTCGCGCACCGCCTCCCCCGCGTCGGTGAGCGAGTCGAAGAACCCGGCGATCGTCTGCTCGGGCGGGCGAGCCGGCCGCAGTCGCACCGTGATCTCGGTGACGATACCGAGCGTCCCCTCGGATCCGACCAGAAGACCGGTCAGGTCGTATCCCGCGACGCCCTTCGCGGTGCGGCGTCCCAGACGCACGAGCTCTCCCGTCCCGGTCACGACCTGCATCCCGAGCACGTAGTCCCGGGTGACGCCGTACTTCACGCAGCAGACCCCGCCGGCATTCGTCGCGACGTTGCCGCCGATGGTCGACCAAGGCGAGCTCGCCGGATCCGGTGGATACCAGAGGCCGTTCTGGGCGACGCGGGCGCGGAGGTCGTCGTTCACCACCCCGGGCTGCACGACGGCGAGGCGCTCGAGCTCGTCCACCTGGAGCACGGCGTTCATCCGCTCCAGGGAGATCACGACGCAGCCGGGGAGCGCGTTGGCACCGCCGGAGAGCCCGGTGCCCGCCCCACGGGCGACGACCGCGGTGTCATGGCGCAGGCATGCCCGGACCACTGCCTGCACCTCCTCGGGGGTGCGCGGTCGCACGAGGCAGGCGGGCTGCGACCACTCCGCCCACTCGGCGTCGTCGTGCGCGTAACTCTCGAGCACATCCGGGTCCGTCGTCAGACGGTCGGCGGGAAGAGCCGCGGAGAGATCGGCGAGGAGCGCGGACTCACTCACGGGCATCGTCGCCGTGGATGGACCCCGAGCGCGTGTGGCAGGTCTTGAGGTAGCTCAGGAACGAGGCCTGCAGCCCGGTGAGGTGGGTCTCGTGCAGCATGGCCCTCGAGACGTCCCCCGCGCGTCCCCTCGCATGCAGTTCTTCGAGGACGGTGAGCAGGTTGCGCCCGATCTCCCGGTAGATGGGAATCTCTCCGAACAGCTCGGCTTCGTTCAGCGTGACGTGCAGCCGCCGAGCGGAGGAGGCGGGATCGTGGTTCGAAAGCGCGGCGATCAGCGGGAACACCTGGCTGTCCGTGGCCGCGACACCCGGGCTGCCGGCGCCGAAAGTCGCGAACGGAGACGTCGCCTGCAACCAGGCGTACAGGGCGAAGAGACCTCCGTAGGAGTAGCCGAAGAGCCCATGACCGGTCTCGCTCACACGGAACTTCGACTGCAGGAGGGGGTGGAGCTCCTCCGTCAGGAATTCGAGGAAGACGTCGGCGTGGGTGTCGGCCAGCTGGGCGAGGTAGACGTCGACGTGCTCCGGGGTCATCGCCCCGGAGTCGCGGGCGGCCGTGAGCGTCCTGCGCATCTCGTCGCCCACGGGTTCTCCCGGCGGCACGAGGTCGCGGTTGCGAAGCTGGGCCCACTGCGCGGCCTCGTCACCGGCATAGCCGACGCTGACCTGGATGTAGGGAGCGATCGTGAGGTAGGGGTCCGCCTGGGTGACGATGAGCGGGGCCGTGAGCCCGACCGCCCAGTTGCCGTCCGTCACGTAGATCAGCGGCAGGGGCTCGGCGGATTCCGCATAGCCCGGGGGTGTCGTCACCCAGACGGCGTAGCGATGCCCCGACCGTGCCGTGACCTCGAGGTACTCCGTGTCGGCCAAGCAGCCGTTCAGCATCGCGCTCACTGGGTGTCTCCCTTCATGATGCGGCCGGCCTTCACGACGAAGGCGGCCATGTCCGGATCCGCGAAGATGCGGGCGTCGTCGAGCGGGTTCCGCTCCCACGCGACCATGTCGGCCGCCATCCCCACGCGGAGCATCCCGACGGTGTCTCCGATGCCGAGGATGTCGGCATTGACGCGGGTGGCCGAGACGAGCGCCTGCATGGGCGACTCCAGCTCGGCGCGCAGTCGCAGCTCCTCGCCTCTGCGGTATTGCTCGGGTCCGAGGAGGTCAGAGCCGAGGCCGATCCGCATGCCCGCTGCGCGGGAGATCTCGAGCGCGTTCGCCATGCGGCGACGAGCGCCGGCCAGGCGGTCGCGTGTCGATGGGTCCACGTCGAGGCTCCCGGGGTCCATGATCTGATCGACCACCGCGAAGGTGGGGACGAGCGCCACGTCGTTATCCCGCATGAGCTGTGCGGTCGGCTCATCGATGTCCGTGCCGTGCTCCACGCAGCGCACGCCCGCCTGCACCGCATTACGGATGCCGGCGTTGTTGTGCGCATGCACGGTCACGTAGGTGCCGCGCGCGGCGGCCTCCTCGACGGCGACCGCGATCTCCGCCACCGTGAACTGCGTGTCGTCGAGGCGGTCGTGACCCCCGACGACACCGCCCGTGACGCACAGTTTCAGGAACGTCGCCCCGCGCCGGAACGACTCCCGCACATTGCGCCGCAGCTCGTCGGCGTTACCCGACATGAGGGACAGGGCCGTGAGCCCGGGGATGTGGTGCGTCTCCCACAGCTCGGTCGGCTCCCACGCCGCCCCGTAGTAGCCATGTCCGCCGGTCTGACACTGCACGGGGCCGCACGACAGCACCCGCGGACCACGGACCTTGCCCTTCGCGATGACGTCGACCACTCCCCCGTCGATGCCTCCGGTGTCGCGCACGGTGGTGAATCCCGCGTCGAGGGTGCGGCTCGCGGTGTGGAAGATGTCGGCGGCGATCTCGGCGGCCGAGAGCTGGAAGCCGAACTGCGCGCGGATCGGGCTCGAGAGTCCGAAGTGCACATGGGCGTCGATCAGGCCGGGCGTCAGCAGCATGCCGTCGAGGTCCACGGTGGTCGCGCTCGCCGGAGCCGATCCGATCCGGGTGATCACGCCGTCTTCCACGCAGACGTCCGCGGGCGAAGGCTCGGCGCCGGACCCGTCGGCGATGATCCCGCCTGCGAACCAGATCTCGGTCATGACGCCTCTTCCGAGAACGACTGCGTCCTCAACAGTGGTGAATTGGTTGTGCGCTAACGTACTCAACAGTGGTGAAGAAGTCAACGGAGGCAACATGCGAGCACCGGTGGGCGAAGGAAGGGCACGGCTCCTGGAGGCGCTGTTCGACGAGTTCGGCGAGAACGGCCCCAGCCCGAACCTGTCGATGCGGCAGGTGGCGGAGCGCCTCGGCGTGCACCACACGCTGCTGACCTACCACTTCGGTTCGCGGCCGGGTCTGCTCAGCGCTGTGCTCTCCGAAGCACGCCGCCGCGACAATCTCATGATCGCGGCGACGAGCGAGGGCCTCGGATTCATCGATCTGTTCCGGGCGATCTGGGACTTCTATTCGAGCCCAGCACAGGAGGAGCGGACCCGTGCGTTCTTCCACCTGATCGGCCTGGCCGTCTATGAGCGCGGCGCCTACGACGAGTTCGTGGCCGATCTCGACGATCTGACGCGTCTCCTCGAAGCAGCTGCCCGCCGCGACGGATTCACGGCGACGGATGCCGCGCAGTCGAGCCTCGTCGCCGTCGCCGGCATGCGCGGACTCCTGCTGCAGCGACTGCTCAGCCCCTCGGCGGAGGTGGATGCCGCCGCAGACCGTTTCATCGCATCGTTCACGAAGGAGTCGACGACATGACCCAGGGCTACTCTCACATCGTCATCGGCGCCGGAGCCATCGGATCCGCGGCCGCCTACTGGCTGGCGCAGGGCGGTGCAGAGCGCGTTCTCGTGCTCGAGCAGTTCGAGCTCGGCCATGCCTTCGGCTCCTCCGGCGACCATTCTCGGATCATTCGCCGCGCCTACCATCGCGAGGAGTACACCCGGCTCACGGATGCGATGTTCGCCGCCTGGGCCCAGGTCGAGGAGCGTTCGGGCCTTCAGGTCTACACGAAGACCGGCGGGATCGACCTCGCGGCCGCGGGCAGCCCCGGCGCGGCGGAGATCGACGGGTACCGCCGGGCGATGGATGCCGCGGGCATCCGCTACGACGAGCTGACGATCGACGACATCCGCACGCAGTATCCGCAGTGGAACGTGAGCGACGACACGATCGGGATCCATCAGGCGGACGGCGGCATCCTCGACATCCGCCGGTCGGTGTCCGCTCATGTGTCGCTCGCACGGGCCGCCGGGGTCGAGTTCCGCTCGGGGGTGGTCGTGACCGGCGTTCAGGTCACGACGGGAGGGGTCACGGTCACGACGTCGGAGGGTTCGTTCGACGCTGGCCACCTCGTCGTCGCCGCCGGTTCGTGGCTGGGCGACCTCATGCCTGACCTCGGCCTCTCCTTCGATCTCACGCTGAGCCAGGAGCAGGTCGGGTACTTCTCCTCATCGAACCTCGCGGAGTTCACTCCGGACAGGTTCCCCATCTGGATCCATCACGCCGACGAGGTGCACTACGGGTTCCCCGTCTACGGCGAAGCGGCGATCAAGATCGCCCGGGACATGCGCGGGCGCTTCATCTCATCGTCGGGGCGCACGTTCGTCCCCGACGACACGGAGCCGCTGCTGCTCCACGACTTCCTCCGGGAGCACCTTCCGGCCGCCGCCGGCCCGCTCCTGGTGAGCAAGACCTGCGTGTACGACATGCCCGCCGACCGCGACTTCGTGCTCGACACCATCCCCGGCCATCCCCATGTCGCCGTGTTCAACGGCGCCGGCCACGCGGGCAAGTTCGCGAGCCTGATGGGGCGGATCCTCGCCGAACTGCTGACCGTCGGCCGCACCGAGCACGAAATCTCCGCGTTCAGCCTGCGGCGGCCGGCGATCGTCGACCCCGACTTCGTGCCCGTCTTCCGGCTGGGGCCGGGGTGACGGGACGGCGGGCGCGTCAGCCTCATCCAGCAGTGCTGTCCCGCACCCCTGAGCGGAGGATGAGACCTCGGAGAAATGCGGCTGTGTCCTCCCAACCTGCAACGGCTTTGCAGGGGACGCCCATCGCGAGCACCGGATAGTCGTTCCCGTCGACGTCCAGACGGTCGCCGACGAAGAGCATGTCGTCGAGCGGGATGCCTGTCTGCTCGACGAGCCGCTTCATCCCGTAGGCCTTGTCGATACCGCGCTCGGTGATGTCGACCGAGGTCGAGCCACCCGACCGCACCTCCAGCTCCGGGAGGCGAGCGGCGACGGCGGCGCGCAGCGCATTCTTCTTCGTTCCGGTCGGGTCCCACGCGGACTTGGCACCGACGGGAGCGTGCTGGCCCAGCGCGGAGAATGTGACTTGCGACCCTCGGTCTTCGACGATCTCGCCCCAGGGCCTGGTCTCCCACAGGCCGAGTCGCCGAGCCTCCTCCTCCACTACAGCCATTGCCTCGGCTCGGGCGTCTGCGGCGAGGCTGCGGGCGTACACGGTCTCGACGCCGGCGAGTCCGATTCGGTAGTACTGGGTTCCGCAGGCAGGAAGCAGGTGAAAGCTGGAGAGAGTCGCGGCATCCGCCTCGGGCAGTCGATCCACGACTTGAACGAGGAACTGCTCGAGGCTTCCTCCCGAGATGATGGCGACGTCGATGCGGCCGGCGAGCGCACACAGCAGCCTTCCCATCACGGGGTGGATAGCGCTCTTCGACGGCGCGAGCGTGTCGTCGAGATCGAACGCGATCAGACGGGGAGCGCCGTCGTTCATTCGTTCCCTTCTGGGAGGGTCTCCGACGGCATCGGCACCTTCGCCGTGCTTCCCCGCACCACGAACTCGACCGCGGGCAAGTCGATCGGCGCGTGCTCCCGCTCTTCGATCAGCGCCACCAGTGTGCGGGCGCAGGCATTGCCCCACCGGAAGACGTCTTGTCGCACCGTGGTCAGCGGCGGTGTGATGTACGGCGCCAGCGGGATGTCGTCGAATCCCACCACCGAGAGGTCCTGCGGCACACGCAGACCCCGGTCGATCGCTGCCGAGATTCCCGCAATCGCCATGATGTCGTTGGCGTAGATGATCGCCGTCGGCGCTTCCGTCTGGTCGAGCAGCTCGTGCGTGGCTCGTGCTCCCGATCCTCCGGTGAAGTCCCCCTGCGCCACACCACCCGGCTCAAGCCCGAGCCGGCGCATCTCCGATTCCCAGGCTTCACGGCGCACGCGCGAGTGCACGTACCTGTCGCCCCCGGCGACATGGGCGATGCGCTGGTGACCGAGCGCATGCAGATGACGGACGGCGCGCCGGACGCCGGCCGCGTCGTCCAATCCGATGGGAGCACTCCCCTCGCCCTCGGGCGATCCGAGGACGACGTAGGGCACACCCAACGCAGCGAGCGCGCTCGGCCGCTCGTCGTCGACACGAAGGTCGGTGATGAACACTCCGTCGACGCGCGCTTCTCGCGCGAACCGCGAGTATGCCTCCTTCTCGGCGTCCTGTCCGTCTACGACCTGAAGCACCAGGGCATATCCGACCGTCGAGAGGTGGCTTTCCACACCGGCGACGAACTGAGCGAAGAATGGATCGGTGCTGACCAGTTCAGGGTCACGGAGGATCACGAGCCCCAGAGCCTGTGCGCGGCTCCGCGACAGGGCACGCGCTCGCGCATCCGGACGCCACTCGAGTTCACGGGCCGCCTGGAGGATGCGCTCCTTCGTCTCCTCACCCACACCTGGCCGACCATTGAACGCGAACGACACCGCGCTCTTGGAAACGCCGGCCCGAGCTGCGACGTCATCGATCGTCACCTTGCGGTCGCGCGGAGCCGCCGCCGCCGCGATGGAGTCTCTCGCACCCGTACCACTATCCGGCGCTTCGGAGGGGGTCGCTGTCATGCTCGAATCGTATCCCACGTTTAGCCGGATTTAGTCACTCTGAGATCTCCAATATGGCCTGTGTCGCGCCGAATCCCGCCGACATGATCAGGGCGACCCCACCAGTTGACCAGATTGACCAAAACCGGTTTACTAAGAGAGTTGTCAACGCCGGGACCCGTCCGAGATCGATGCACGGGCACTCGGCGGACGGTCGCATCAGTGAGGAACACACGCCATGGGCAGTGACGCACCAGCGCAGGAATCGAACGTCGGGGTCCGCCGACGCGGCAGCACGCTGCGTCGCTGGCTCGGCGAGAATCCGCTCGGCCTGCTGTTGAGCGCCCCCTACATGCTCTTCGTCATCGTGGTGTTCCTGATCCCCTTCGGCTTCGGCATCTGGATGTCGGTGCACGACTTCTACTTCACCGCCCCTGGGGTGGAGGTGCCCCACCCCTTCGTGGGCTTCGAGAACTTCGCGACGGTCCTCGGCGACCCCGTTGTGCATCAGGCGTTCGGCAACCTCCTGATCTTCCTCGTGATCAACGTGCCACTCACCGTCGTCCTCGGACTGCTGCTCTCGTCCGGTCTCGACGCCGTCGTGCACTGGAAGGGCTTCTTCCGCATCTCGTACTACGTTCCGTACGTGACGGCATCCGTCGCGACGCTCGCGGTCTGGATCTTCCTCTTCAACGGCAACGGCGTCGTGAACTCGATGCTCGGATCGCTCGCGCCCGACCCCTCGTGGCTCGCGAACCCGGCCCTGATCATGCCGCTCATCGCGGTGTACGTCACGTGGAAGAACCTCGGCTTCTACATCCTGCTCTACCTCGCCGCGCTGCAGAACGTGCCGAAGGAGCTGCACGAGGCCGCGCAGCTCGACGGGGCAGGACGCTGGCAGCGCTTCCGCTCGGTCACGCTCCCCGCCGTGCGCCCCGTGACCTCCCTCGTCGTGCTGCTGTCGATCATCACCACCGGCCAGATCTTCACCGAGCCGTACCTGCTGACCGGCGGCGGGCCGAACGGCGCATCGATGACCCCGGCGCTGCTCATGTACCAGCAGGGGATCCAGCAGGGGAAGCCTGATATCGCCGCCGCGATCGGGATGATCCTCGTCGTCGCCGTGATGATCGTCTCGCTCGTCTCGCGCCGCATCACGGAAGGCAGGACCCGATGACCGCCACGACCACCCGGGCGACGCGCCCCGGCCGCAGCGGCCGGGTGATCTCCGCCCTGAGATTCGCCCTGCTCCTCGTCGGAGCCCTCGCCGCCCTCGTGCCGTTCTACTACATGGTGATCGGCGCCCTCCAGCGCAAACGCGACACCAGCCTCCTCGGCCTCCTCCCGCTGCCGCAGAACCTCACCGTCGACAACTTCGTCGAGATCAACGAATCGGTGAACCTGTTCGGCTCGCTGCTGAACTCGCTCATCTTCACCGCCGGCGTGGTCGGCTGCACGCTCGTGTTCGGGCTGCTCGTCGGCTATGCGCTCGCAGTGCTGTCGTTCCGAGGACGCGGGCTCGTGTTCGCGCTCGTGCTGCTCGTGCAGGCGATCCCGTTCCAGTTGCTCATGATCCCGCTGTACGTCATGGTCGTGCGCTACTTCGGCCTGGCCGACAACTTCATCGGGATGATCCTGCCGTTCGCGATCAACTCGGTCGCCGTGCTGATCTTCCGCCAGTACTTCCTGCAGATCCCCCGCGACGTGTTCGACGCCGCACGCATCGACGGGGCCAGCGAACTGCGCATCCTGCTCCTCATCGCGGTTCCGCTCGTGCGCCCGGCCGTGCTCACGGCGATGCTCGTGACGTTCATCGGACCGTGGAACGAGTTCCTGTGGCCGTTCCTCGTCACGAAGGATGCGACGAAACAGACTCTCGCTGTCAGCCTCGCGAACTTCTCACAGACGAACGGCTCGTTCCTCGAGAATCCGATGGGAGCGGTCCTCGCGGGCGCATGCGTGCTCGCCGTGCCGGTGGTCGTGCTGTTCCTGATGTTCCAGCGACACTTCACGTCCGCGAACCTCGGCTCCGCCATCAAGGGCTGAGCCGTCGACCCCGAAACACCCCGAAAGCAAGGCAATGACCCCATTCCCCTCCTCCGCTCCGACGACTGCGATCCCCTACGCCCTGACGCGACTGGGCACGATCATGACCGCCGACCCCGCCGACCCGCTCGAGGCCGAGGGCGTCCTCAACCCCGGCACCGCCTGGGGGCCGGACGGCGAGCTCTACCTCTACCCACGGGTCGTCGCAGAGGGCAACGTCTCACGAATCGCGCGAGCCCGCGTCATCATCGAGGACGGCGTGCCGACGGGTGTCGAGCGCCTCGGCCTCGTGCTCTCCCCCGACGAGCAGTGGGAGCACGGCCACCAGAACGCCGGAGTCGAAGACCCGCGCATCACCTTCCTGGAACCGCTCGGCCTGCACGTCATGACGTACATCGCCTACGGACCGCTGGGGCCACGACCGGCGCTCGCGTACTCGCGCGACACCGTCACGTGGCACCGTCTCGGCCCGATCCAGTTCGCCTATCAGCCCGAACTCGCGACCGACCTGAACCTGTTCGCCAACAAGGACATCGTCTTCTTCCCCGAGCCGGTGCCCGGTCCTGACGGGAAGCCGCGCATCGCCGTGCTGCACCGCCCGATGTGGGATCTCGACTGGCTGCGACCCGGCGAGGGGGCACGACCCCCGGCAGGCATCGACGAAGTACGTCCCTCGATCTGGATCGGCTACATCGACCTCGACCAGGCGACGGCAGACATCACGGCCCTGACGCGCCTGCACGACTCGGCGATGCTCGTCGGGCCCGAGATGTCCTACGAGAGCGCGAAGATCGGCGCCGGACCCTCGCCGCTGCGCGTGCCGGAAGGCTGGCTGCTGCTGCACCACGGCGTCTCGGGCGCCACTCCGAAGGGCTTCGAGCTGGCCTACGGCTCGCGCTACTCGGCAGGTGCGATCCTCCTCGACGCGGAGAACCCGCGCCGCGTGCTCGCCCGCTCGGCGGAGCCCCTGCTCGCACCCGAGACCGCGGAGGAGCTGCAGGGAACCCTCGGAAACGTCGTGTTCCCCACTGCGGTCGAGGAGATCGGAGGACGGACGTTCGTCTTCTACGGCATGGCCGACTCGTCGATCGGTGTCGCGGAGCTCACCCGCCTCTGATCCGCAGCCTTCGAAGGGCCGTCTCCTGATCGGGGAGGCGGCCCTTCCGCATGCGTGGTCCGAACATGGGCCTGGCGTTCGCGCGAGGGCACCGACGAAGGGGCCGCCTCCCTCGGGAGACGGCCCCTGCGTCGGTGCCGCGGTTCAGTCGCGGGGCTGCCGTCGCGCCTTCATCGCTACAGCGCCCGAGAGCAGCAGCAGCAGCGCCATGGCGAGCGTCCACGGCAGCCAGGCGAGGTCGCCTCCGGTGGCGGGGAGCGCGCCG
>NZ_JARE01000049.1:0-3709 GCF_000708325.1 Microbacterium sp. Cr-K20 | reverse complement strand
CCCCACCTCCCGCCGCACCGCCTTCGCGGCCTTCACCACCCGCCCCGCCCCCGCAGCATCCGTGCGCACCACCCGCTGCAGCAACTCGTTCACCGTGCGGCAGCCATATCGCCCGCAGAACGCCGGCTCCCCCGACCCCGCCGGACGCTCATCGACCGACGCGACCGTCTCAACGACCACTGCCTCCACCCGCCGCTGCACCTCACCCGCGACCCGCAACAGCCCCATCTTCTCGTCGTCACCGAGCCGGGCGATCACGTCCGAGCGCAGCACCGCATCCAGGTCAGCGACGACCTGGCCGAGCAGTTCCACGGGGTTGTTCATACCCCTAAGTCAACCCGGGACCACCGACATTCAAACCCCGATAACCCCAGTTCAGAGCGATATTCCGAAACACGCGACACGTCGACAATCCCTCCACAGAAACGACGTCAGGGCCCTTGTCCACACTCGCCGCGAAACACCCGCACCGCAGAACGCGCCCGCGTCCCCGTTACTCCCGCGTGTAGTCCTCGAAGATCAGCGTGGTCCGGGTCGAGCGGATCGAAGGGATCGCCTGGATGTCCTCGAGTACGATTCGACGCAGGTCGCGGGCGTCGTTGGCGCGCACCAACAGGATCACGTCGAAGTCACCGCCGACGAGCGCCATGTGCTCGATCTCGGGAATCGCGCGCAGCCGGTCACTCACCGCCTGCCACGTCGCCTGCTCGATGGCAAGGGTCACGTAGGCGCTCGCATGATGCCCGAGCAGGACGGGATCCGTGCGGACCGTGTATCCCGTGATGACACCGGCGTCCGTGAGGCGCTTGATCCTCGCGTGCGCACCGGCACGCGAGATGTGCACGGCATCCGCGATCGCCGTCATCGACGAGCGCGCGTCGCGACGCAGCTCCTCGAGGATCGCTCGGTCCGTGTCGTCCAGCGCGATCATGACACCCCTTCCTCAGGCCAGAAAATCTGACACTTCGATCAAGAATGCCGCATCTGTCGCTCCTTCATCCAGTATTTCGCGGATGATCTTGGATGACTGTCGCCCACAGAGGCAAGCTGTCCCCACCGAGTTCGGCAAGGAGGACGAGCGCATGCTGCACACCGACATGCTTCCGCGAGACACCGCGGTGCAACTGATCGATGCGGACGGACAGCCTGTCGCGGACGAGCACTACGCGCTCCCCGACGGCGACACCCTGCTGGCCGCCTATCGCGGCCTCGTCGAGGGTCGGCGGATCAATGACCAGGCCGGCGCGCTCGTGCGTCAGGGACGCCTCGCCGTCTACCCGTCGTCCCACGGCCAAGAAGCGTGCCAGGTCGCCGCCGCGATGGTTCTCGGCGAAACGGACTGGCTGTTCCCGACCTATCGCGACTCGGTCGCCGTCATCGCACGCGGAGTCGAACCCGCCGACGCGATGGTCCTCCTCAAGGGCGACTGGCACTCGGGCTACGACGTGCGCGCCCACCGGGTCGCACCGCAGGCCACCCCGCTCGCCACCCAGCTGCTGCACGCGGTCGGCTTCGCGCAGGCCGCCAAGCACCGCGGCGAGGACACGGTCGTGCTCGCGCTGTGCGGCGACGGCGCCACCAGCGAGGGCGACTTCCACGAGGCGATGAACTTCGCCGCCGTCTTCCAGGTGCCGGTCGTCTTCTTCGTGCAGAACAACGGGTTCGCGATCTCGGTCCCGCTCTCGCGGCAGACCGCGGCGCCGTCCCTCGCCCACAAGGCGATCGGGTACGGGATGCCGGGACAGCGCGTCGACGGGAACGACGTCGCCGCCGTGCTCGCCGTGCTCGGCGAGGCGGTGAACCGCGCCCGCGCCGGCGGCGGCCCCTCGCTCGTCGAGGCGCACACCTATCGGATGCAGGCGCACACCAACGCCGATGACGACACCCGGTACCGGGAGCGCGACGAGGTGCAGGCCTGGATCGCCCGCGACCCGCTGCTTCGCCTGCGGGCCCATCTGACGGGTACCGAAGCCCTCGACGCCGACGCCGAGGAGCGGTTCGCCTCCGGCGCCGAGGAGATCGCCGCGGCGATGCGCACGGCGCTGAACACCGACGCCGAGCTCGACCCCGAAGACCTGTTCCGCTTCGTCACCGCGACCCGCTCGCCGCTGCTCGACGAGCAATGGCATCTGCTGCGCGACGAGATCGAGCGCTCGCGCCTCGCCGATGCGGGTGCAGGGATCACCCCGAACGGAGGCCACCGATGACGATCGCACACGACGACACCCGCGCCGAGGTGGAGGCGGACACCGTGACCACCATGACCATGGCCGCCGCGTTGAACAGAGCACTCGCCGACGCCATCGAGTCCGATCCGGACGTGGTCGTCTTCGGCGAAGACGTCGGGGCGCTCGGCGGCGTCTTCCGCATCACCGATGGCCTCACTGCGCGGTTCGGCGAGGAGCGCTGCTTCGACACCCCCCTGGCCGAGTCCGGCATCGTCGGCACCGCGGTCGGCATGGCCATGAACGGGATGCGCCCCGTAGTGGAGCTGCAGTTCGACGCGTTCGCACTGCCCGCGTTCGAGCAGGTCGTCAGCCATGTCGCGAAGCTCGGCAACCGCACCCGCGGAGGGATGCGGATGCCGCTGGTGATCCGCATCCCGTTCGGTGGCGGCATCGGCGGCGTGGAGCATCACTGCGACTCTTCCGAGGCCTACTACGCGCACACCCCCGGCCTCACGGTCGTCACTCCCTCGACGCCGCAGGATGCCTACTCGCTGCTGCGCGCGGCGATCGCCTCGCCGGATCCGGTGATCTTCCTCGAGCCGAAGAAGCTGTACTGGTCGAAGGGCGAAGTCGACACCTCGATCACCACGGAACTCGGCACCGCCCGCATCGCCCGCGAGGGCACGGATGTGACGCTCCTGGCCTACGGCGCCTCCGTGCCGCTCGCACTCGAGGTGGCGGATGTCGCCGCCGCCGAGGGGCGCAGCGTGCAGGTGGTCGACGTGCGCTCGCTCTCCCCCTTCGACGACGCGACCGTGACCGCCGCGGTGAAGTCCACCGGCCGTGCCGTGGTCATCGCCGAGGCCCCCGGATATGTGAGCGTCGCCTCGGAGATCCAGGCCCGCGTGTTCGAGCGCTGCTTCGAATACCTCGCGGCCCCGGTCCGACGGGTCACGGGGTTCGACACCCCCTACGCACCTCCGAAGCTCGAGCACTGGTACCTGCCCGATGTCGACCGCGTGCTCGATGCGATCGACACCCTGCACTGGGAGGACGACGTATGAGCGCCCCACTGAAGCCGTCCACGCACATCTTCCGCCTGCCGGACCTCGGCGAGGGCCTGACCGAGGCGGGACTCGTGACGTGGCTCGTCGCGGTGGGCGACACCATCACGACCGACCAGCCGATCGCCGAGGTCGAGACCGCGAAGAGCGTGGTGGAGCTGCCGTCGCCGTTCGCCGGCGTCGTCACGGCTCTCCACGGCACCGCCGGGGACACCATCGACGTCGGTGCACCGGTGCTCGAGGTCGCCGACCCGGAATCGGCATCGGCGGCGGAGGGAACGACTCCGGATGCTGCCGGGTCTGCAGCGTCGAGCGCCCCCGAGCATGAGGCGTACCGCGAGGAGGAACGCGCCGGATCCGGGAACGTGCTGATCGGCTACGGCACCACAGCGCACACGACGAAGGGGCGGCGACGGCCGGCCGCCGCGTCGGTCCGAGTCGACCGCCCGACCGCACCCCCACCCGCACCGGCACCCG
>NZ_JARE01000048.1:0-67152 GCF_000708325.1 Microbacterium sp. Cr-K20 | reverse complement strand
CGGCCCACCCGAGCGCGAGCAGGGCATGCCCCGCCGCGCTCGGGTGGAACGCGTCGTCGAGCAGTCCCCACGGCACGCCCTCGTTGCCCGGACCGGTTCCCGCCGAGAACTCCGCGAACGCGGCGTACTGATCCGCCAGAACCACGCCTTCCCGCGCGGCCACATCCCGAATCGCCTGGGCGAACTCGCCGATACGGGCGCGGTCGGGCGCGTGCAGGAGGTCGACGGTCGGCGGCGTCTGCAGCACCGGCACCGCACCGAGCGCCCGCACCCGCCGCACGAACTCGGCGATCGACGCCGCGAACGCCGACACCTCGATCACGGGGTCGAGCCACTCGGTGGTGCAGTCGTTCGTGCCGACCATGAGCGTCACCACGTCGGGCCGCCAGTGCGCCACTCGACGGTCGAAGTCGCCCAGGATCAGGTCGGCCCGCCACCCCGTGATCGCGGTGTTGATCACAGCATCCTGCACCCGCCCGGCATCGCCGCGGATCAGCTCGTGCAGGTGATCGACGTGGTTGCGGGCACCGCGCGTGTGGATCAGGCCGTGCGTGATCGAGTCGCCCGTGAACACCCAGGTGACCGGCGCCCCGGAGGCGAGCAGCCCCCGGAGCGCCGCGCGATCATCCGTCATCCGGTGACCTTGAGCTGCACGTCGATGAACCGCGGGCGGTAGATCGAGGCGTCGTCGTACACGTCACCCACGTTGTCGAAGGTGTTCACGTTGTAGGAGACGAGGATGCGGTTGCCCTGACGCAGATTCGGATGCTCGTGCGCGTTGTAGGTGAACACGTCGGGGTCTCCGTAGCTGCCGAGCGCCCCGGTCTCGGGTGTGCGGTACAGCTCGACCGGGTCGGTGAACGGACCGGTCGGCGAGCACGAGGTGCGCGCGACGATGCGGGTGCTGAACAGCTCGGAGGTGTCCTGCGTCACGAGCAGGTAGCCGTCGCGGAAGGGGGCGACGCTGAACTCGTTGGCGACGTAGGGCACCACGGGCACGGCATCCGCTTCGTTCGCCGACCAGGTCGTGCCGTTCCAATACGTCCACGTGCCCTTGAGGCCGTCCTTGCCCTGCACCTTGGCGACGTAGGCCGAGCGCACTCCGCCGGGGTCGGCGATGCCGTAGATGTAGGTCGTGCCGCGTTCTTCGAGGGTCCACGAGCCCCAGTTGATGCCGGTCGCCGAGGGGAGGTCCACGATGCCCTCGAGCTGCAGCGTCTGACCGTCGAGCGTGGCGAGCCGGTTCGCGGTCCAGGCGAAGTCCCACTGCCCGGTGCCGGTGCGGGCGAACTGCAGTAGCGGCACCTGGACGGTGCCGTGACGGCCGGGCGTCGGGTCGCCGATCCAGTACCACTTGCCGTCGGGTTCGGGCGGGATGATGCCGGCCGGGTCGTCGGGGGTGCCGCCGGTGATGGTCGTGAGGTCGCCACGGCGGTCCTGCACCACGACGGAGTTGTTCACGAACGGAGAGTCGGTCGGCCGCGAGCCGTCGGGGTTCACGGTGCCGAGGAACGTGTCCGAGAAGAACCAGCCGGTCTTCCCCTTGCCGAGCGGCATCGAATAGGTGCTGTCGCCGCCGGTCCATTCGCCGCCGGTGTTCCCGTAGGTCGTGAAGGTCTCGGTCAGGTCCTGGTTCACACTCGATGTCGCCGTGAGCGTCTTGTCGACCAGCGAGCACTGCCCGTGTCCGTGCCCGCCGCCGTGCCCGCCTCCGGCCGGAACCGCCGCGCTCGCCGGCGCGGCGAACAGCGCTCCGGCGCACAGGGATGCGGCGGCGAGTCCCGCCGCGATCATGCGTCTTCTCATCTCGATCACTCCTTCGTGTTCGTGTGGGGGTACAGCTGGTCGTGCTCAACGCCCGGGGGTCTCGGTGATCCCTCCGGAGGCGTCGATGTCGTAGGTCTTCTCGCCCGCACGCAGGCCGCGCAGCACCGCGTGCGGGTCGAGTGCGGCGACGCAGCCGGACGCGCGCACCGTGCCGTCGGCCGCGACCGAGACGCCGAACAGGGCCTCGATCACGAGCTCGACCCAGGCGCCCGACGACGAGCACGACCAGTCGATGATGTACGGCAGCTGGGGTGGGGCTTTGCGCGCGCCGCCGTTGATGCCGGGCACGGCCTCCTCGACGAAGTGCGCCTGACCCATCGGGCCCTGGTTCGCGGTGCGCGACAGCCCTTCGACCCACGAGGTGAGCACCTCGGGAGCGCCGAGGCCGGCCAGCGCGCGTCCGGCATCCGCGGGCCAGGCGGGGTAGGCGCCGTTCCACTGGTGGTCGGGTCGGGGGCTGTAGCTGGCGTCGGGGTCCCACGGGGAGAGCGCGCGCATCCAGTTGTCGGTCTGCAGTTCGCGCTGGAAGAACGAGACCATCTCGTCGCGGATGCTCGGGGTGAGGTCGTCGGCGATCGTCGTGCCGACCACGCTGAAGTCGTAGCAGTGCCGCACCGGCAGCTGCGTGCCGTCGGGCTGTCCTGCGGTGAAGATGCCCTCTCCGGGGAGGTAGCGCTCGATCACGGCCGGGAGCAGGGCGTCGGCCTCCGCGCGCAGTTCCGCACCGCCGGACAGGTCTCCCCGCAGCTCGGCGAGCGCGGCGGCCGTCCGCATGCTCCAGACGTTCGCGGCGTTGAGGCTCGCGACCTCGTGCGTGTACGAGCTGACGCACTCCAGCAGGTTGTCGATCTCGCCGTAATCGGCGAGGGCCGTGCCTGCGCGTAACTTCTTCCACGCCATCGCCCATTGCCGCACCGACTCGGCGACCGTCTGATCGCCGACGATCTCGTCGAGGAACGCGGTGTCACCGGTGAAGCGCACGTAGTCGTGCACGAGCCGGGTCATGGCGTAGTCGTTCACGGAGTACCAGCGGCCGACCGGCCCGCCGGTGAGCGACGAGGTGCCGAAGTGCGAGTGGATGTCGAGCGAGATCCAGTGCCGCACCTGGTTGCGCATCTCCGCGGGGTCGAGCAGGGCGTGGCTGACCGAGCTCAGACTGTAGTCCCAGATGAACGTGGTGGTGCCCCAGTAGTTGGGCATGAGGGTGTCGTACGAGCGGCCGAGCACGTTGCCCGCGAAGTCGCGGCGGAACCAGATCACGCCGAGCACCGCCCACCAGTACAGGCGGCGCAGCGGCGCGGATGCCGTCTCGAGCACGGGCAGCGCCCCGGAGAACTCCCCGTCGTCGGGGTCGAAGGCGGCGTGCAGCTGCCGGTTCCAGAACTCCTCGGCCGCGGCGACCGCACCGGGCACGTCGGCCATCACGGCGTCATAGGTGCGCGCGGCATCGTCGCGGGAGATCCCGACCGCCTGCACGTAGGCCGTGCGCGCGACGCCCCCGGCCGGCACGGCGAGCACCACCGACAGCTCGCCGCCCCGACCGTTCCCGCCGATGCCGGTGTCGAACGCCTCGGGGAGCGAGGCCACTCCGCTCAGCGCCGATGATCCGTCCGCCAGGCCCTGCGCGCTCCAGGCCGCGGCATCCGCCGATGAGAACAGCAGGCGCCCGCCGTCGACGGTCGCGGTGTCGCGCTCCGAGGGCGACTCGGCGTCGAGCCACGCCTCCTGCGAGCGGGTGACCCGGGCGGCTGCCGAGAGCCCGATCCGCACCTCCCGATCCTGCGCCCCGGTGTTGCGCACGGCGATGTCGATCGCCACCGCCGTCTTCCCCGGCACGCACACCGTCGTGGTCTCGATCTCGAGTTCACCGACGGTCGCCCGCCGCACCACCCGGTCCGCCCGCCACTCGTGCGTGACGGGCGCGCCGTACGACGCGAACAGCCGGCCGTCGACGAACAGCACCGCGGTCTGGGTGAGCCCCTGCGACACGGGCGGGAACTGCACGGCGCTGATCGCGGTCAGGTCGTGGTCGACGCGCACGGTGCCGAACATGTTCGTGAGGCCGGTCGGCGCGATCATGTCGTCGTAGTGGTGGGTGACCGCATCGGCGGCGAGGTCCTCGACGGTGGGGATGAGCGGATGCATGATGCCTTTCGAGGGGCGGGGCGAGGGGCGGGAGAAAGGTCAGTACTGGCCGAGCGCGAGGCCCTTGGCGAAGAACCGCTGCGTGCAGAGGAACAGGATCACGGTGGGGAGCGAGACGAGCACGGCCGCGGCGAGCACGACCGACATCTGCGCGCCGCCATAGGTGCTCTGCATGCCGGACAGGGTCGTGATGATGGGGCGGATGTCGTCGGACTGGCTGAGCGTGAGGCCGAGCAGCAGGTCGTTCCACACGAAGGTCGCCTGCAGGATGAAGATCGCGACCAGCGCGCTCGACGCCATCGGCAGGTACAGCCGCACGAAGATGCGCCAGGTGGTGGCACCGTCGAGCACCGCGGCCTCGAACACGTTGTGCGCGACGCCGGTGAAGAAGTTGCGCATGACGAACGCCGAGAACGGGATCGAGATCACCGTGTAGATGATCACCATGCCCACGCGGGTGTCGAAGAGCCCGATGCGCGAGTACGCGTCGAACAGGGGCAGCAGCACCATCTGCAGCGGGAACACCGTGCCGCCGAAGATCACGACGAACCACAGGAAGCCGCGCTTGAGGCGCAGGGCCACGATCGCGTACCCGGCCGCCGCGCCCACGAGCACGGCGATGGTCGGCGAGACGATCGAGTAGATGAGGGTGCTGAGGATGCTGTCGCCGAGGCCCGAGAGCTCGAACGCGTCGGCGAAGTTCTCGAACAGGTGGAAATCCGTGGGGATCCACGACTCCTTCGAGGTGAAGGTCATCGGGTCCTTCATCGCGTTCACGACGAGGAGGTACGCGGGCAGCAGCCACACGATCCCGAGGATGACGAGGACGGCGGTGCGGATGATCTTCGACATCACATCTCCTTCTTCGGGGAGAGCTGCTGACGCAGGTACAGCACCGAGGCGACCAGGGTGATGACGGTGAGGAACACCGCGATCGCCGAGCCGAGTCCGTAGTCGCTGTTCACGAACGTCTCCTTGTACATCGTCAGCGCGAGGGTCTCCGAGACGGTGCCGGGGCCACCCTTGGTCATGCCCCAGACGATGTCGAAGGTCTTGAGGCTCGCGACGATCGAGAGCCCGACGACCACCGCCGTGAGCGGGCGGAGCATCGGCCAGAGGATGCTGGTGAACAGGCGCACGCCGCCGGCGCCGTCGATGCGCGCGGCCTCGAGCGGCTCCTTCGGGATGGCCTGCAGGCCGATCGTGAACAGCAGCGCGTTCACGCCGACGCCCTGCCACGACGAGGCGATGATCATGACGATCGTGTTGAGCGGAGCATCCAGCAGCCATCGTGGCGGGTCGGTCACGCCGAACGCGGCGAGGGCCTGGTCGAGCGCTCCGCCGGAGGAGAGGATGAACGACCACACCACGCCGACGCCGATGCCGGAGAGGGCGTAGGGGATGAGGAAGGGGAGGCGCAGCCAGATGCCGCCGCCGAGGTTCCAGGTGAGCAGGGCGATCGCCAGGCCGATGCCGACCGGGATGATCAGGGTGCCGATCACCCAGAGCACGGTGTTCATCGCCGAGCCCACGAAGTCGCCGTCGGTGAACATCTCGACGTAGTTGTCGAGCCCGATCCAGTCGGGGCTGCCGAGGCCGTTGTACTTCGTGAAGCTGAGGAACACCGTCCACAGCAGCGGGAGGTAGAGCAGGATCGCGACCAGGATCACGCCCGGGGCGATGAAGCCCCGGGCGGACCACTGGTACGGCGACTTCTGATGCGCCATCCGACGCTTACTCCTGCTCTGCCCAGTACTTGTCAGCCGTGGCCTGGATCTTCTCCAGGAACGGCATCGGGTCGCCGGGGTTGGCGTTGAAGGCGCCGAACTGCTCGATCGCGGTGGTCACGATCTCGGTCGGCATCGCCTCGAAGAACCGGTCGTACAGCATGTAGTCGTCGCCGGCGATCGTGGTGCCGAGTTCGGCGAGAGCGGGGTCCGCGACCTTCGCCTTCGGGTTGAACGCCACGTCGCCGTGGGCATCGTTCCAGGCGGTCTGCGCGTCGGGCGACATCCACCACTCGGCGTAGGCGAGACCGAGGTCGCGCTGCTTGGAGTTCTCGGCGGTGCAGATCGGGCCCGACTCCACGGCGACCGGGGTGGCGTCGAGGTCGTCGTTGACGGCCGGGATCGCGAACATCCCGTAGTCGTCGGTGGTCATGCCCGCGCCCTCGAGGTTGCCCGCGAAGAACGTGCCGAAGTTGATCATGGCGTAGTCGCCCTGCTTGAGGCCGACCGCGGGATCGGTGGTGCTGCCCGCGTCGCTGAACCAGCCGGCCTCCTGCTCGTCGAGCCACACGTTCATGACGTCGACGATCTCGGGGTCGGTGTACTTCACGTCGCCCGTGGTGAGCCCGGCGTACAGGTCGGGGTCGGTCGAGGCGACCAGGTGCTGGAACCACTGGAACGTGAAGAGCACGCTGGTCTGGTAGTACGGGGTGACCCCGGCATCCTTCAGCGTCTCGGCGGCATCGTTCAGTTCGTCCCAGCTGGTGGGCACCTCGATGCCGTTGTCGGCGAAGGCGGCCTTGTTGTAGAACATGATCCAGTAGGCGATGTTCATCGGCACGCAGTACTGCTTGTCGTCGAAGGTGTAGCTGTCGCGCAGGTCTTCGCTCACCCAGCCCTCGTCGACGGCCTTGGTCCAGATGTCGGTGGTCTCGGCCACCAGGCCTTCGTCGACCAGCTGCTTGAGCGAGTCGCCGGTGTGCCAGGTGAACAGGCCGGGCGACTTGTCGGTGCGGAACGACTGCTTGATGAAGGCGTCGTACTGGTTCGCGTCCGAGTAGCCGGTGGTCTTGAGGGTGATGTCGACGGCCTCGCCGCTGACCTCGTTGAGCGACTCGAAGTCGGGCTTCCACGCCGCCTTGTCGGTGTAGAAGTTGAGCGTGCCGGTCACCTCGCCGGCGTCTCCGGATCCGGAGTCGCCGGAGCACCCGGCGAGGGCCAGGGTGCCGAGGAGGAGACCGGCCGCGGCAGCGGCGATCGTGCGTCGCGAAATCATTCAGAACTCCCTTGTTCGTTTGGTATCGTTACCAGAAATCTGGTTTCACGGTACCAAGGTGATGAGTGCGGTGCAAGGGATTCCCTCGCGGGATCCTCGCGGATGGTGCGTCATTGCGGGTGCTGCGTTCGGGTTGCTGTGTGCGGTTTCCGTGTTCAGTTGTCGCTCGTGCGCGAGCCGCGCACGTAGGCCTTGACGGTCGCGAAGCGGGCGCTGCGCGAGTTCTCCGTGCGCTCGATCCGGTACGCCCCCACCGCGGCCGGGACGATGAACGTCTCGGCGTAGTGGATGACGAAGGGCTCGAAGGCGCCGGTCGGGCTGACGACCTGCACCTCATCCCCCTCGACCAGGTTGAGCACGTTGACCGTGCCCTCGGTGTCGTGGTCGGCACCCTCCGCGAACCAGTGCCGGCGCACCTCGATGAACTCGAGCTCGTGCAGGCCCGTGCTCTCCTCGATCACATCGCCGTCGGTGCGGATGGTCTTCACCTGGCCGAGGAGGTTGTCGCCGACCCACGTGGTGTCGCGGTCCCACTGGATGTTGCGGGCGCCGTGGTCGAGGTGCACCGGGCGGGGGATGCCGTCGAGGCCGACGCGGCCCCAGTCCCAGAGCTTGAAGGTGAAGATGAACGGCGTCGCCGAGATCTCCAGCACCATCGAGTTCGCGCCTGAGCAGTGCACGGTGCCGGCCGGGATGGCGAAGTGGTCGTGCTTGCGGGCCGGGAACGAGTTGACGTACTTGTCGGCGGGGAACGGATGCTCGCCGTCCTGCGCCGTCGCCAGATCCTGCAGCATCTCGGTGCGGTCGATGCCCTCCTTGGTGCCCAGGTACACCACCGCATCGTCGCCGACGTCGAGCATGTAGTAGCTCTCGTCCTGCGTGTAGTGCATGCCGAAGGTGTTCTGGATGTAGTCGGTCAGCGGGTGTACCTGCAGGCTGAGGTTGCCGCCGTCCATCGTGTCGAGGAAGTCGAAGCGGATCGGGAACTCGGCGCCGAAGCGCGAGAACGTCTTCGCGCCGAGCAGGTCGACCGGGCGGCGGAAGACCAGGTCGAGGGCGGGGATCTCGATCACGCCGCCCTCTCCCTCGAGCAGCAGGGAGTTCTCCTCGGGCACGCAGTCGAAGCACCACGCGTAGTTGTCCTTCGAGGGGTCGAGGCCGATGAGGTTCTTCATCCACTGGCCGCCCCAGACTCCGGGGTCGAAGAACGGCACGACGCGGAACGGCCGATGCGCGGCATCCTTCAGCGCCTGGCGGAATGCGGTGCCGGTGATCATGCCGGCTTCGGGGGAGTCCGGATGCTGTTCGGCCGGGGCGATCGCGTTGCCGTCGAGCACGAAGTCGACCGTGTCGAACAGGTTGCGCTTGTGCCGGTCGGCGACGCGCCACTCGACGAAGAAGCCGCGCTTGTACTTGCGCAGGTTGTCTTCCGAGGCGTTGTCGGCGCGCCAGTTCGTGGCGCCCTTGCGCTGGCGCAGCTGGATCTCCCAGCGGGCCATGTCGACGAGCACGGTCGCTGCGGCGCCGTCGATGTGCGGGGCGAGGAGCGCGGAACCCCAGCCGATCACGACGGTGGGGCTCTGCGTGATGCTGCCGGCGAGGGCGTCGAGCTTCGCGGCGTCGTAGAAGTCGGTCAGCGTGAAGTGGCTCATCACGCCGAAGACGCGGTCGTCGGTGAGGTTCGGGGCGATCAGCTGCTCGACCTCGGCGACCGGGCGGGCGGCGGTCTCGACGTCGACGACGGTCCAGCCCGGCAGGGCGGCGCGCACCGCGGTCGTGAGGGCGGGGATGTCGACTCCCGGATAGGCGTCCACCAGCAGCACGGGGGCGGTGCCGGTCACGCGAGCGCAGGCCTCGGCGAGTTCGGCGGCGGCGGTCCAGCCCTCGGCGCCGCGGAGGATGCGCTCGCCCGAGGGGAGCGCCACGGTGGGCTGGGTGTCGTAGCGACCTCGGGTCGTGTGCCCTTCGTGCATGTCGCTGATCGGGGTGGTCACTGTTCCTCCTGCGGTGTGGCGGTGTGAATGGTCGTGGCGCGGGCGAGGACGCTGAGTCCGCGGGCGACGGAGAGTTCGGGCTCCGGGGGGACGACGAACTGCGGCGTCGTCATCGAGGGCCAGAGGTGTTGGCGCACGTGGGCCTCGATCGGGGCGCGGACCGCATCGCCCGCGCGCAGGATCCCGCCGGACAGGATCACCACCGCCGGGTCGTACGAGTGCACGAGCGACGTGACGACCGCGCCCCACACGTGCAGGAAGCGGTCGCGGATGCCGGGGTGCGCGTCGGTCGTGAAGACCTCGGTCATGGTGGTGCCGGAGGGGAGCGCCCAGGTGCTCGCCAGCGCCTCGCCGCAGCCGATGTTCCCGCACGGGCATATCGGTCCGTCGAGGTCGACCGTGAGGTGTCCGCCGAGGATGCCGGCGTGCCCGGTGCGTCCCCGCAGGGGCAGGCCGTCGATCATGGCCGCGGTGCCGATGCCGGTGCCGAGGGTGACGAGCACCGCATCGCCCTCGCGGGCTGCGCTGCCCGTCGAGGTCTCGCCGATCAGCGCCGCCCTGGCGTCGTTCTCGACCACGGCGGGGAGGCCGAACTCGGTGAGCGCCCAGCTGTTCAGGTCGAGGCCCTCGAGGAAGTCGTACTTCGCGTTGGCGTGCAGCATCCGTCCGCTGGTCGGGTCGACGACGCCCGGGACGGCGATGCCCACGGCATCCGCAGGGCGCGTGGTCTCGGTCAGGAGTCGGCGGGCTTCGGCGGCGGCGGCGGCCAGGTCGGCGGGGCTGCCGAGCACGGGGATGCTGCCCGAAGCGACGACACGGGTGCCGTCGATCACGGCGAGCTTGATCTCGGTGCCCCCGAAATCGATGCACAGCTCCATCCGGCCTCCTCGTCGCCTCATCCGACTGCCTCGTCGATGATTGGTAACGTTATCAACGGGGCGTGAGGGTGTCAACACCCGGCCGGATGCGGGGAGTTCCGGGCTCAGCGCACGGAGCGGAGCGACACCTCATCGGCGCACCTGCATGACCCCGCGGCCACCTGCATGACAGTGCGTCGGTAATCACTCATGCATCCGGCGTGGAGTCATGCAAGTGGTGTCCGGATGGAGCGGGTGCCCGGACGGAGGTGCCTGGGCGCGGAGGAGGTCAGCGCACGCTGCGGAGCGAGACCGGGAGCTCGACCTCGCGCGGCGCGGCGTCCCGGTCCCCGCCGTCGAGGCGGTCGAGCAGCAGGCGGGTGACCGTGCGGCCCAGTTCGCGGGGGTCGTGGTCGATCACGCTGATGGGCACGGGGGACAGCTCGGCGAGCTCGAAGTCGTCGAAGCTCATGATCTCGGGGAAGTCGGCCGCGGCGCGGGACCCGGCGTTGAGCTGGGCGCTGATCTCCTTGAGCGCGCCGATGGCGTTGCGGTTGTTGGCGCAGAAGATCGCGGTGGGCGGATGCTCGAGGCCGAGCAGTGCCCGGGTGGCTTCGCGGGCCTGGTCGACGGTCTGCTGGTTCGCGGCGACGATGCTCGGGTCGACGGCGAGTCCGCGTTCTTCGAGTGCACGCACGTAGCCGGCGTATCGGCGCTCACCGGTGAAGATCGACAACGCATTGCCGAGGTAGCCGATGCGGGTGTGGCCGTGGTCGATGAGAGCGATCGTTCCGCGGTACGCGCCGTCGTCGTCGGCGAGTACGACGCTGTCGACCGCGAGTCCGTCGATGCGGCGGGAGGCGAGGACCACGGGTACGCCCTGGCTCTGGGAGTGCGCGAGGTGGGCGGAGGTGGGGCCGGCGGGCACGACGATGAGTCCGTCGACGCGGCGGCCGAGGAAGTCGCCGACGAGGTCGGCTTCGCGCGCGGCATCCTCCGACGTGTTGCCGAGCAGGATGCGGCGGCCGGTGAGCGCGGCCTCTTCTTCGACGCCGAGTGCGAAGGTGCTGTAGTACGGGTTGGCGATGTTCGTGATCGCGACGCCGATGAGTCCGCTGCTGTGCCCGGGGCGGATGCTGCGGGCGTTCTCGTTGCGGTGGTAGCCGAGTTCGGCGACGGCTTCCATAACGCGCTGCTGCACGTCGGGTTTGACGTTGAGTCCGCCCGAGAGCGTGCGCGACACGGTCATGGGGCTGACGCCCGCTCGGGTCGCGACCTCTTTCACGGTCGGGCGGCGCGCTCGTTCGCTCATCACTGCCCTCCGAGGTGTCATGCCTGCGATCTAGGGAACGTTACCAGCGGGGTCCGGGATCCGCGGGGCCGTCGCGGGATGCCGCGCCCGTCGTCACGGACGGAAACGCGAAGTGCGACCACGGCGGGCCGTCCGTAGATTGGTCGGACCCCGCTGCGAATGGAGTTCCCCGTGCCCGAGATCCGTGCCCCGCACCTGTCCTGTACGGATGCCGTCGGCTGAGCCGGCGCGAACCCACGACCATGACCGCGCACGCCTCCCCGCATCCGTTCGACGAACGCACCCGCCTGTTCCTCGACCGGCCGCAGAGCCGGAAGTGGAGTCTGCACCCCGGTCGTATCGGGGCGTGGGTGGCGGAGATGGACTTCGGCGTCGCGCCCGAGATCGCCGCGGCGCTGCACCGGGCGGTCGACGATGAGAACCTCGGATACCTCTCACCGCCGCAGGCCGCGGAGCTGGGCGAGGCCACGGCGGGGTGGATGCGGAGCGAGTACGACTGGGCTGTCGACCCGGAGCGCGTGCATCCGGTGTCCGATGTGATGGCCGCACTCGGGGTCGCGGTGCAGGAGTACGCACCGGCAGGTTCGCCGGTGATCGTGCCGACTCCGGCATATATGCCGTTCCTGACATATCTGCCCGCGATCGGGCATCCGGTGATCGAGGTTCCCGGGGTCGAGGTCGACGGACGCTGGCAGCACGACCTGCAGCGCATCGACGAGGCGTTCGCCGCGGGGGCGCGGACGCTCGTGCTCTGCAACCCGCACAACCCGACCGGAACGATCGTCGGTCGGGAAGAGCTCGAGGCGATCGCCGAGGTCGTCGAGCGGCACGGCGGGCGGGTGTTCGCGGATGAGATCCACGCGCCGCTGCGCTACGACGGGGCGCCCTTCGTCCCGTACGCGTCGGTGTCGGAGGCGACGGCCGCGCATACGGTGACGGGGACGAGCGCGTCGAAGGCGTGGAACATCCCGGGGCTGAAGACCGCGCAGCTCATCACCTCGAACGATGCGGATCAGCAGCTGTACAAACGGTTCGGGTTCGCGGTGCAGCACGGGGCGTCGACCCTCGGTGTCGTGGCCTCGACGGCCGCGTATCGCGAGGGCAAACCCTGGCTGTCGGACGTGCTCGAGTACCTCGATGGGTCGCGACGGGAGCTCACCTCACTCGTGGCGGAGCATCTGCCCGGAGCCGTGTACCGGGTGCCCGATGCCACGTACATCGGCTGGATCGACACCCGCGCGCTCGGCATCCCCGGTCCGCCGGCGGAGTTCTTCCGCGAACAGGCCGGGGTCGTGCTCACCGAGGGTCGTCTGCTCGGGCACGGTGCGGAGGGCTTCGTCCGGGTCGTGTTCGCGACCCCGCGCCCGATCCTCGAAGAGGCGTTCGCGGCGATGGGCGATGCGGTGCGGCGGGCCGGCTTCGGCGGCTGAGGCGACCGGGTCGGACACGTCTGCGGAGGGTGTCAAGGGGCTCTGCGGGTGTCGGTCGTGTGCCGTAGAAAGGGAGTCGAGAGAAGGGATCCCGCATGGCCGCAGGTGATATCGAGACTTTCCATCGCAATGGCATCTGGTTCAACCGCATCGAGGGTGAATCGCAGACGTTGGGCGCGAGCTTCGAGACCGAGGCCGATGCGGTGAAGGCCGCTCGTGGTGCGGCGATGGCGCGCCAGGTCGCGCACACGGTGCGCACCGAAGAGGGTCCCTCGAAGGACGAGAGCGCGTACGAGCGGCACCCGCGCGACCTGATCGGATGAGCCTGCCGTCCGAGGGTGCGCGCGCAGCCGGTTCCGAGGGCCGGATGCTGTTGCAGGCATGTGTCAACGGCGCCAGGGATCCCGCGGAGCATCCGTGGTTGAGCCTCGACCCCGGCGTGGTGGCCGATGATGCCGCACGGGCCGTGGCGGCCGGTGCCCGCGAGGTGCATGTGCACCCGAAGGACGCGGCGGGGCGCGACAGCCTGACCGCCGACGATGTGGCCCGGTGGGTGTGGGCTGTCCGTCAAGCCGCGCCGGGCGTGCCGGTCGGAGTGACGACCGGGGAGTGGGCCGAGCCCGACGTCGAGCGTCGTCTGGCCGCGATCGAGTCGTGGACGGAGCTGCCCGACCACGCATCCGTCAACTGGCATGAATCCGGTGCCGACGAGGTGGCGGCCCTGCTGCTGCGGCGCGGGGTGGCGGTCGAGGCGGGGTTGTGGGATGCGGCGGGCTTCGAAGTGTGGAAGCGCTCGCCCGTGCGCTACCGGTGCCTGCGGGTGCTGATCGAGTTGCCGGACGAACCGGCCGAGACCGTTCGCGAGCACGCCGAGGGGATGATCGCGCACGTGTCGCTCGAGGAGCCCGACCTGCCCGTCCTGCTGCACGGTGAGGAGGGTTCGACGTGGCCGGTGTTCGACCTCGCGGTCGAGCTCGGCCTGGACTCGCGGATCGGCTTGGAAGACACTCTGCTGCTCCCCGACGGCAGCAGTGCGCCGGGGAATGCGGCGCTGGTGCGGGCGGCTGTGCAGCGGATGCGGGGAGTCTGACGCCCGGGGCGGCGTGGCTGCGGCATCCTGAGGCCATGTTCGGCGACAGCATCCTCCTCATCATCCTGTTCTGGTCGGCCGTGATCCTCATCGGCGTCCTCATCACCTGGCTGGTGATCTACTCGGCCGTGCGTGCGGCGCTCACCTCGCATCGGCAGGCGATGGCGCGGGACGGTCGCCCCGGTCAGGTCTGACGAGCGGTCGGATCGGCAGGCGGCGGTGCCGTCGTCTGCGCGAGGATTCGGTCGTGCCTTCCCTGAGCGGCGGGCTCCGTCTGACAGGGTCTCCCCATGACCGAAATATCGCCACCCGTCGATGCGCGCGCTCGCGCCCTGCCCTTCGCGATCGGCGTCGGCGGGGGTGTGCTGGGGATTCTGCCGTGGTTGATCGGCGGCGGCATCCTTCCGCTGCAGAACCTCTGGGCGTCGGCGACGATGCCGGAGGACATGCCGTTCGTGCTGCTGCCGCTGAGTCAGTACTTCGTGACGCTGCTCTTCTCGTTGTTGCTGCTCGGAGGGGTCTTCGCCGGGTTCACGGTGCACTTCGTGGCGCGCCGTCGTGCGATCGCCGTGTGGCCCGCGGCGCTCGGGGTGCTGCTCGTGCACGTGATCGCGGTGGTGCAGAGCTTCGCTGTGCTGGCCGGCGGGCTCGGGCTTGGTCGCGGTGGCGATAGTCGGGTGACGCTCTACTTCGCCGGGCTCCTCGGCGGTGTGGTCGCGGCGATTCTCCTCGCGCAGCTGGGCTTCTGGATGACATCGCGGCGGTCGGTCGGCGTTGTCGCTCTCGGTGTCGTGCTCGCGGCGGTGCCGTTCGCCAACTGGGTGGGCCGCTGTTTCCTGGCCGTCACAGGCGACGCATTCCCGCCGGTATTCCTGCCCTATCTGTCGCCCTGGCTGCCGGCGATCGTCGTCGGTGCGGCGCTGGTGTGGTGTGGAGTGCGGCCGGCCTGGCGGATCGTGGTCTGGGTGGTCGGTCTCCTCGCGGTGTGGGTCGTACCGGCGCTGTTCACGGCGATCCAGTACGGACTCGGCATGCGGGTGCTCGACGGCGACGTTCCCGAGATGATGAGGGCGTCGGTGGGAGTGTTCCCGATGGTGCTCGCCGAGGTGTGGCAGCCGGTGATCGTGGCGCTCGTGATCGGCGTGGTCGGCACGGTGGTGCGGATGATCGTGGAGCGGGATCGGACGCCGGCAGAGTCAGCGCGCATCCAGTGACTGCCAGAACTCCACGATGCCTGCCGCGAGCTCCGCGGGCTGCTCGACCGGCACGAGGGTGCGCGCGCTTTCGATGACGAGGGTCCTGGCGTCGGGGATCCGGCTGGCTGCGGCATCCATCACCTCGGGCGTCCATTCGCCGCGGTCGTCGCCGGTGATGAGCAGGGTGGGCGCGGTGATCCGCGGCAGGCGGTGCGAGGCGTCGCCGCGGTTGATGATGAACGATGTGACGGTGGCGGCGATGCTGCGACGCGGGGCGCGGTTCAGGGCGTGATCGATGACGGCAGTCATCGATCGGTCCTTCGCGTGCGGCGGGATCAGCTGGGCATCGTGGATCACGTGCCGGAGGTGGGCGATGGGCCCGAAGTGGGCGAGGATCTGGTTGGCGATGATGAGCTTGATCCGGAACACCGGGTCGATCGGCTCGACGGGCGAGCTCACCGCGACCAGGGAGCGGACGGTGTCCGGGAAGAGCGCGGCCATGGTCATCCCCACGTGACCACCCCAGGCCGCACCCACCCAGTCGACTCGTCCGTCTCCCCCGAGTTGCTCGATGATCTGCGCGCCGGCTTCCGCGCACTCCTCGATCGAACTCACCCGCGACAGCGGTGTGCTCGCGCCGTAACCGGGGCCGTCGAGCACGACGAGCGTCCGGTGCAGGGCGAGTGCCTCGACGACTGAACCCCAGGAGTCGCCGTCGACGAACATGCCGTGCCACAGAACCGCGTAGGGGCCACTGCCCATGACGGTCGCTGCGATGTCGCCGAGCGAGGTGCGGAACCGGGTCTGAACAGGGGCATCTGTGTGATTCATGTCTCCAGCCTGGGGGTCGCACCCGTCCGCGATCCGGGGTCTCGACCGATTGCAACGTTCGTGCAATGATCGGCTGTGGCCACCGCGCGCGTGCAGCTTCTCGACCGGATCGACGTATCCGTCGACGGCACCCGAATCGAGATTGGGGGGCCGCTTCCTCGCGGCCTGATCGCTCGGCTCGCTCTCGAGCGCGGCGCGCCGGTCGCTCTGGACGACCTGATCGATGACCTGTGGGCCGAGCCGCCCGCGCAGGCGCGGACGACCGCGAGGGCGTACATGTCGCGCCTGCGTTCGACGCCTCTCGGCCTGTGGCTCGAGGGCGGGCGGGGCGGCTATCGTCTCGTCGACGATCTTGGGATGGATGTCGACCTCTGGGCGTTGGGGGATGTCCTGGCCGGGGCCTCCCCGCCCGACTCCGAAGAGGTGCGATCGCTGCTGCTGCGGTGGCGGGACGCGCCGCTGCAGGGGATCGGCGATCCGCCCTTCGCCGCTCTCGCTCGCGCGCGGGTGCGGAGTGTCGTCGACAGGGTTCGGCTGCTCGGTGTTCGTGCCGACCTGGCTGCCGGCGACAACGCGCGTGCGCTGGTGACGCTGCAGGGTCTGCGCGCGGCGCATCCCGATGACGACGACGTTCTGGCGTTGCTGCACACGGCGCGGGCGCGGGCCGACGCGGGGGATCGAGCGCTGGCGCGCCTGGGCGGTGGTGCGGTGTCGGAGCGTGACCGCAGCCCGGGCGCTCACTCGGTATCGAACCTCGCGGCGCACGCGGGGCGCATGTTCGGTGTGCCGGCGCCGATCGCCCCGATGGTGGGGCGTCGGGAGGAGCGTGCGGCGCTGACGGCCGCGCTCGATGTCGCGCGCCTCGTCACACTGACGGGCGCCGCGGGGGTGGGCAAGACGAGGCTCGCGGTCGATTGGCTGGGCAGTGACGCGGTCGCCGGCGAGGACTACATCTGGTTCGTGAACGTCGGAGACGAGGTCGATGGCACCGTCGCGCCGGTGATCGCGTCTGCCGTCGGTGCCCCGGATGCGGCGCCGGAAGCGATCGCGGAGCATCTGGCCGACCGGCGCGGCATCCTCGTGATCGACGGGGCGGAGGGGGCAACCGCCGAGGTGGCAGCCGTCGCTGTGGCCGTACTCGCGCGAGCGCGCGGACTCGCCGTGCTGTCGACGTCGCGGCGGACACTCGGCGTTCCCGGCGAGAGTGTGTTGCGGGTCGATCCTCTGCCCGCGGCGGACGCGCACGAGCTGTTCGAGACGAGGCTCCCTCCGGCGGCGCGCGCGGCGGATGCCGTCACGATCGGCCGGCTCGTCGACATGCTGGGCCGGCTGCCGCTGGCGATCGAGCTGGCGGCCGCGCGGACCGCCGTGATGCCGCTCGCCGAGGTCGGCGATTCGATGCTGCGCGAGATCGACCGGTCGGAGGAGGCCGGCGAACCGCGGTTGGCCGCGGCCCTGCGGTCGTCACTGGCGCTCCTGACGAGCGAGCAGCACGACACTCTGCGCTGCCTCGCCGGGTTCGCGGCGCCGTTCACCCGCGGTGCCGCCGCGGCCGTGTGCGGGGAGAGGCCGCGTGATCGCGACCTCGATCAGCTCGTGTCGTTCTCGCTCGTCTCAGCGGAGGAGGGAGAGGCGGAGCCGGTCTTCCGCGTGTCTCCGCTCATCCGGCGGGCCGCCGCGGGCGGTGAGACTCTGGATGAGCAGTGGTATCGGCGGCATCGCGCATGGTTCGCGTCGCAGGCTGCGGAGGCATCCGTCGCTCTGACGGCCGAGGGATCCGGGGTGGTGATCTCTCGGCTGCGGATCGAGTGGCCGGATGTCGTGGCCGCGTTCGACTCCGCGGTGCTCGCCGACGACGGGGAGACCGCGGCGACCATCGCCGGGGGTCTGCTCTGGTTCGGCGTGCGAGCGGGGAGGCAGCAGGAGCTGCTCGAGATGGTGCGCCGGGCGTCGGCGCTATCAGCCGCTCCTTCCCTCGAGGCGGCGCTGAGTCTCACGAGGGGGTTCCTCGCGTATCAACTGGGTCAGATGTCCGAGGCGGCGACGTGGATCTCGGCTGCGCGGATCCCGGCGGAAGCTTCCGGAGATCGTGCGCTGCGGGGACTCGCCGCGGCGTTCTCCGCCTACCTCTTCACGCTCAGTCCGGAGCCAGCGGGTGACCCGGTAACGGAGGTGGCGGTCGCGCTCGCCGACGTCGATGAGATGCCGGATGCGGCGGCGGCGATGATCCTGCTCATCACCGGTCAGGTGCATCGGGCGTCGGGGCGATCGCGGGAGGCGATTGAGCTGCTGGGCCGTGCCGGGGCGCTCGCGTCGCGGTGCGGTCACGAGTGGGTGATGCTCATGGCGCCGGTGGTGGCGGCGAAGGTTCAGCTCGACCTGCGTCAGGGGCCGGCGGTGATGGCCACGCTATTGCCCGCGGTGCGGCGGAGCGCTGCCGGCGGTGATCCGGTGTCGCTCCTGATCGCCGTCTCGGTTGCTGCGGGTGCGGCGGCCGCGCTCGGTGCGGATGCGACGGGGGCGCGGATCATCGGAGCCGTCGATGCGATCGGCAGGCGCTACGGATTCGACCCTCGGGCCAACGAGCCTGCCGACTTCGAGCTGTATCGCCGCCGGGTGCGCGAGGGACTCACGGCGGAGGAGTGGCGGCGGGCGTATGCCTCGGGGCTGCTCTGCGAGATGGACGAGTTGGTCGAGATGGCGGAGACGCTCGTCCGGGTGTGAGGCAGTGAGCGGCTGTCAGTCGCTCTCGCGTTCCCACCCCGACCAGTCGGGGCGGTCGACGATGCAGAACCGGTTGCCTTCGGGGTCTTCCATGATCACGTAGTCGGCGTCGGCCGGGCGGTTGTCCCAGTGCACCTCGCGGGCACCCAGCTCGGTGAGTCGGCGCACTTCGGCGGTCTGGTCCTCGGCGTAGATGTCGAGGTGGATGCGCGGCGGCAGCACGCGTTCGGAGTGGTGCGCGTCGAGGGAGATGCATGGGGTGTCGGCGTCGCGGGGTTTCAGCACGACCCAGTCGTCTTCCGCCGGGTCGCGTTCGACGTAGTCGAGGGCGGCTTTCCAGAAGCGGGCCTGTGCGGGGAGATCGTTCACGCGGATCACGATCGATGCGAGCTTCAGCATGCGGTCGAGTGTAGGGGCGACGAGTGCGGGCCTCAGCCCCCTTGCATCCGTGTCGGTAGGGTGCAGGCATGGATGCGAAACAGGGTTCGGCGGAAGAGCGTTCGGTCGAGAGTGCTCAGGCTCCTCGCACATCACAGGAGGACACCCAGCGGACGACAGTGCGGCGCCTGTCGTGGATGCTCGCCTGGGGGCTCCCGCTGGTGGCGCTGATCGTCGGTATCGCGCTCACGAACACCGGTGCGATCGAGCAGTGGACGCCGGCGGGCGATGAGATGTACGACGTCATCATGCTCGCGGTGTGGCCCGCCGGGCTGGTTCTGCTCGCGGTGGGGGCCCTGGGGCTGACCGCAGCTGCGTTGACAGCGGCGGTCCTCACGACCAGACGCTGAGCCCCGGGTCTGGGACACGCGAAACGCCCTGCTGTGTGGGGGCCTTCCCGAAACTGTTGCCACCACGCCGACGACATGGGATCCTGGCCGCGTCGATTGTCAGGCTGATGGGGGAGAGAGCATGAGTGTCTCGGAGCAGAGGAGTGGGGTCATCCGCACCCGACCGCACGTGGTGAGTCGCCTCGTGGTCCCTGCGGTCGCCGCCGTTCTCGCACTTCTTGCGGGCATCGCGACAGCGGCGGTACTGCCGGATCTCACCATCCGCTACCTGAGTTTCGCGACGATGATCGCTGCGGTCCTCTCCGGTGTGGTCGCCGTGCGCCGCGGAACGGCGTGGGTGAGAGCCGTCAGCGCGATCGTCGCCGTCCTGACCCTCATGCTCGGGTCCACCTTCTTCGGCCTGACCTACTCGTAGACATCGCTCCGCCGTGGGGCGGGCACGGCAGTCGTCGTGGCGTGCCGAAAGGGTCTGCCTCGGAACACGAAACGCCCCCGCCGTTCGGGTCGGCGGGGGCGTTGGTTTCGCGGGTGCGGCTTACTGCACGGACCATCCGCCGTCGGAGGCGAGGATGGCGCCGTTGATGTTCACGGCGTCGTCCGACAGCAGGAACGTGATGGATGCCGCGAGATGCTCGGCCGTCGCGACCGTGGGGATCGCCTGCTGGAACGGGGCGAGGCGGCCGGAGCCGTACTCGGACATGTTCGGGGGCATGGGGATGCCGGTGGCGACGCCGCCCGGGGCGACGGAGTTCACGCGGATGCCCTTCGGCCCGTACATGAAGGCTGCCGACTTGGTGACGCCGATGATGCCGTGCTTGCTGGCCGTGTAGGCGTTGCCCGAGGCGTTGCCGCGCAGGCCGGCTTCGCTCGAGACGTTGAGGATGGCGCCGCGACCGGCGGCCTCCATGACGGGGATGACCGCGCGCATGAGCTTGAACGGAGCGGTGAGGTTGATCGCGATGACGCGGTCCCAGACGGCATCCGGGGTCTCGCCCGCGGGGGAGAAGTCGTCGTTGATGCCGGCGACATTCGCGAGGCCGTCGATGCGGTCACCCGCGGCGGCGATGACGGCGTCGATCGCGTCCTGCTTCGTGAGGTCGCCGGCGACCGTGACGATGTCGGCATCCGGCAGCTCGGCCTTGAGGGCGTCGAGCTTCTCGGCAGCGATGTCGCTGGCGATCACGCGTCCGCCTTCGCGGGCGATGCGCGAGGCGGTGGCCTTGCCGATGCCCGAGGCGGCGCCCGTGACGATCACGGTCTTGCCGGCGAAGCGGCCGGAGGTGACCTTCTCGTTCCAGCCCTCGGAGGCGTCGTCTTCGGGGATCTCGCCGCCGTTGGCTGCGCGCACCAGGTCGTCGACGACCGACTGGGGGAGCTGGCCCTGGCTCATCGCGACGAGCTGCTGCAGGGGCAGGCCCAGCACGGGGGTGAGGAGTTCGGGGTCGGCGCCGGTCTGCTCGAAGAGTGCGCGGATGAGGGGCCCGCCGGTCGGGTCGTTCATCCAGTCGCCGATGGTGGAGTGTGCGGTGAGGGCCATGCTCTTTCTCCTTGTTCGAGTTTCGCAACGGTGCGTCTACTTATATTCCAGTGTACGCCTGAGTACGCTCGAAAGGTGCCCCGTCCTCGTAGTGAAAAAGCCCGCCAATCCGTGCTGGAGGCGATGCGGCGCGCGCTCGCCGCCGACGGGTATGAGGCCGTGACGATCGAGGGTCTCGCTGAGTCGGCGGAGGTGTCGAAGCAGACGATCTACCGGTGGTGGCCGTCGAAGGCGGCGATCCTCGGTGAGGCGCTGCTCGAGGGGACGCTGCCAGGTGCAGACGTGTCGGTGCCGATGACGGCCGACCTCGGGGCGGATCTGCGCGCGTGGTTCTCGGCCATGTCCGCCGGGTTGGCTCGGCCCGAAGGCGTGGCGCTGGCGCGGGCGTTGATCGAGGTGACGGCGGCCGATCCCCAGTTGGGCTTGGTGTTGAACGAGCGGCTGGCGGCGCCGATCCGCGAGTGGGTCGCCGAGCGGGTGTCGCGCGGGCGTGCCGACGGGGACGTGCGGGTGGATGTGGATGCTGCCGCGATCGCGGACCAGTTCATCGCGATGGCGTCGTACTTCGCGTTGATCGGGCAGCCGTTGAGCGTGGAGCGGGTGGAGGAGACGGTGGTGCGGTTGCTGCGGGGGATTGCGAAGTAGGCGAACGGTGAATTCCGGCCCAGCGCTCTGTCGTCACATCTCTACGCGGGTCGCCCCGTCCGTCAGGCGCCACGGTACCGAGTACTCCGCATACTTCATGCCATTCGAGGACATGTGCTTGATCTCTTCGGCGAACGCCGCCGCATCCTCAGCGTTGTCGAAGACGCCGTAGATGCCAGCGTCATCCTCATCATCGAACACGATCCACACAGAGCTCATGCCTACATCCTCCAACGGGCGAGCATGACGGCAGCGGCAGCAGCAGCGATCGCGAATCAGTTCTGGATCCGGGATCAGGATTCGCTGGAGCGTCGTCCGCGCCAGTTAATGCTCACCACCAGAATCAACGCGCCGACGATGAGTGCGAGGCTTGCGAGCCAGAAGACCCACACGACGTCCTGGAACAGGGGCAGATTGGCGGCGACAGGGAGCGATCCGCCGACGAGGATCATTGCCACGACGATCGCGCGCTCGAGCGCAGTGCCGCGGACACGTTGAGTCGTCACGAGATCATCACCTTTGCCACGCATTCCCCAGCGGCGGAAGGTTCGAAGATCGTCATTGTTGCTCCTTCGTTGATCGACCCCGCCCGCCAGATAAGACGCTATCGGTGTCCAGGGCGCTGAGCGAAGCGACGGTGAGTTGCCTGGATCCGCCGCGGTCGATGTATATCGGTATGTCCTCATATGTATGCTTTCATATCCTGCATGACACCGAGCGGGCAATCTAGGGACCAGCGCATGCATCTCGATCCATCGCGCGGTCGGCCTCGGTTGGTTGGTCGGGTGCGGAACTGCTGAGCCCGAAGCCATGCTCTACGTCGCGGTAGGAGTAGCTCTTCTCTTCTGGGGAGCGTTGGTTGGACGAGCGGGTCGAACGGTCGGCACTGTTCTCGCACTCATCCCCGTTGCGGTATGGCTGGGCTTCTCGGCGTGGTTCTGTTGGACAGACAGCCTTGATAGCCCAGCCGAAGATGCGCTTCCCGCGTACCTCGTGATCGGGCTAGTCGCCTTCGGCATCGGCTTGAACCTGACCAGTCGGTCCGTGGCTTCGCGGAGGCGTGCTCCCGAATCGGACTAGAAGTCCCCTTCGGCCACCTGGAAACAGATCAATCCGCGCGAGCGCCACATCTCGACCACGCTGCGGCGGTCGTCGACCACGCCGATGACCGTGAAGTACGGCTCGATGTGCGAGTCATAGATCTCGGCCTTGACGATGTTGTCGGCGCGCTGGTCGCCGGTGCGTCGGAGGAGCAGCCGGTCGAATGGGATCTCGTTGAAGGTCAGCCAGGCTTCGGTCGCGCGGCGGGCGGTCTGATCGCGACCCGAGACGATGATGAGGGCATCGACATCCGGGTGTGCGACGAGAGCCTGCGCGACCATGACGACCGGGTGGTGCGGGGTGTCGATCGCCACGTTGCGCATGTCATACGGCGAGCGATCGCCGATGAGGGCGAGGGTGCCGTCGACGTCGAAGATCCAGACGCGAGGGCGATCGGTGGGCATGGTGCGAGGGTACTGGGTCGGGGTGGTGTCGCTCGTCTCTCGTCCACCGCTTTGCCCTGCCGCGCACGAAGCCGCCCCCCACGCATCGGCGGGGAGCGACTTCGATCGAGGCGCAGCTAGTCAGTTCAGCGTGAAGGTTGCGCGGCCGATCTCGCTCATGCCGAGGTCGTTCGATGCAGACAGCTCGACCGGCGTGGTTTCATCGTCGAGCTCATACGCCACGGCGTTCGCGACCGTTCCGCCCTGCTTGATGTCCTGCAGCTGAGTGTCGAGGAACTGCTGGTCCGGGAGCATGCCCACGTTGAGTTCGTTGACGGTGTCGGGGTCGTTGTCCTGGAAGGCGGTGAAGGTGCCGATCCAGCTCGTCGTGGGATCGATGAGGTCGTCGGAGGTGTTCGTGACCTCGTACCAGAAGGCGATCACGGGCTTCTCGCCGTACTCGTTCCCCGGTTCGCCGACGCCGATCTTCTTCACTTCGGTGATCTTGATCGTGTACTCGGGAAGAGTGAGCACGTTGTCGACGAAGGACTCGGTCGCGGTCTCTTCCGCCACCGGGTCCGACTTGACCTCGGTCGTGGACTGGGGTGCGGGCGCCGAAGCTTCTGGCGCGGAGCACCCGCTCAGGGCCAGCATGGCGATGGTGCACGTGATCACGGCAAGCTTCAGTCTGTGTCGACGCATTGGTCGGTCCCCTCCGGATGGCGAGCGACCGCCCTGGTTGCTCAGCAATTGTTCGTTTGAGGCTCACTGTATCGGCTCCGCTGGACCCGGCTGCGCCACGGCAAGTGGCGGTTTTCTAGGGCTCGGCGTGCTCTCGTTCGGCGACCGTCCGCCCCTCCGCGAACCGCGCCTGCGCCCTGTCCTGACGGCGCGGCACCTCGACGAGCTCCGTCGCCTTCGGTAGCCCCATCGGCTTCGTCGAGACGTACACGCTCTCGGCGGTGTCGACGCGGAAGGTCTCGTGCCAGACGCCGACCGCTCCCGGAGCCTTGCGGGCTGCGCGGTTGAAGGCGGTCCAGGCGGGGCGGTGTTCCTGGTTCGGGCTGGATGCGTAGGCGTAGAGCTTGTCGACGGAGGACCAGTACTGCACGACGTAGGGTCCGCCCGAGCCGAAGAGCAGGTGGTAGCCGAGCATGCCCGAGTCGTGGTCGGTGCTGAGTTCGCGCAGCATCCCCGGCATGGCGAAGAAGGCCGGCATCCATAGGTCGGGGCGCCACCAGTGGTTGATCTGCATCCCGATGTGGAACACGACGAGCTCGCCCTCGTGGCGGTGGGTCATGCGGCCCGTGATGACTTTCGCCATGATGTCTCCCTGAATTGGATAGCTTCACTATCCATAATGGATAGCACTACTATCGAAGTCAAGAGGTGGCCATGAGAATTTCCGAACTGTCAGCCCAGACCGGCGTGACCGTGCCGACGATCAAGTACTACCTGCGCGAGGGGCTGCTGCCCGAGGGTGAGCGCAGCGCGCCGACTCAAGCCGCGTACGGCGAGAAGCACGTGGAGCGGCTGCGGGTGATCCGGGCGCTGCTCGACGCGGGGGTGAGCATCGCCGAGACGCGGCGGGTGCTGGCCGCGCTCGATGAGCCTCCGGAGAACGCGCACAACCTGCTCGGGATGGCGCATGCGGCGATCACTCCGCCGGTGGATGAGTCTTTGGATCTGACAGAGGCAGAGGCTCTTGTCGCGGGGCTCGGGTGGAAGCCTGGGATGTGCGACGAGGCGGTGCTGTACGCGGTCGCGCGGGCGCTGCAGGGGTTGGAGCGCGTCGGGTTCACCGTTCCGGATGCGGCGATGAAGGAGTACCTCGCGAGCATGCGGCGGATTGCGGATGCAGAGATCGCGGGGGTGCCGGAGGAGTCCGCGGAAGCCGCGGTGCGGTACGTGGTGTTGGGGTCGGTGTTGGTGGAGCCGTTGTTGTTGGCGTTGCGGCGGGTGGCGCAGCAGGTGAGCTCGGGGGAGCGGTTTGGGGGGAGCGAGGGATAACAGCCAGTTGGGTGCCGCTGGCTACCTGAGTTCGCGCTCTACAGGTTGTCGATCCAGGTATCTTCGTCGCGATCGTCCCATGAGTTCCCGGTGGACTTCTTCGATCGAGACTCGATCCGGCTCCGCAATCGGGGTATGAGAGTGAACGCGTGCTTCGAAGTTAGCTCGGTCACGGACTGAAGCCGCACGCCGATGAGCACATCAACAAGGTCGAACTGCTCTCGTGCGGTCCCGATGCCGAGTGCAGCGAACATCGTGCGGATCTCTTCTCGCTGCTCAGGCGTCATTGGCCGATTTGTCGGGCCTGCAACGGGTGTTTCAGTAGACAGGGAGGATAGATCGAAGAGCTCTGACATCGTCGACCATTCTTCCGGGCGACGGACTCTCGATCAAGCCTCGAAGCGACCTGTCAAGTAGTCCAATGACGCCGGAGGGCCAGCTCTTCCGCGACGGAAGCGATCGCTTGAGTCGCAAGGCGGCGCGGGCGACTAGACCCGATAGTCTCGGAGATATCCGGGGAGATCCGGTACCACCGCGGGGAGAAAAGCGTGCCTACATCGTGGCTTAACAGCGATGCCGTCGCGTATGGCTCTGGTAGGTCGACGAGAAGACCCATGCGGCGACGCGAGGCCGAAGATTTGCACAGCGGAGGTTGTGGGCCGACCCAGTAGCCGGCCATGCTGAGCGCGATGTCGGTGGCCAGACATATCCTGATCGACTTGCCCAGATTCGGAGGAGGAGCGAAGTGGATGAAGCCACAATGACGCCAGCGGCGTTGAATGCAGGCCAGCGCATCCGCGGGCTCGTCCCCGGTGGCGCAGTCACACTGATCGCAGTAGACGCCATCGATGATGCCCTCTTCGAGATCTTCTACCGGGAAGACTCTGGTCGCAGTGGCGCACGGACTATGACCGACGTCGATATCGCTCGGCTCGAACTTGCGCGCGACCACGACGAAGCTCCCCCCTTCGATGGAGACCCCGACGAATTCCGTCTGGCCGCCGAAGCGCTGCGGATCAAGTATGCAGCGCTCTACGACCCGATGGCGGCGGTCAACAGCTCAGACGTCGACCCGCTGCCGCACCAGATTCGTGCCGTCTACGAAGAACTACTGCCACGAATACCCCTTCGGTTTCTCCTGGCCGATGACCCAGGCGCAGGCAAGACAATCATGGCCGGCCTCTACCTTAAAGAGCTGATCCTGCGATCCGACTGCGACCGTGCAATCATCGTCGCCCCCGGGGGCCTCGTTGAGCAGTGGCGCGAAGAGCTTTCACAGAAGTTCGACTTGCATTTCGAGGTCTTCAATCGCCAGATGGTCGATGATGCGGAAGGCCGCAACGTCTTCGACCAGCACCCCTATCTGATCGTGCGAATGGATCAGGCCTCGCGCAGCGAAGATCTCATGGAGCAGTTGTCGGACGTGAGATGGGATGTCGCGATCGTCGACGAGGCCCACCGGATGTCGGCCCACTACTCGTCGTGGGCCGGAGAAGTCGACGAGACCAAGCGATTTCGTCTCGGCCGCCTGTTGTCTGAGACCGCACACAACTTCCTGCTCATGACGGCGACCCCGCATGCCGGCAAGGAAGAGGACTTCCAGCTGTTCATGTCGCTTCTCGACCGAGACAGGTTCGAGGGCCAGTTCCGCCAAGGCGTGCACCGCACCGATACCAACGGACTGATGCGGCGCATGGTGAAGGAGGATCTCCTCACCTTCGAGGGTAAGCCGCTGTTCCCCGAGCGCCGTGCCTACACGGTCGAGTACGAGCTCAGCCCCGCCGAACGAGACCTCTATGAGCAGGTCACGAACTACGTCCGTACCGAAATGGGACGCGCCGAGCGCATCGCAGCCGAAGGCGACAAGAAACGCGGCAACAACGTCGGGTTCGCTCTCACCGTGCTCCAACGCCGACTTGCATCCAGCCCCGAGGCAATCCTGCGCTCTCTCGAACGCCGCCAGCAGCGACTCGAGACGAAGCTTCGGGATATGCAGCGAGCAACCGACACAGCCCGAAACGGCTCCAGCATCTCCTCGCACATCGATCAGTGGACTACTGGTCGCACAGAGCTGGACTTCACCGAGACAGCGCTCCCGAACCTGTCTATCGACGACTTCGAAGAGCTCGACGACGAGACCACCGAAGACGAACGCGCCCGGTTCGAGGAGCAAGTTGAGGCGGTCGTCGACCTCGCGACGGCAGCCCAGACAATCCCGGAGCTGCGCGCCGAGATCGCGATACTTGAAGACCTCATTCGCACAGCGCGTCGCGTGCGTCTCCAAGACGACGACAAGAAGTGGGTCGAGCTGCGCGCGATCCTCGATGAACAGCTGCTCACGCACGCAAGCTCGGGCGAACCGCGGAAGATCATCATCTTCACGGAGCATCGAGACACACTCGACTACCTCCAGGCGAAGATTTCCTCGCTTCTCGGGCGTGCCGATGCAGTGATCACGATCCATGGCGGGACCAGACGCGAGGATCGCAAGGTAGCACGCGAGCAGTTCACCCATGATCCGGACACCGTCGTCATGCTCGCCACTGATGCGGCGGGCGAGGGGCTCAATCTTCAGCGTGCGCACCTGATGGTGAACTACGACCTGCCCTGGAACCCGAACCGTATCGAGCAGCGCTTCGGGCGTATCCACCGCATCGGTCAGCGGGAGGTCTGCCACCTCTGGAACATGGTCGCGAAAGACACCCGCGAAGGCGATGTCTTCACTCGGCTGCTCTCGAAGATCGACCAAATGTCGATCGCCTACAACGGAAGCCTGTTCAACGTCCTCGGCGACGCTGACGCCTTCCAGGAGCGCTCCCTGAGAGACCTGTTGATCGAGGCGATCCGATACGGCGACCGCCCCGAAACCAAGGCGAAACTCGACCACATCATTGACGCCAGCGTCTCGCACGGGCTCGACGACATGCTCGAAGAGCGCGCCCTTCACCCCGAAATGTTCAGTGCCCTGAACCTCGAAGAAGTCCGAGCCCGCATGGAGAAAGCGCGCGAACGCAAACTCCAGCCCGGCTACATTGCCGCGTTCTTCATCCCAGCCCTCGAACGACTCGGCGGCAGGATCCGCCGCCGAGAAAAGGGTCGCTACGAGATCACCCGCGTCCCCAGCCGCGTCGTCGACTTCGCGCGGCGGTTGAACAGGTGGGCGCCGGTCACAGAGCAATACGAGCGGATCACCTTCGAACTCGACAAGAAGCGCGTCGACGGCAAGGCGGAGGCGGCTCTTATCGCCCCGGGCCACCCGCTACTTCACGCGGTGATCGAAACGACGATCGACGACCTCGGTAGCGTCCTTAAGCGCGGCACCGTCCTCGTCGACCGAAGAGACAAGCAAGCAACTGAGCCAGCCCTGATGTACGCGGTCGAGCAGCGGATCCAGAACACAGCGTCCGAGCCCGATACAATCTCGCACCACTTTGACTATCCGCAGTACTCGAGCGACGGCACAGTCACCGTCTCGCCGGCTCCGCCGTACCTCGACTACGACCGGCCCCAGCCCGAGGAAGCTTCGCAGCTCCACGAGATCGTGGCGAGCGACTGGGCAAAGGCGAACCACGAGAAACTCATCCGTGCCCAGGCGTTCCGACACGGCCTCCAGCCTCGGATCGACGAGGTGAGGGCACGGTTGGAGATTGAGACCGCTCGAACTCGCGCCCAGGTGCAAGAGCGGCTCCTCGCCGAGATCAACCACTGGGATCGAGAGCACAACCGTCTAGACGCGCTTGAACGTGGCGGGACGGTCGGGCGTCTTCGGGCTGAGACTGCGCTCGTCCGCTCGCGCCAGCTCGATGACCGACTCGAGCATCGGATGCGCGAGCTCGACGAAGCCACCAATGTCGTCGCCCTCCCGTCCGTGGTCCTCGGCATGGCTCTCGTGGTGCCCAGCAGCATGCTCGCCTCGGAGGAGGAGCATCCAGCATTGTTTGCCCGGAACACCGAGGAGGTGGAGCGCCGTGCAGTCGAGGCAACGCTCTCAGCTGAGCGAGCGCTAGGTCGCAGACCACTCGAGATGGCTCGCAACAACCCCGGTTACGACATCCAGTCAACGGATGCCACTGGCCGCATGTTCTATATCGAGGTCAAGGGGCGCATCGAAGGCTCTGACACGTTCACAATCACCACGAACGAGGTCACCTTCGCGCAGACCCAGGGCGAGCGGCACAGGCTCTCACTCGTCAGCATCTCGCCCGCTGGACCTGCACATGACCAGATCCGCTATGTGACTGATGCGTTCGGCCACATGGAGCCTTCAGACACCACACGCTCCCTCAACGAGGAGTGGCGCGACTACTGGGATCGTGGCGAGGAGCCGCGATGACCGAGACCGCCACGATTCGCACAGCCCTGCCGAAAGACATCAAATGACGAAGTTCAAGAAGAAGCTAATCGAGACCTCGCTCCCGCTCGAAGCGATCAACGCGGAGGCCTCGCGCGAAAAGTCGATCCGGTACGGACATCCTTCGACCCTCCATCTGTACTGGGCACGACGCCCGCTCGCGGCCGCGCGCGCTGTGCTCTTCGCACAACTCGTCGACGACCCGGCTTCGCGCCCAGAGGAGTTTCCGACCGTCGAGGAGCAGGATGTCGAGCGTGCTCGACTTCACAGACTCCTCGAGCGCCTGGTCGTCTGGGAGAACAGCAATGATGAAACGCTCCTAAGCCAGGCCCGGGAAGAGATCCGCAAGAGCAACAACGGCAATCTCCCGGCCGTGCTCGATCCGTTTGCCGGCGGTGGCGCGATCCCCCTGGAAGCGCAGCGGCTTGGACTTGAAGCCCACGCGAGCGACCTCAATCCCCTCGCCGTGCTAATCAATAAAGCACTCATCGAGATCCCACCAAAGTTTGCTGGCCAAGCGCCGGTGTTTCCGGGCCGCGCGGAAACCCGTAACGGCTGGAGCCGCGTGGAAGGACTCGCCGAAGATATCCGAGCTTACGGTGAGTGGATGCGGGATGAAGCCGAGCGTTGCATCGGTCACATCTACCCGAAAGCGATCGGTGCCGACGGCACGAAGCACAATGTCATCGCATGGATTTGGGCGCGCACGGTCAAGAGCCCGAATCCGGCGAACCCGATCGACGTGCCGCTCGTGCGCTCTTGGTGGCTGAGCAGGAAAAAGGGTAACGAAGCTTGGATCAGCGCAAACGCAGTGAACGGAGAGATTCGCTACGAGGTCAGGCACGATCCTCATGGACCGACTCCTGATCAGGATGGCACTGTAAACCGCCAAGGAGCAATTTCGATCGCCGATGGGACGCCGATCGACTTGAACTACATCCGGGCGGAAGCACGCGCCGGGCGCATGGGCACACACCTCATGGCCGTAGTAGCAGACGGAGATCGCGGCAGGCTGTTTCTTTCGCCGTCGTCTGAGCAGCGTGATGCAGCGGATGTGGCGCGCCCGACCGACGCGCCTCTCGGCGACGTTTTCGATTGGCCCGGACGTATCAATGTGTATCGGTACGGAATGACCGAATGGGCCGATCTCTTCACGAATCGCCAGCTCGTGACCCTCACTACTCTTAGTGACCTGGTGGGTGTAGCGCGTGGGCGGGCGCTACAAGATGCCCTTGACGCCGGTCTCGACCGTGGAGCCACGCTACAAGAAGGCGGGAGAGGTGCCGAGGCGTACGCAGATGCGGTCGCGACCTACCTTGCGTTTGGCGTCAGCCGGCTCACTGACATCTCGAACTCGCTCTGCCGCTGGGAAGTGTCCAAGACGCAGGTTCGGAACCTCTTCGGACGTCAGGCCATCCCGATGGTCTGGGACTTCGCCGAGACAATGCCGTTCGGTACTGCAGCAGGCGGTTTCATGGTCAGTCTCGGAAGCCTGCTCAGAGCGCTAGTTCGACTGCCCGCGAAGGGCATGGCACACGTCAGCCAGGCGGACGCCGCTTCGCGCGACTACTCCTCTCTCGTAGTGTCAACGGACCCGCCGTACTACGACAACATCGGATACTCCGACCTGTCTGACTTCTTCTACGTATGGCTCCGCCGATCGCTGTCCAAGATTCAGTCGAGGACTGTGGGCACCATGCTTACGCCCAAGTCGGAAGAGCTCGTAGCGAACCCGTATCGCCACGACGGCAAAGCTGGAGCCGAGAGATTCTTCATCGACGGCTTCAACTCAGTCTTTGCGCAAGTGCGAGCCGGAGCCAACCAGACGGTGCCACTTACGGTCTACTATGCGTACAAGCAACAGGATTCGAGCGCAGACGGTACCTCTTCCACTGGGTGGCACACGCTGCTCGACGGTCTGATCGAAGGTGGATGGGAGATTACCGCGACCTGGCCGATGCGAACTGAGACCGGGAACCGGCTCATCGCAAGCGGTTCGAACGCGCTTGCGTCTTCCATTGTTCTAGCTTGCCGGCCGAGGCCAGAGGATGCGGCGACCACCACTCGCAGAGCGTTCGTCGCGGCATTGAAATCAGAGCTACCAGGAGCTCTGCGAACGCTCATGCAAGGAACGATCGCCCCCGTGGACTTGGCACAGGCCGCCATCGGCCCCGGCATCTCCGTCTTCTCCAGATACTCGCGTGTGCGCGAGGCGGATGGGTCTGACATGAATGTGAAGGATGCTCTCCTCCTGGTGAACGCGACGCTCGACGAAGTGATCGGGGAGCAAGAATCCGACTTCGATCCCGATACGCGATTTGCAGTGAAATGGTACCGACAGTACGGGTGGGCGCAAGAGAACTCCGGCGTCGCCGATCAACTTGCCCGCTCTTCCGACACCTCCATCGGTGACCTGGAGCGTGGTGGCATCTTTGAGGCCAAGGGTGGTAAGGCGCGGCTTCTTGCGCCATCAGCGCTAAATGGCGCCTGGGATGCGGCCGCCGACGACCGTGTCAGCGTGTGGGAGGCGACCGTGCGCCTAGCCGCGGTGATGGCGAAGCACGGTGCCGACAAAGTCGCGGAGTTGATGCCGATTGTGCAAACCCGCGTCGACCTCGATGCAGTCAAGGAACTTGGCTTCCTGCTATTCCACGAGGCTGAGAAGAAGCGGGACTCGAAGGACGCGGGTCTCTTTAACGGCTTGGTGGGCGCTTGGGGTGACCTTAATGAGCAGGCTCGCAAGTTCGCTGCTGCGGCACCACTCTTGGGCTCTCAGCAGACATTCGACTTCGACGACATGGAGGGTTGAGCGATGGCGATCAACAACCAGGAGCGACTGTTCAAGGCCTTCGGGCTGCTCGCCGAAGGCCTTGAAGATGTCGTTGACGACGTCATGATGAAGGGGTTCGGCACGTCGGCTTGGACCACGAAGTGGGCCGCGGACGATGCCGCGAAGAACGGCCGAGCCCCCCAGCAGCTGGACAAGGACGACGTCCAGGTCCTGCTTCGAGCTCTGACGGAGAAGAGCTACTACTTCAAAGACGTACTGTCACGGGCGCAGCAGGGCTACGCATCGGAACTTCGCGAGGTCCGCAACGCGGTCATGCACGGCCAGGCGGGCAAGCTCAGTTCCGATGACACCGCCCGCGCGCTCGACACGATGGAGCGTCTGCTTCAGGCCGTCGGCGCTGTGGACTCCGCAAAGGACGTACGGAGCCTGCGCATCGACCTTCAGCGCACGGTGTTCGAGGATCAGACCCGCAAGCAGGTCAAGCGCAGCGTGGTTTCGACGACCCCGGATTCCGGGCTCCGTCCGTGGCGCGAGGTCATCCGACCCCATGACGACGTCGCGCGCGGCGAGTTCACTGCTTCGGAGTTCGCGGCCGACCTGCACCTTGTGCACACCGGTCAGGCGCTGGGCACTGAGTACAACGACCCGATCGAGTTCTTCACACGCACTTACCTCACCGAAGGTCTGCGGGATCTGCTTTCCCGCGCGCTCCGGCGCATGAACGGGGATGGCAACGCCAGCCCGGTGGTGAACCTTCAGACGAACTTCGGTGGTGGCAAGACCCACTCGATGCTCGCGCTGTACCACCTCTTCAGCGGCACAGACGCGGCGCGCCTGCCGAATGAGCTGCAGGAGCTGGTCGCCGCCGCAGGGATCGAACGACTCGAAGACCTGAAAGTCACGCGTGTCGCACTCGTCGGCACATACCTGAAGGCCGGATCGCCGATCATCAAAGCGGACGGTACCGAGGTCCGCACGCTCTGGGGTGAGCTCGCCTGGCAGATCGGCGGACGCGAGGCTTACGACCTCATCGCAGCGGATGACGCCGCCGGCACCAACCCCGGCGACGCACTCCTCACGCTGTTCCAGACGTACGGCCCTGCGCTGATCCTGATCGACGAATGGGTCGCCTATGCTCGGCAACTCGTCACAGACAAGGAACTCACCGCCGGGTCCTTCGAAACTCAGTTCACCTTCGCCCAGTCGCTCACGGAGGTGGTGAAGTCGGTGCCTGGCGTGATGCTGGTCGTCTCGATCCCGGCATCCGACACAGGCGCCGACGGCAGCGGCACCGATATCGAGATCGGCGGCGCAAACGGCCAACTCGCTCTGGAACGCCTCCAGAACGTCATCCGCCGTGTCGCAGATCAATGGCGACCGTCGAGCAAAGACGAATCCTTCGAGATCGTCCGCCGCCGGCTGTTCCAGGCGCCCAACGCTGAAGGCCTCACCGCCATCTCCGCGACGGCGCGCAGCTTCGTCACGATGTACCGGACGAACAAGGAGCTGTTCCCGCGCGACGCGACAACGCCCGGTGAGGAATACGAGACTCGAATCCGCGCCTCATACCCGCTGCACCCCGAGTTGCTCGACCGACTCTATGAGGATTGGTCGACACTCGAGCGATTCCAGCGCACTCGCGGAGTCCTGAAGCTCGTCTCCTCGATTGTCCACGAACTGTGGGTCTCGGACGATGCGGCACCCCTGATCATGCCCGGGTATGTACCGCTCGATGCGAGCACGGTGAACACCGATCTGACGCAATACCTCGAAGACCAGTGGAAGCCGATCATCGACTCCGACATCGACGGCCCGGGATCCACCGCCGCCGAGATCGACAAGAGCCGTCCGGCCCTTCAAGCAAGACACGTGACCCAGCGCATCGCCCGCACGATATTCATGGGAGCAGCGCCGCGCAGCAAGGCCAGCCGCAAAGGCCTCGACAAGCAATACGTCTGGCTCGGCACTGGCACGCCGGGTGACACCCTCGGCAACTTCGGCAGCGCCGTCGACCAGCTCGCCCAGCGATCGACGTACTTCTACGAAGAGCAGGGCCACTACTGGTTCGACACTCAGCCGTCGGTCACGAAGACCGCCAGCGACTATGCGGAGCGACTCCGCGAGGACGTCGAGACTGTTTGGAACGAGATCGTGCAGCGGGTGCGTGGTGAGGAACGCTCGCGTGGCGTATTCGATCGCGTCCACGTTGCTCCGGAGTCGAGCGCAGATGTGCCTGACCTCGAGAACACTCGACTCGTGATCGTCCACCCGCGACATTCGCGTCGCAAGCAGGACGGTGCGGAATCAACGGCGCACCAGTGGGTGCGCGATGCGATCGAGTCGAAGGGCGCAAGTCAGCGCGTGCATCGCAACACACTCGTCTTCCTGATGGCCGACAAGAACGAGTTGGAGAGTCTGGAGGCCGCGACCCGCAGCTACCTCGGATGGAAGCGTGTACAAGCGACGAGCGACTCGCTCAACCTCTCGATGCAGCAGCGCAAGCAGACTGACGAGTGGGTGACGCGACTCAACCAAACCGTATCGGACCGAGTCCGCGAGACATTCGCTTGGGCGTTGTACCCGGAGCAATTCGATCCGACGAAGCCGTTCGAGCTTGTGAGTGAGAAGGTGCCCGACTCAGCTGGCCGTTCTCTCCCTGAGCGCGTTGCAGCGAAGCTCGGGCGAGACGACCAGCTCGTAACTGAGCTCGGCGCACCGATCCTCGGCGCCACGTTGCATGAAGAGCTCGGAACGCTGTGGTCCAGCGCACAAGAGATGAGCGTCGGCGAACTCTGGGGCTACTTCACGCGGTACGTCTATCTCCCGCGCCTCACCCGCAGAGAAGTCCTCGATTCTGCCATCGAGCGCGCGCTCAGCGCTGTGTTGGTTGATCGTGAGCGTTTTGCGATCGCGTCAGGCAAGGATCCTGAAACGGGTCGCTACCGCGGTCTCATCGTTCCTCCTGACCACCGCTCAGCGCTTCAGGTCACTGACAGCACGATCCTCGTCGATTGGAGCAAGGCTGAAGAACAAGCAAGCGCCGAACGTGCTGCCGCCGCGCGTGACGCTGAAGGCTCCACACCAATCGGGCCGGTCGACTTCGATACGCCGGATGTCTCGGTAGATGTGGTGGATGACGATCCCGCGCCTGAGGCTCCAGCCCCAGCTCGGGGGCCAGCCCGCTACTTCGGTTCGGTTCAGGTGGATTCCACGCGGTACTCGAGAGACTTCGGCAACGTGACTCGAGAAATCATCGACCGTCTGGTCGGGGCTGGGGCCAAGATCGAGATCACGATCGACATCCAGGCGACCAAGGCCGCCGGCTTCGACGAGAGCGAGGTCCGCACGATCTCCGAGAACACTCGCGTGCTGAAGTTCGATCCGAGTTCCGGCTTCGAGAATGTGTAATGACGTGCTGCACAGTTCACGTGCATGGACGGCGAACCCTCGTGCGTGAGCTCGACCTCGACTATGGAGCGCTTAGTAACCTAATTCGCGCGATCGACAACCAAGAGGTTGCGGTCCTTGAGATCCCAGCGGAGAGCGCTTCAGTTATCGCCGACCAACTCAGTGTCGCAGTGCGCCGCTGCTATGTTTCAGACGCAGTGCTTGATGCGCGGGCGCACGCGGCCGGCCGGCCGCGTGCCGAGATCCTCGCCGCACGGCTGCCTGACCGGGGCTCGACCATGGCGGGCGACTTTGGTGAGATCCTTACTTCCATCTTTCAGGCAGCTCGAGAACATCCGAACGAGTTGTTCGATCCCAAGAAGTGGCGGCTCAAGCAGGATCGAACGATGCCTGCTCCGAAGTCCGACGTTGTCCAGATGGTGCTGCCGTATTGGCCGCTCTCATCGGCTGAGGATCGACTGATCTGTTCGGAGGTCAAGACCAAGTCCACGCACGGAGGGTCAACTCCGGTGGCGGACGCGATCAGAGATTCCAGAAAGGACAGCGATGGACGGCTGATCAAGACACTTGAGTGGCTGAAGGAGCGTGCGCTCGACACCGGCCTCACCACTGTGACGATTGAGATGCTCGATCGATTCATTGAGGCGATCGACCATCCGCAGGCGAGTCTAGAGTTCCGTGCTGTAGTTGTCTTATGCGCCAGTCTCGATCTTGAGTCTGAGTTGCGGGATGTAGCGCTGCCGTCGCGCACGGAGCGCGCCGTCGTGATCCTCACTGTGCCCGATCTGAAGACTTACTACGAGGACATTTTCCAAAGAGCGCTGGTAAGCGTGAGCACCGGATGAGGGCTTCTCTTGAACGGTGGATCGCTGACGCGGAAACGCGTCATACCATCGCGGACTTCGCACTTACAGCACACCTCGAACAACTCGACTACCTCGGTCATCGCAGCATCGACCTGTACTACTCGCTAGTGGGCGAGCTGTTCGACGTCCTGCGCAGCGGGCATGCGGAGCCCCGCGCATGGATGACGCTAGGCCGAGGGCTTGTTTCAGTTAGCCGCGATCTCCGGAATGAAACTCGCTCAGACGCACTCTTCTTCGCCGCGGTCGCGTTCTATAGCGGCGGTTATCCCGCATCCGCTGCGATAACAGCCCGCGACGCCGACCCCGCGCACTTTCACCTCGATGCTCAGCAAGCGGCATACGACTTGCTGACCCGATCCGTCCGCCCGTCGAGCGAATCTATAGCGGCGCTGATTGCCGCTGTTCGCACAGGCCAATCTGACGTTCTGCAGGCCGCTGTAGATGAAGCCCGCCAGGATACGGCTCGTGCGCTCGAGATAGGCCCCGACGAATGGGTGGCTCATCGCCTTCACGTTGCACTGCTTGAACGATTCCGCTCGGCGAATCTCCGAGCAGTGCTCCCCGACGGTGGCGCTGCTCGCTGGGATCGACTCGTCGAGTCGTTCCTCGATCGGAGTCTGCCAGTGTGGGAGTTCTTCCCCTCGCAAATAGAAGCAATCGATGCTGGCCTGCTCAGCAGTGATGAGTCGTACTCGCTTCAAATGCCGACCGGCGCAGGTAAGACTGCTCTCACCGAAGCCTTGATCTTCAATCAACTCGCCGAGTCACCAGATGGTCGAGCGGTGCTCCTGGTCCCATACAGGGCGCTCGCAAAGGAACTCCGCGGCACCGTCGGTAGGCACTTATCGGGTATGGGGCTGCACACGCGTACCATCTACGGCGGAACTGTCCCCGGGGTCGAAGACGCCGAAGACCTTGACTCGGTTCGGGTGTTCATTGCAACACCTGAGGCAATGACTGGCCTTCTCGGCGCACACTCCGAGCTGCTGCCAACGATCTCACTCGTTGTATGCGATGAGGGCCACCTCCTCGGCAGCGAATCCCGCGGAATCGGTCTGGAACTCTTGCTCTCCCGGTTCAACGCGCAAGCACCGGCCCCGCGAGTTATCTTCCTGTCAGCCATCGTGCCGAATGTCGAAGAGATCAACTCGTGGCTTGGCGGGAATGATTCGACGGTCGTGCGGAGTGAGTATCGACCATCAATCGCCGAGTACGCCACTCTACGACAAACTGGGGCTGGTCAGCATCGGGACGTCAGCATGGAGCTCTACGAACCCTCAACGTCCGTACCAGCGCACGTTCTCCCCTCCTTCCTCAGCCTCTCCGACTTCCAGTTCCTGAACAGATCAACAGGACGCCTCAACACGTTTAAGTTCGATTCGACCAAAACCCAAGCCGTCGCCGCCGCTCGCAAAGCGCTCACCTTCGGCTCGGTTGCGATCTTCGCCACTGAGAAGGGCGGCAATCGCGGAGTGATGGGGCTGGCGCACGAACTGCTCAAGCAACTCGACGCAGGGCTTCCCTTACCCGCCCCTCTCAGCCACGCGGGTGACTCCGAGAAGCGTATCCAAGCGATTGCCTATCTCTCATCGGAGTACGGCCCCACGTGGGTCGGGTCCCGGTCCCTCGAGGTGGGCGCGGTACTCCATCACGGCGATGTGCCGCAAGAGACGCGTGAAGTCCTCGAGGAGTTGGTTGCTGCGCGTGACGTCCCGCTTGTGATGTGCACGAGCACGTTGGCCGAAGGGGTAAATCTGCCGATCCGCACAATGGTTCTGTACTCGGTTCGCAGGAGCACAGATGGTGGCGCGTCCACGCCGATGCTCGCCCGCGACATCAAGAACTTGGTTGGCCGTGCGGGACGCGCCGGAGCATCTACCAGAGGACTCGTCATCTGCGCAAACTCGGGTGACTGGGAGTCAGTGAAGTCCGTTGCCGAAGGACAGGCTGGTGAGCCTCTGGCTGGCGCTCTGCTCGACCTCATTCAACAGCTACGAGCAGCGCTCAACCAGAGACAGATCGCGCTCTCCAATGAACTCCTCGATCGATCTCCTGCGCTCTCATCGTTGACAGACGGAGTCGACGCTTCGCTAATCGAGCTCATCCGTGACGAACTTGGTGCGGACGAGTTCATCCAGATCGCTCAGCAGTTCGCCGTACAGACATTTGCTGCTGCCAGAGGCAACGAAACTGAAAAGGCGCTCCTGGTCGAAGTGTTTAAGCAACGTGCCGAGAAGCTCGTTGCCATGCGCACATCCGGCCGGTTGGACTGGGTGCGAGAGAGTGCAGCGAAGCCTCGACTCGTGGACTCTGTGGTTGACGACCTATTCCCGCGGGTTCAGAACTGGACCGAGATCGATTCGCCGCTCGACGAGCACCTCGTCAAGGCGCTCGTTTCATGGTCGCTCGACCAGCCCGGCTTCGCCCGGCAAGCGGAGACAGCGTTCCGTGGAACCACGCAACCGGACCTCGAGGGCACACTCGTCAGGATCGTGCTTGCTTGGATCGCCGGCCGCTCCTTCACTCAAATCGCAGCCGCGACTGAGCTGGACATAGACGTCCTCCTGCGCGTGCACGCGCAGGTCGTGCTGTTCGACCTGCTCACGCTAATCGAGCAGGCGGTCTCGATTCTTCGCCGGATGCTCGAGGAGACGGGCGGCTCGCTGGCACCCGCAGTCGTCGCCTTTCCGGACTTCCTGCGCTTCGGAGTTAGTACCACGCCAGGTCGCGAGCTGATGGCTCGTGGAGTCCGGCATCGCCGTGCGGCAGTTGAGCTCGGCGAAGAGATTGACAACGGCCCCGTAGACATCATGACCTCGACCGTTGCGGCCGCACGGAGGCTCCTCGGCAACGAGGCTACGTGGCGACCCAGGTTGGGCGACCTCGTCTATGCGAGAACAGCTGCTGATGTCCGACTGCGGAGTCCAAGATCGGCGTGATGACGCGGTTGAGCAGTGAGGATCAGGCAGATTATTACACCGCGTGGGATCTCCATTCGTGGGTATCCGAGCTCGCGGTCTGACCAATCGAGTGCTGGACCTGTCGAATCCGGCAGGCAGAGAATCGCTTACGTACGGTGAAGTGAAACGCGTGCCAACGCCTGAGTTTCAAGTTCGCGAGCCCATTCCCATGCCGCGCTTCTGTTGGCTTGGTAGAACTTCCGACGCGAATCATCTGATGGCAACGGCGATAGCAGGTTCGCCGTGATGAGAGCTCGAAAGGGCACTTGGATGCTGCTCGGCGGCAGCCCCAACTGCTTGGCTAGGTCGCCGAGAGTGACGATCTGGTCCTCACCGGAAGATATCGCCAGCATGAGCTCAAGCCGGTAGTCCTGCCCGAAGACGACACGAGAGAGCTCGCGCAGGGTCTTGCGTTCCACACCGTCCACGATACGATTATACGTAATCTACGTAACGCGAGTCACGTAACGTACATCTCGTACGAGAGGAGTGGCCGGATGGTGAAGAAGACGGGCATCGAGTGGACCGAGGTGACCTGGAATCCGACGACCGGTTGCGATCGAGTGTCCCCTGGCTGCGACAACTGCTACGCGTTGACTTTGGCGAAGCGCCTGAAGGCGATGGGGTCAGCGAAGTATCAGAACGATGGCGATCCCCGAACTTCGGGCCCAGGTTTCGCGCTTACCGTCCACGAATCGGCGCTTGTGCAGCCGTACACGTGGAGCGGCCGGCGGGTTGTGTTCGTAAACTCTATGAGCGACTTGTTCCACGCGAAGGTTCCGTTGGACTTTGTTCGACGAGTGTTTGATGTTATCGCGGACACACCTCAGCACACCTATCAGGTGCTCACCAAGCGAGCTTCCCGGTTGCCGCGGATCGCGGACAAGCTGGACTGGCCGAGCAACCTTTGGTTGGGCGTGAGCGTTGAGAACGAGGATCATCTATCGCGCGTGGACCACCTGCGACAAGTTCCTGCAGCCGTGCGCTTCCTGTCCTGCGAGCCCTTGATCGGATCGCTTGCCTCATTGAACCTCGACGGCATCGACTGGGTGATTACCGGGGGAGAATCAGGGCCGAATGCACGGCCTCTCGATCCAGACTGGGTGCGGGAGATTCGGGACCTCTGCGGTAATGCCGACGTCCCGTTCTTCCACAAGCAATGGGGCGGCCGGACGCCGAAGGCGGGTGGCCGTGAGCTCGACGGCCTGATCTGGAGTGAGATGCCGCAGACGCCCGCACCCAGGGCCTCTGCCTAGGCGCTGAACACCGCCCGCTCGATTCGCGCGCCATAGAGCTTCGCGCGCTTGTCCCGAGGTTTCGCCACCCCACCCGCAGCAGCCTGGTCCCACGCGATACGTAGGTGCTTTTCGCCTGCGATTCCGAGCGTGTCCCCGAAGATCGCCTTTAGGTCCTCATCCTGGTCGAGGACGAGAGTTGCGCGCTGCCCAAGCAGGCCGGTGATGTTTCTTTCAACTTCACTACAGAGTCGCTGCAGGAGCTCTTTCTCACTGATGTCGAAGCGAGCCTGGAACACCTCGTCACTGTAGTCCTCAGCCAAGAGAGCGTCCTGGTACTGGATACCGTTTGCTCGGGCTTCTGCGCGCATGTTGAATTCACGCCATCGCGCGTGACCAATACTGGCTGCGTCCGCAAACTTGTAGGCTGCGACACCGTTTCGGTAGAAGAGCGTGAGCTGGAACAGGGGTACGTGCGCTTCAGCGCGGCGAATCTCGATCGGAAACGAGTCGTATCCCGTGTCACGACGGACGCGCTCGCGATAGTCGGCGGCCACCTCGAGCGCTGCGGCCGTCGCAGACCCTTCGACGTTACGTCGATAGGTCTGGGCGAAGATGCTACGCCATTCATCGTGTCCCAAGAACATATCCAGACGCTCGAGAGTTTTCGCGTCGGCCGTCGCCAACACCTCCTGACGTCCGAGCAAGGCTCCAATGCGGGCAAGAGAAGTGATGTGCAGGTTCAACAGGACCTCGTTCATCCCGTTGACAGGGCGTTTAAGCAAGATGTTCGTCAAGAGCTCGTATGGAAGCGCTGTGCCGTAGGGGTCTAGGAAGGTCAGCACAGGGTCTGCCGCCGCATTCGCGATGAGTGCGGGGAGCTCTTCGCGGGCGTCGCCGTGAACGATAAGAGGCTCGCTCGGGAGGGCGCGTTCCGCTGCGACAGCCCTCAACGACGCTACATGGGCTTTGTCACGCTCGATGAAGGCACACTTCAACGTACGAGGTAATGACATCTGGGCGAGGTCTCGCATCGCGTTCATCGCAATCAGCGGCGAGCCCGGCTCCCCCTCGCCCTGCCCATCGAGGTGAGCGTAACGACCTGGCCCAGCGTACGCATCAATGAACCAAACTGTGCGCCCGTGGCTGCCTGTCATAGTCGCGAACGGATAGATGTAGCTCGACAACACCCCGTGCTTCAGCACCGCAGCCGATTGCTTGCTCGTCCAGAAATCATCGTGATCCGTCACCGCGCCTCCCCCCAAGCATCCGCAGACTGCCTTACCGAGAAGCATCCCACTTCACATGCGCGGATCCACGACACAGGGCGGGCGAGTTCCGGTGGCCGCGACTATCCTCGTCGCGGCATGCCAAAAGGGTTGCCGGGCACTTCCGCCTCTGAGGGTACGAGATCATGGCGGGTCTGATGGATTATCGAAGGACATGAATGTCGTACGGGACATCCAACCCGTAGTCGTCCATGGCCGCGCGTATGATTTCAAACGCGCCCTCCCTATGCGCGTAGATAGTCCACTGGGCGTCCGGGAACAGCCCCGCCAGGCTCTTGAAGTAGGGCCTGTCGACGCTTCCGAGCGAGTGACCGAAAACCACGATCCGCTCCGGTGCGTGAGGGATCCGATCCACGAAGTCATTCAGCGCCTCGTGCTGGTACACCTTCTCGAATTCAGCCAAGCGCCTCTTGACCGCGTCGTATGCTCGTGACCGATAATGCTCGTAGTTCGCCTCGTCATCCCACTGGTCAAGTGACGCGATTCCCTGCAAGGCACCGGGTTCGTACCCGATGATGAGCTGGCTCACGCCGACCTCACCGTGCAGATGCAGGATATGCGAAGAGGGAACGCCATACAGCCACTCAAGCGTGTGGGTGTAGTTGAACGTAAGAAAGTAGTCGTCTGGGCGGAACAGGCGGACGAACTTAGCCTCGGGTTTAGTCGTCTCGAGCTTCTGATCCGCTTTCTCAGCGAATTCCTCTAGTGGGAACTCGAGAAGCTGCTCCGCCTCGTGGATGACGCTGTCGCGGTCGCTCTCACGATCAGACGAGAGATCCGGCGAGTAGTTGCCCAAGTGGTCGAGGATGATGTCCACGTCCGGGTGGGCGAGCAGCTGTTCGACGGAAGACCACAGGTCGGCATCGAAGCTGTAGCTCTCCCATTCACCGGGGAACCGCTCTACCTGGATCGCCAGGTTCTTCAGGTCCGGGTCGTACCGGGTTGGCAGCTCATGGTTCAAATCGAACCCATTGCCCAGGACGTACAACGTGGACACACGACCACCTCTCACTTGACCATGCAAACGTATCGGTCCAGCCGGCATCAACCAGTTCAGGCTCCATCCCAAACTGGCGATCACCGCGCGGGGCTGCGCGAGCGGAATGCTCGCAACCCGCGGTTGGTCGCACCCCATCCTGTTAGCCGCTGACGGCCGCCCCACGAAACCAGCACGAGGTCAGCGCCTGAGGTCCCGGCATTCCGCATCGCTATCTTCGGCGAGGCTTTTACTGATGGCCTTTCCATTCGAATGCTGACGCAGCGACCACCGCGCGGCTGGCGTGCAGCGCGTACCCGCCGAAAACAAGAGCAAGGTCCTCGGGCAGAGCCCCGACGGCACCCAAATCGACTTTCAGACCAAGAAGACGCTGCTCGGCTGGGAGCTTCTCGGCCGTGCGTACGTCGTGCAAGGACGGCGGTAAGAGCAAGGGGGCCGTCGCGAGGCTCGCCGGACAGATCCAGGCTGCGCTGGGCTGAGGTCGGACCAATCGGTAGAACGCGGCCGCGGTTCAACCTCGACGTCAACCTCGATTGAACCGCGGTCGCATCTCGCTGAGCAGTCTGTCCTTGAGCCGCGTGGCAGTCGGGCGTCTGTCTGTAGTAACCCAGCCGACCTCGCACTGCATCAACCAATCAGCGACGCAATTCGCCTGCTCTGGAGTGATCGGGCTGGGGCGTTGTCGCGTGAATGCGCGTTCGAGGCCAAGGATCTCAACGGCGACCCACGAGCGCAACGTGCTGCGGCTCAAATCGCGGCTGCGAGACAGGTGCTCGTTGATGCGTGCTCGAAGGTTTCCAGACGCCCCGATATACACGCATTCGCCGTCCCGAAACCACACGTTGAGACCTGGAGCTTCGGGTACGTCCTCCACGTGAATATTCTTGGCCAGTTGTCGTGCTTCCAGAGAAAGCGTAGAAGATGACGCTACTGACGGGGAACCCAACCTTGATAGTTGTTCTCCGATCAGAGACCAGGCGCTGCTCGTCGTAGCCTCGCTCGGCAGCCGGGATAGGAACTCGAACAGAGCCTGCCGGAGTGCGGTATCCGCAGGCGAAAGCACCTCCGCGTACCCGCTCGCCAACAGATAGGAGTGCGTGGAAGCGGCATAGGCTAAGAGGGCATCCAAGAATACGTCGAGGATGCGAGGAGACGGCATCACGATGAATTCAAGATCTCCCTGCCAGAGACGCTGTGTCGTCGAGCTGTCGGTCAGCGTGAGTACTGTGCCGAACGGCTCGGAACGTCCGGGCAAGGAACGTCGTACATCATGGACGATCTCATGAAAATGCGGATCGTTGACTCCGAAGCCGACGAAGAGCAATCGACGCGTCATGAGCGTCGCCTTTACCAGGGAACTCAAGGCCGTGCGCTCGGCGTTGAAACTCAGATAGTCATCTCGCGTGAGCACAATGGAGTCGGGGTCCGTGACCGAGCCGTGTAGCTTCAGTAACCAACGTTCGGGTTCTGTACCGGTCCCTGGAATTACTCGTCGAGGTACCTGACCATCCTCGGCGGCCATTTCGAACAGACGATCGTAGTTGAGAGTCACCGCTTGCTCGCTGTCGATCGATGCCAGCAATGCCGGGGCCAATCCGTAGCGAGGCATGTCCACGGCATCGATGACGCTTTGCGTGAATGCCTTCGGGTCAGTCGGGAACTTCTGTTCGAAGATGTGTCGCAAGTACGCGGCTTGGTCGAGGACATCATGATTCCTGGCCAGGTCGGCGGCGGTCTCCGGATCTAACCCGGCTCGACGAGCGATCTCTTCAATGAGTTCCTTCCACATCGGAGCGCCTGCCGTCACGCTAATGCCGGAACCCATGAATGGCACCAACCTCTGAGCCAGCGCTTCCCTCCCTAAACGTTGAGCCGCTACCAGATGATCGTCGTCCAGTGAGGGCCAGGCGCGACCATGGCCGCGCCTGATCGACTGCGCAAGGTCGTAGTCCCGAACGTCGCGGAGAACAATCGCGACATCTACGCAGTACTGCTCCGACGCGATAATGCTTTCAGAATGGAGCACCTTGAACAGCTCACCCCGAACGGATCCTCCACCACCGCCTCCGGCGCCGAAAAGAGGCACTGCGAGTAGCGGAACATCGCTGGGTCGTTTTCCGCCGGCGCGGCGACGCTTTCTCGCATCGTGGGACGCCACTTTGAAGTACTCTCTCACCCTCGGGATGATGTCTGCCGGGTTTTTTACTCCTTCGAACGGCACAGCCGTCAGTACGAGACGGGGCTCGCGCGAGTCCTCGTCGAGAAGATTCACTGGGAGGGTGAATCGCTTCTCAGCCTGGTAGTCCGCTCTGACGATCGGATCGAGTCGCGCTTCGACGTCTGCCCCTGCATTGATCCAGTTCCCGCCAGGTCGGAGGCGTTTGTCAGATGACCAAAGGTAAGCGTCGCACTCGAAGCGGCGCGTGTCTCCCTTAATGACGAAGACGTGGGCAGCGGTATCGACGCTCGTTGTCATGATGCGATCTTGGCAGCTCGCGAGATGTCTTGTTCGATACGTGTTGGTCACTCCCTGGGGCGACCGGCGCATCACGGCGGGTCTGATCATTAATCGAACCCACCCGTCAACCGCCCGCGCATCCGCGAACTGCTCTCATTCATCCCGACGATCTCCACCGTCTTCCCCGACGCCTGATACTTCGTCTCGATCGCATCCAACGCGGCAACGGTCGACGCATCCCAGATATGCGACCCCGACAGATCCACCACAACCCGCTCCGGATCGTCGGAGTACGAGAACAGCGTCGTCAGGTCGTTGCTTGACGCGAAGAACAGCTCCCCCTCCACGACGTACGTCACGACGTCACCCGCCTCACCGAGCACGCGCGTCACTGTCACGAAGTGCGCCACCCGCCGCACGAACAGCACCGACGCGACCAGCACCCCGCCGACCACTCCGACCGCCAGGTTGTGCGTCAGCAAGACAAGAACAACCGTCGCCACCATCACGAAGGTCTCGCTCTTCGGCATCCGCTTCAAAGTCGACGGACGCACGCTGTGCCAGTCGAACGCCCCGATCGCGACCATGATCATCACGGCCACGAGAGCTGCCATCGGGATCGTCCCGACGAAATCTCCGAACACGACCACCAGCAGGAACAGGAAGATGCCGGCGCAGAACGTCGAGATGCGGGTCCGCGCACCCGAGGCCTTCACGTTGATCATGGTCTGACCGATCACGGCGCAGCCGCCCATGCCGCCGAAGATCCCCGACAGCACGTTCGAGACGCCCTGCCCCCACGCCTCGCGACTCTTGCGCGAGTGGGTGTCGGTGATCTCGTCGACGAGCTTCGCGGTGAGCAGCGACTCCATTAGCCCGACCAGCGCGACCCCGAGCGCGAACGGCGCGATGATCGTGAACGTCTCCCACGTGAGCGGAACGTTCGGGATGAACAGCTCCGGCAGGCTCTTCGGCAGCTCGCCCTGGTCGCCGACCGTGGGCACGGTGATGCCGAATGCGAGCACGACGCCCGTCACGATGACCACCGACACGAGCGGTGCCGGCACGATCTTGGTGATCTTCGGCATCAGGATCATCACGACGATCCCGAGCGCGACCAGCGGATACACCAGCCACGGCACGTCGACCAGCTGCGGATACTGCGAGCTGAACACGAAGATCGCCAGCGCGTTCACGAACCCGACCATGACGCTGCGGGGGATGAAGCGCATGAGCTTCGCGACGCCGATCACCCCGAGGATCACCTGGAAGATGCCGGCGAGGATGACCGTCGCGATGAAGTAGTCGAGCCCATATGTCGGCGCGACGGGCGCAATCACGAGCGCCACGGCTCCGGTCGCAGCGGTCACCATCGCGGGACGCCCGCCGAGGAACGCGATGGACACCGCCATGATGAACGACGAGAACAGCCCCACCTTCGGGTCGACCCCCGCGATCACCGAGAACGCGATCGCCTCGGGGATCAGCGCGAGCCCCACGACGAGCCCGGCTAGCACCTCGCGAGTCAGCATTCGCGGATTCTTCAGCGCCTGAAGCACCGTGGGATTCGCCCGGTACCGGGCACGATCGTCGATCGTCGTTGCAGACATGGATGCTCCAGGGGAAGGCGCCTCGAGATGAGGCAGACGTTCCAGCGTAGAGCGGATGCTGCGGATGCGGGGCTCCTCCGCCCTTCCTTCCCGCGGACTCCTCCGACATGATGAAGAGGACCGACCTCGAAGGAGCCCTCCGTGTCACTCACACCGCCTCCGGCCCCGCTGGCCGACACCGCCGTCTCCGGGCTGCCCGGCGCCGTGGTGATCGCGGGCATCCGCAAGATGCTCATCTGGGCCGTCGTCGCCGGAGTCGTGTACTCGGTCTTCATGAGCGGCAGCAAGGGCATCTGCCCGGGCGGCATCGACGCCAACGGCGGGTTCATCGACGCCGACGGCCGGTCGGTCGAGCAGGCTCCGCTCTGCGTCTCGTTGTCGCTCCACCCCAGCGTGTTCGTCTACGTCGGCATCGCACTGATCGTCCTGATCGCGCTCGGCCGCGTCACCAAGGCAGTCGACGCGCGCGCGGCCCTGCGGACGATGGAACGCGCGATCCAGGGAGCCGGCCTGCTCGTCGCCATCGCACTCGTCGTGTCGCACGTGTGGTTCCAGCTGACCCCGCTCGAGCACTTCTCCTCCGGCTCGTGGACGTACTTCAGTCCGTTCCCGCTCGGGGTCATCGACATCTCGACCAACCCGATGACGGGGCCCTGACGGCGGCATCCAGCACCTCGTGGCCTGTCCACCCGACGGCCGGACGAGTACACCGGTATTCCCTTGAGGGGAGCCCGCCCGTCGTCGTTACGTCGCCGGAAGCTGTCCATACAGTGACGGCATGCAGCTCGGATCCGTCGCAGACGTCGTCACCGCACTCACCGCCATCGGAGCCCTCATCGCCGCCGTCTTCGGCGCGAAGAATGCAGCCCGTCTGTTCGGCATCGAAGCGAAGCGGGACGCCGCCGCGGCAGCGCGCGAGGTGCAATCGCAGGCGAGCAAGGTGTTCGCATGGGTGGCGACCCGGATCAGTAAACGAGAGTTCTACGGGGTCGTCATCGTGAACTCCTCCGAGCAGGCGATCTACGACGTCGTCGTCCGCGTGACGGGCGCCGACGAGGTGGAGCGGACTCCGGTGCGGCTCACGATTCTGCCGCCCGGTGCCTACTACCTCGAGGAGAGTCCGCAGGCCTATGGCTGGACGTTCGCCTCACGATTGCGCTCGTTCGACGAGGAGATCCGCCCGGTGACGAAGTCGAGGAAGCGCCGCGTCGTCGGGATGTCGTTCCGCGACAGTTCGAACGTCGCCTGGGTTCGCGACGCCGAAGGACTGCTCGCCCGCGCATAGCGGGAGAGCGATCAACCCGGGTTGATCGTGCGAATACGCTATCCCGATAGGACGGCACCCGCTACTGTCAGCGTTAGGGGTACGCGCACTGGGCTGGGGAGTTCCATGTCGATTTCGAAGAAGTTGTTTGCGGTGTTCGCGATGCTCGGGGCGTCGCTGGTGATGGTGGGCTGCTCGGCGGATGGGAATCCACGTTTCGGGGGATTCGAGGAGGACGCCCAGCCAGGCTACGAACAGCTCGTCGAAGACCAGCGCTACGGAGGCTCGGAAGAGCCCAGCCAGTCAGAGGTAGACCAGGCTGCTGAGGAGTCCTATGAGCAGGTTCGAGAAGAGCTAGGGCTGGACGCTTGGTCCTGCACGATCTCGGTCACCTATAACGATGACTGGCACGACGACGTCCTCTGCCGAAACGGTTCTGCAGTCGACCGCCCGTACCTGCGTGAGTGGGACAGCTTCGTCGAGGAGTGGGAGATTCTTGAATCCGCTGCCGAGTATGAAGCGGAGCTCAACGCCCGGTGACGGGAGCCAATCGATCACCTCGGGTTGACCGCCATCTCACCTACCGCCCCGCCCGCACTCGCAGCCCGAACGCGACCCCCGCCAGCGCGATCACCACGACCCCGTATCCGACGCACACGGCCTCGAGCCCGACCACACCGACCAGCGCTCCGGCGATCACGGCCGGCACCCCGAACGCCAGGTACGCCAGCAGGTAGATCACGGCGAAGGTGTCGGCGCGCTGCGTCGCCGGGATCCGTGGGGCGAGTGAGGCGACCACTCCCGAGAACGCGGTGCCGAAGCCCATTCCGGTGACCGCGGCCGCGACGAGGTAGAACGGCAGCGACCCGACCCCCAGCGCGATCAGTGACAGCAGAGTGCCGACCGCGAGCGCCGACGTGCCGAACAGCACCATCGACGACGCCGCGATCTTCCGCAGCACGAACGCCGTCACGGCGCCGACGCCGGCGAGCAGCACGACCCCGAGCCCCTGCCACACGTGCGCCTCGCCGCCGAGCTCACCCCGCACGATGTTCGCACCCAGCGACAGGAACAGCCCGCCGGTCGCCCACCCCGCGATCACGGCCGGAGCCCCGCGCCAGAAGTCGGCCCGAATCGCGGGCGGGATCGACAGCCGGAAGCTCAGCGACGCCCACACCCCGGGCTTGCGCGAAGCCGTCTCGGGCACGAGGAAGAACAGCGCCGCGAGCAGGACGTACGCCGAGCTCAACGGCGCGAACACATCGAGCAGCGCCTCGCCGCTGACGTCGAGCACCACGGCCGACAGGAGCGCTCCGAGCGCGAGTCCGATCCCCGGGCTCAGCGCGTTCCACAGCGCCGCGACCCCCGCGCGCCCGCCCGGCGCGAAGTCGAGCACCGTCGCCGACAGCGCCGAGATCAGCAGGCCACTCGCGACACCCTGCAGGATGCGCGCGAGGAACAGCATCGCGACGGCATCCGCGTGCCAGAACAGGAACATGCTCCCCGCCAGCAGCAGGAACCCGGCGATGACGACCGGACGACGGCCGACGTGGTCCGAGAGCGACCCGGCGGTGAGGAGGGTCAGCAGCAGCGCCACCGCGTAGACCGCGAACACGGCGCTGATCACGATCGCCTCGAACCCGATGTCCTGCGCGAGCACCGGGTAGAACGGCGACGGCGCGCTCGCCCCGACCATCATCAGGATCTGCGCCACGATCGCGAGCACGAACCCGAACCGTGCACGGGGGACGGCCCCGGGCGCTTCGTCTCGCTTCGCTCGCTCAGCGACCGACGGGCGGACGATCGGCTCGGTGCTGGTCATGGCGACTCCTCTTATGGTTCGAGAATCATCGAACTATCGGAGCGTACTCGCCATCCGTCGATTGTTCAACTATTCTCGAACCATGCCTGGCGATCTTCCGCACCCGGAGCGCTCCGAGATCCAACTCACCGACGTGCTCTTCGCGCTCAGCGACCCCGAGCGCCTCGCCATCACGCGCCAGCTCGCCGACGGCCCCCTCGACATGGCCACCTGCCACGCCACCGACCCGAACCTCCCGAAGTCGACAAAGTCGCACTTCATGAAGGTGCTGCGCGACGCCGGCGTCATCCGCAACGAGCCCAACGGCCGGCGACGGATGCTGACGCTGCGTCGCGACGACCTCGACGCGCTCTTCCCCGGGCTGTTGGACTCCGTGCTGCGCTGACCGGCGCGCTCCGGGACCTCAGTGCCGCACGCGATCAGCCCTTCCTCCGACCTCGGCGCCGACTTCGGTCCATCTCTGGCAGCGCAAGGTAGAGCGTTAGTACGTTGGTGTCTGGGGATGAGCAGACCAGGAGGGGCATGATGCGTATCAAGGAACCGTCCGCCAAGCTCGGGTATGTGCTCGTCGTCGCCATCGGGCTCACGCTCACGACCATTCCGCTCGCGGCCGTCAACCTCGACCTCGGGTTCGCGTGGGGAGTCCTGGCCCTCGTGGCAGCTGTCGTGGTGGCGGCTCGAACCTTCCGCGGCGCAGGAGAATCCGACGCTCCTCGACCCTGGTGGAAGATGACGAGCACACGAGGGGGCGGAATCCTCCTCGCCGTGCTGTTCTTCATTCAGGGCGTCACCACGTCCGTCGGCGTCTTCACCGTGTCGAACCCGCCACTCGCGCTCGTCGGCGCTCTCGTGGCGCTGACGCTGTCGGCCTTCTCCCTGAACTCGGTGATCAGGACTCGACCGGTCCCGGCATCGACCTGACTGGCCCGCCCCTTGTGGCTCTCGGCAGAGTGAGTGTACAGTCACTCATATGTCCGCGACCCGCAGTTCGATCCTCTCCACGGCCGACGCTCGCCGGCCCCTCGTGGCCGCGGCGGCGCTGGCGGCGTTCGCGCGCAGCGGCTACCACGGCACGACCGTCGCCGACGTGGCCCGCGAGGCCAAGATCTCCCCGGCCTACGTCTTCAAGCTGTACTCCGGCAAGGAGGCGCTGTTCGTCGTGGCGCTCGAGGCCTGCTTCGACGCGATCGTCTCCGCTCTCGAAGAGGGAGCGGATGCTGCCGCCGACACCTCGCCCGAAGGCGTGCTCGACGCGATGGGCGACGCCTACGGGCACCTCATCTCCGACCGGAAGCTGCTGATGCTGCAGGTGCACGCGCAGTCGGTCGCCGAGATCCCCGCGATCGGGGAGGCGCTGCGCGCGGGACTCGAACGCGTCACCACGTTCGCGAAGACCCGCTCGCGGGCGAGCGACGACGACGTGCAGCGCTTCATCGCCTACGGGCAGCTCTGCCATCTGATCGTCATGACGCAGCTCGACGGACGCCCGGGGGACTGGGTCGCCCTGTTGACCAAGGGGATCACGCACCCCGATTGATCCACCCCACGGGGCGTCAGCCCTTCTTCATGCCCGCAAGAGTGAGTGAGTAGTCACTCATCCAACCGGCCTCGAAACAGCACGGACAAGAAACCAGAAACGGAGCACGTCATGACCACCCTCACTTCCCTCCCGGCGCTCGCCGCGCCGCGCAGTACGCGCCGGTGGCTGGCCCTCAGCGTCCTCGCGCTCGCGCAGTTCCTCGTGGTGCTCGACGCCTCGATCGTGAACATCGCCCTCCCCGTCCTCGGCCGGCAGCTCGGCATGGACACCGCCGCCCTCGCCTGGGTCATCACCGCCTATGTGCTCGCGTTCGGTGGACTGCTCCTCCTCGGCGGACGCCTCGCCGACCGCTACGGACACCGCCGGGTGTTCCTGATCGGAACGGCCGGATTCGTGGCGGCATCCGCCCTCGCCGGGCTCTCCGTCTCGAGCGAGATGCTCCTCGCCGCCCGCGCCCTGCAGGGCGTCTCGGCTGCGCTCCTCGCCCCCGCCGCCCTCGCGCTGCTGACCCAGCTGTTCCCGGACGACGCCGAGCGCACCACGGCGCTGGGAGTGTGGGGAGCGGTCGCCGGCATCGGGTCGGCCGCGGGGGTGCTGCTCGGCGGAGTGCTCACGGCGACCCTCGGCTGGCAGTCGGTGTTCTTCGTGAACGTGCCCGTCGGTGCGCTCGTGCTCATCGCCATCCCGCTGCTCATCACCCGTGACGGCATCCGAACTCCCGGACGCCTGGATGCCGCCGGCGCCGTGACGGTCACCGCATCACTGGTCGCCCTTGTCGGCGCTCTCAGCGCAGTCGAGCAGGTCGGCTTCGTGCACCCGCTCCCGCTGGGCCTGCTCGCCCTCGCGCTGATCCTCGGCGTCGCCTTCGTGGCGATCGAGCGTCGCGCTGCCGAGCCCCTCGTCCCGCTCCGCGTGTTCCGCAACCGCAATCTCGCCCTCGGCAACATCGTCATGCTGCTCGGCGGCGCCACCATGGTCGCCCTCTTCTTCGCCCTCTCGGTCTACATGCAGGCCGTGCTCGGCTACGACGCCCTCACCGCAGGCCTCACGCAGCTGCCCCTCGCCGGTGTGCTCGTGATCGTCGCCGGCGGTGTGCCCGCCGTGATCGCCCGCGTCGGCACACGGCCGGTGCTGATCGGGGCCCTGCTCGTCCTGGCCGCGGGGCTCCTCTGGCTCGCCGCATCCCCGGCGGATGCCGCGTTCCTCACGCACCTGCTCGGCCCGACCATCCTGATCGGGGTCGGACTCGGCGGCGCGGTCGTGGCGACCACCCAGCTCGCGGTCGACGGCGTCGAAGGTGCAGAGGCCGGACTCGCCGGCGGACTCGTCAACACCAGCCAGCAGATCGGCGGCGCGATCGGACTGGCCGTGCTCGGCACGGTCGCCGGCCTGCGCACCGCCGCGCTGTCGGCAGAGGGTGCGTCGTCTGCGGAGGCGGTCACTGGCGGATTCTCCTGGCTCTTCCTCGGGGCAGCGGGACTGGCGGTCGTCGGCGCGGGGATCGTCGCGGTCTGGCGTCGCGACTGAGGTCCCGGATGTGCGGGCCCACCCGTATTGGCGCGAGAGCGATGTGCCACGTCGTAGCGGCAGATCATCCCGAGAATGACAAGTAAACACCGCAATCGAATTGTCATTCTGCTCCCAGATTTGGAGCGGATGCCGCGATGGGCGGATACTTCTGGCATCCGGACCGCCCCATTGGGCCGGAGAATCGACATGCAGACCCCCACCACCCTCGCGCCAGGAACGACCATCGCCATCGTCGGCGCCGGTCGTCTCGGACGCGTGCTCGCGCGCTCCCTGCGCACGGCGGGGTTCGACGTCCTCGGCCCCCTCCGCCGCGATCAGTCGATGCCGAACGCCGACATCGCCCTGCTCTGCGTTCCCGACTCCGCGATCCCGGCCGTCGCGTTCGTCGCTCGACCGCACGCGCGCCTCGTCGGACACGTCTCCGGTGCCACCTCGCTCGACGACGTCGACTTCAGCCTCCACCCCCTGCAGACCTTCACCGGAGCAGAGACGCCCGACGTGTTCCACGGCATCGGCGCCGCAGTCGACGGCCGCACCGACGACGCCCGCGCGGTCGCCGAACAGCTGGCCCGCGCGCTCGGGGCGCGGCCGTTCGCCGTTGCCGACGCCGACCGCCCGGCTTATCACGCGGCCGCCTCGTTCGCCTCGAACTTCGTGCTCACGGTGCTCGATGCGGCGGAGCAGCTCGCCGCGGCCGCCGGCATCCTCTCGGGCGAAGCTCGCGAACTCTTCGCCCCGCTCGTCCGGCAGACGGTCGAGAACTGGACGGATGCCGGCGCGCAGGAAGCCCTCACCGGACCGATCGCCCGCGGCGACGGGGAGACGGTCGCCCGGCAGAGGTCGGCCGCCGGAGAGCTCGACCTTCAGGAACTGTTCGACGCCCTCGCCGCCGCGACTCAGGCGATCGCCTCTCGCGCCGACGACCCGGTACGGATGTCGGGAGGAAGTACGGATGCAGGGAGAAACGCGGCTGTTTCACCCGACATCCGTTCTTTCTCCCGACAAATGACCGGTGAGCCGACCGGTGAGCCGGCCAGCGAAACGACCGCCGCCCCGAAGGAGCCTTCCGCATGAGAATCCTCCGCACGATCCCCGAGGTGCGTGCGGCCGTCCGTGAGGCTCGGCTCGCGAACGGCACGGTCGGGCTCGTCCCCACGATGGGTGCGTTCCACGACGGACACCTCTCTCTCATGCGGGCCGCGCGCGCGGCATCCGACCTCGTGGTCGTCTCGCTCTTCGTCAACCCGACCCAGTTCGGCGCGAACGAAGACCTCAGCTCCTACCCGCGCGATGAGGCCCGCGACGCTGGGCTGGCCGAGGCTGAGGACGTCGACATCCTCTTCGCCCCCGCGGCATCCGAGATCTACCCCGAGGGGTTCGCGACGAACATCCACGTCGCGGGCCTCACCGACGTGCTCGACGGCGCGAGCCGCGGAGCGCACCACTTCGACGGCGTCGCCACGGTCGTCGCGAAGCTGTTCGGGATCGTCCGACCGGATGCCGCGTACTTCGGGCAGAAGGATGCGCAGCAGGTGCTCGTCGTCCGCCGCGTCGTGCGCGATCTCGACCTGGACGTGCGGATCGTCGCGTGTCCGATCGTGCGAGAGGCCGACGGACTCGCCATGAGCTCGCGCAACGTGTACCTCGACGATGCCGCACGGCTGCAGGCGACCGCGTTGAACCGGGCACTGGATGCGGCGGCCGCGGCGTTCGCGGCGGGGGAGCGCGGGGCCCCGTTGATCCTGGCCGCCGCCCGGCATGTGCTCGATGCCGCCGGGATCTCGCCCGAATACCTGGAGCTCCGCGATGCCGAGACTCTGGAGCCGGTCATGCGTGTCGAGCGGGATGCGCTGCTCGCGGTCGCTGCGCACGTCGGCGCGGCGCGGCTGATCGACAACCATGTGCTGTCCGCCCCCGATTCGGATGCCGCCGACCCGGATGCCGCTGATCCGGGTGCCGTCGGACCGCAGGCCACCGAACCGAAGGGCGACGCCTGATGCGACGCACGATGCTGAAGTCGAAGATCCACCGCGCGACCGTCACCGCCAGCGATCTGCACTACGTGGGCTCGATCACGATCGACCCCCTCCTGCTCGAGGCCGCCGACATCCTTCCGCACGAGCAGGTGCAGGTCGTCGACGTCGATAATGGCGCTCGCTTCGAGACGTACACGCTGACCGGTGAGCGCGGATCAGGCGTCATCCAGGTCAACGGGGCTGCGGCCCGCCTCGTGCACACGGGCGACACGATCATCGTCATCTCCTACGCCGACTACTCGCGTGAAGACCTCGAGAGCTACGAGCCGGTGGTGGTGCACGTCGACCGGGACAACGCGATCATCCAGGTCGATGGCGCCGTCGACCGACTGTTGACGGAGGCTCGCGCATGAATGCCCACGCCGCCCCGCGCAAGCGCGTCACGCTCGCCTCGCTGGCTGCCAAGAAGGATGCCGGCGAGCCGATCGTCATGGTCACCGCCTACGACCACCCGAGTGCGCAGATCGTCGAGGCTGCCGGCGTCGACATCGTGCTCGTGGGGGATTCCGCCGCGATGACCGTGCTCGGCTACGACAGCACCGTGCCGGTCACGGTCGACGAGATGCTGATGCTGACGAAGGCCGTGCGCCGCGGGCTGACCGTTCCGCTGCTGGTCGGCGACCTGCCGTTCGGGTCATACGAGGCCTCGGACGAGCTCGCGATCGCCACCGCGCAGCGCTTCATCAAGGAAGCCGGCTGCGACCTGGTGAAGATCGAGCGCGGCGGCACGACCGTCGATCGGGCGCGGGCTCTCGTGCAGGCGGGTATCCCGGTGGTCGGACACGTCGGGCTCACTCCGCAGACGGCCACGGCGCTCGGCGGCTACCGCGCACAGGGCCGCACGGCCGAGGCGGCGCTCGCCGTGATCGACGACGCCCTCGCCCTGCAGGCGGCGGGGTGCTCGATGCTCGTGGTCGAGGCGGTGCCGTCGGAGGTCACCGCCGCACTCGTGCCTCTGCTCGACATCCCCGTGATCGGGATCGGAGCCGGAGCGGATGCCGACGGGCAGGTGCTCGTGTTCCATGACCTGCTCGGGCTCTACGACGGCGGCGCGGCCAAGTTCGTCAAGCGCTACGCGGAGTTGCGGGCGGCCGCGGTCGCGGGTGTCGAGGCCTATGCGACGGAGGTGCGCGGCGGCTCGTATCCCGCGGTCGAGCACGGGTACGGGATGCCGGAGGGGGAAGCGGCGCGGCTGGGGGAGCTGCTCGCGGGGCGCTGACGGCCGAAACGGAGACGCTCACGGCATCCGACGGCGTGTCGGTCCGCGGCGCGCCGCGTGTAGCGCGATGCGTCTCCGTTTTCGCTCAACGCCACCGATGCGAAGTGCGTCAACCCGCGTCGGGCTCCCAGCGCAGCAGATCGCCTGGCTGGCACTCCAGGACCGCGCAGAGCGCGTCCAGCGTCGTGAAGCGCACCGCCTTCGCGCGGCCGTTCTTCAAGACGGCGAGGTTGGTCGGCGTGATGCCGATGCGCTCGGCCAGCTCCCCGACGCTCATCTTCCTCCGCGCCATCATCACGTCGATGTCGACCACCACGGGCATCAGATCACCTCGTCGTCGAGTTCGGAGCGCAGCGCTCGCGCCTCGGCCTCGCGGTCGATCGCCTGCCGCAGCAGCGCCTTCATGACGACCACGAGCAGCGCCATCCCGGCGAGCACGACCCCGGCGCCGCCGATCAGCGCCACGACGCCCGGCGCCGTCGACCCCGGCGCGAGCAGCGCGGCCAAGATCCACGTGAGGGCGGCGGCCACCAGGATCACCCCGATGATGACGTTCACGTACCGGAACGACGACTCCGCGAAGATCGATCCGCGCCGCACCCGCGTGAGCAGCATCCACACGCACACCCCGAACACCTGCAGTGTTCCCACGCCCAGCACCACGATCGACACCAGCACGATCCGGCCCCACAGCTCATCCTCGGCGAGGTCGAGCCACAGCAGCGGCACGATGAGTGCCTGCACCACCAGCGAACCCAGCAGCGCCACCGCGATCACGATGCGCAGAACGACGATCGTCGTCTTCCCCATGCCCACTCCTTCATCGAAGAACAACAGGAATCTATCGTTATTCGTTCGATGGGGCAATACGGCGGTCAATGCCGCCGGAGGGTGCGACGGATGCTGCGCACCGTGCGGCCCGCGGCGTCCTTGAGTCCGCCGCCCGGCCACTCGCGATGCAGCTCCACCGTGCCGCCCTCGCCTGCCGTGAGCGTGCAGGCGCGCCCCGCGAGGATCGGCGAACGGCCGATGCGAGCGAGCACCGCGGCATCGGCCTCCAGGGGAACGTCGAATGTCCACCCCGCCCGGCGGACCTTGACGCTGAGCGGGCCGCCTCGGGAATCGTCCGTCCGCTCGAACGCGCGAACCGGATCGATCGAGACGGCGACGGCGGAGAGGTCACGTGGTCGGCGGCCGGAGAGGATGCGCTCGGTCCCGGTGTCCGTGCCGGTGCCGGTGCCGGTGCCGGTGCGGGTGCCGGTGTCGGTGCCGTCGCGGAGGATCAGCTCGATGCGATCGTTGCGCAGCTCGCGATCCACCGCCAGGAGATTCGCCGGCAACCCGTCGAGAGACGACAGCGGCAGTGACGTCAGCCGAATCGACTTCTTGGCGCCGGAAGACTTCGCGCCGGTCGCAGGCCCGGCGGCATCCTGTGCGGCGGGGGCCGACGGATCCGCGGCGAACGTCTCGAACACCAGCGCATCCTTCCCGTCCTGCGTGATGTCGACGCGAACGGTGAGGTGCAGCCCGCCGCCCCGCGACCAGTGCGCGGCGGTGACCGTGGCGCGGCACTGCAGTCCCGACTCGAACGCGGCCAGACGCACCAGGTCGTCACGGCGATCGGCGCGGAGCAACGCCGCGCGGATGCGGTGCGCGAAGCTGAGGCCGGCATCCACACCAGGGCCGAACCGCCTCTGCGTCAGGGGGACGACCACGTCCAGCAGGCGGTCGCGATAATCGTCGGGGTACTTGACCATGCGGCGCCCCGCGATGCGCTTGAGGATCTTCCCGCGGAACCAGTGCCGCAGGAGCCGGTCGCGCAGTCGTCCCGGCTCGGTGTGCGCCTCGACGATGTCGAGCACGGTCTCCAAATGCGGGAAGTACGTCTCCGGCTCGATCCGGGCGGAACTGGCGCTGCCCGGCTGCTTCACCCACGCGTAGCAGGGCACGCTCGCGAGGATTGAGATGGTCGACGCGGCGAAGTAGGCCTGCATCACGAACAGGTGATCCTCCAGCCGCACGCGCCCCTCCGGGAAGCGGATGCCGTTCGCCCGCAGGAATGCCGTGCGGAACATCTTGTGCGGCGTGAGCATCTCGAGCAGCGGATCGGTGCCCAGCGTCGCCCGGGGGATGTCGCGGCGGAAGATCTTGCTCGGAAGCGGGCGGCCGATCCCCACCTCCTTGCCGACGACGACGTCGGACGCGTTCGCATCCGCGTAGTCGCACAGCTTCTCGAGCGCGCCGTCGAACAGGTAGTCGTCCTGGTCGACGAACTGCACGTACGTGCCGCGGGCGGCATCGACGCCGTGGTTGCGCGGCATCCCCGGCCATCCGGAGTGCTCCAGTGACAGCACCCGCACGTTCGGGCGCGTGCGCGCGATGGCGGCCAAGCGTTCACCGGTCGGCTCGCCCGAGCCGTCGTCGCACAGCAGCACCTCGAACGCGGCGGGGTCGAGGGTCTGGTGATCGAGCGATGCGATGAGGTCATCGAACGATGCGCCCGGCCGGAACACCGGAACCACCACGCTCACGCGGATGCTGTTCCCGCTGCTGTTGCTCTCCGGCTGAATGCTCTGCGACAAAACGTCTCCCCCACGTCGACTGTTCCTCGAGCTAAACACGCCTTCCTGTGGGGGGCACCAGGCTTGCGTTTCGGCCGGGCGTGTGCAGAAGTTCGCGCGGCGCGCAGGCAGAGCGGGGCGAGACGCTCCTCGAATTCAGGAGGCGATGCGTCGAGCCGTGGTCTCGGCCGTGCGCGGGTCGACCTCGGCCCACACCGCATCCAGCGAGAGCTCGAGCACGCCGGCGATCGCCGCGATCGTCGAGAACGCGGGGGTGGCGACGCGTCCCGACTCGATCTTGCGCAGGGTCTCGGGGGAGATGCCGGCATCCAGTGCGACGCTCAGCATCGACCGTTCCCCGCGCGCGCGCCGCAGCAGGGCGCCGAGGCGCTCGCCGCGCTCGAGCTCGGCGGGGGTGAGCGGCATCCGGACCATCATGATGCCCATACTAATACCGGGATAGTATTACCGGGATAGTTATTGGTCACGACGGAAGAGGACCCATGATCGAGATCCTGAACGCCGACGAGCTCACGCGGGCGCGGGCGACCGGCGCGCTCGTCGGCGACATCCTGCAGGCGTTGAAAGCCCGCGCCGCAGTCGGTGTGAATCTGCTCGACCTCGACCGGTGGGCGAAGCGGCTGATCGAGGATGCCGGGGCCGAATCCTGCTACGTCGACTACGCCCCCTCGTTCGGCAGCGGCCCGTTTGGCCACTACCTGTGCACGGCCGTGAACGACGCCGTGCTGCACGGCATGCCCCACGACTACGCCCTTCGGCCAGGAGACCTGCTCACGCTCGACCTGGCCGTGACCCTGCGCGGCATCTCGGCCGACGCGGCCATCAGCTTCGTGGTCGGCGGCACCCCGGCGGTGGAAGACCTCGCGATGATCGAGGCGACCGAGCGGGCGCTCGCCGCGGGCATCGCCGCCGCTCGACCCGGGGCCCGCATCGGCGACCTTTCGCACGCGATCGGCACAGTCCTGCACGACGCCGGCTACCCCATCAACCTCGAATTCGGCGGCCACGGCATCGGCTCGACCATGCACCAGGATCCTCATATCGCGAACGACGGGCGGCCGGGCCGTGGCTATACGCTGCGCCCCGGACTCCTGCTCGCGCTCGAGCCCTGGGTCATGGCCGACACCGACGTGCTGCGCACCGACGACGACGGCTGGACCCTGCGGAGCGCCACCGGATGCCGCTCCGCGCACACCGAGCACACGATCGCGATCACCGCGGACGGGGCGGAGATCTTGACGCTGCCGAGATCGTGACGCGGCCGAGATCCTGACGCTGCCGACGGATCGCGCCGCATGACGCGCCGGGCTAGCTCAGCACGAGCCCGATCTCGAACGATCGTCGCCACGGCAGGGTCAGCTCCTGGATGCGCACGTCCTCCGCGGGGAGCGTCGACTCCAGCAGCGCCGTCAACTCCTCGCGGATGACCCGCTCCGCCGTCGCGACCCGGCCGTCGTCGGCCATCGGGTAGACGTCGGGGAACAGCGCGGGCCCGGAGTCGGTGCGCACGACCGCCTGGTACGCGAAGTCGTCGAGGAGTCGCGTGAGCAGGGCGATGCGGGCGGCGCGGTCATCGAACGTGCCCGTCGCCCGGCCCACCACTCCGGCCGCCGCGACGGCGACCACGCTGCCGAGTGTGTTGCCGGCCGTGTTCCATCCGCCGAAAGCCTCGAGTCGCCCGAGCAGCCCCGCCTCGGCGAGCGCCCGCACGAGTGCCTCGTCGGCGCCGTTGGGGTAGCGGACGTCGGCGAGGGCCACGTGCTCGCCCGCGTCCAGCCGCTCCCCGATCAACGCGACCGTGCCGGCCACGGCATCCTCGTCCACCTGATCCGGCCGGCCGCGGAACATGTCGTGTCGGTCGGGATCGGGCGCGTGCAGCACCAGGGTCACGTCGCCGCCTTCGGAGACCTCCGCGGCCCCGGCCGCGCGGATCTGCCGGCTCGCGGAAGCCGCGAGCGACATGTTCTCGTACGGCGGGATGCGGGTCATGCCCTCGGCGTCCGCGCACGCGACCGAGAACGAGGCGGTCACGCCGGCGTTCGCGGCCAGCGCCCGGGCAACCAGCGCCGCGCCCACCTCGTCGGCACCCGGGTACATCAGCACATCGCGGCCCGACGGCAGCATCCGCATCCAGTGCCGCAGCCACACCTGTTCGGCACTGCCCGCGGCGAACGGCGCGGTGTCATCGGCGGTGATCGCCAGGAAGTCGAGCGTCGCATCCTCGACGAGCGCGAGCGTCGACAGGTTCACGATGTGATTGCGCAGCCGCCGTGCCGAGTAGTCGGACACGATCTCGGCCGGCACCGGCGTCAGCTCCGACAGCGGCAGCACGTCGGCCTCGTAGAGCAGCCGGTGCGCGTCGCCGCCGAGCGCATGGATCTCCTTGCCGTGCTCCCGCCAGTACTCCGGCTCCTCGGCCGCCGAGTATGAGTTGCTCGCCCGCGTCACGAGCGAGACGGCCGAGATCGGCAGCTCCGGCCGACGGCGGCGCACCTCGCGCAGCACGTCGAGACGCTCCAGCACCTCGCGCGTCGTGTCGGCGCTCGTGCGGCTGGCGATCAGCCCGCCGTAGAGCAGCATGTCGACCGACACCACCACATGCACCGTGGCCGGGTCGGCGACGCGGTCGAGCAGCCAGGCGCCGAGCGCGGTCGCGTCTCCGGCGACGCGGTACGAGGGCAGGATCTCGGCCGGCGGCACGTCGAGGATCACTCCGGCGACCGCGGCGACGTCGCCGGGAAGCCGCACGTTCACCGGTCGGTCGTCGAGCGGGAGCAGAGCGATGCGCGGGCGCAGAGTCGTGTCGGACACGGGGGAGTGCCTTTCGTCGGGGGACTTCGGGGAGTTCGGGTGGCGATTCGGGAAAGGGTTCAGGGGCGCGAGATCGAGACCAGATACGAGTAGCGGTCGCCCCGGTACACCGACTCGGCGTACTCGATCGGGCGGCTGCGCGCGTCGTAGGTGGTGCGCTTGACGAGGAAGGCGGGCGAGAACGGCGGCGTCTGCAGTGCGTCGGCCTGCTCCTCGTCGAGCACGACCGCATGGATCTCCTGGTCGGCGCGGACCGCGGAGATACCGAACCGCGAGCGCAGATCCTCGTACAGCGAGTCTCCGACGATGCCGTCTTCGAGGCCCGGCACCGCGTCGGCGGCGATCGAGCAGACCTCGAGGCAGATCGGGATGTCGTCGGCCGTGCGCACCCGGCGGATGCGGACGACGGGTGACTGCGGGCTGAGGTTCAGCGCGTACCCGGCGGTCTGCCCTGCGGATGCCGTGCCGACGTCGACCGACAGCGAACCGGGCCGCATGTTGCGCGTGTGCATGTCTTCCGAGAACGAGGTGAGCTCGAAGGTCTTGCTGATGCGCGAGGCGCTCACGAACGTGCCGGCCCCCTGCAGGCGGTAGACCAGGCCGTCGCGCTCCAGCTCGTCGAGGGCACGCCGCACGGTCTGCCGGTTCACCTCGAGCGACTCGGCGAGGTCGCGCTCGGTCGGCAGCTTCTCGTGCGGGGCGAGCCCCTGCTGGATGACCTCTTCCAGATGCCGTCGCACCCGCTCGTGCTTCGTCACGCCTTCGATCGACGACATGCCCACCCCTCCGGTCTGCCCATTTGGACTAACCCAATCTTGACGATCACCCGCGGATGTGTCAATGTCTGTTCTCAGCGGTTCCGAATTGGTCTATTCCAATCCTTTTGCAAGGTCAATGATGAGCGGAGAACTCCCATGCACACGAAGCAGCACATGCGCCGGCGCGCCCTGATCGCCGGTGCCCTGACCACAGCCACTGTCGTCGCCCTCACCGGATGCGGTGCAGGCGGCGGCGACGCCGACGGCCCGACCGAGATCACGTTCTCGTACCTCTGGGGCGGTGAAGAGGCGAAGGCGCTCGAAGAGATCATCGCCGACTTCAACGGCAGCCAGGACGAGATCGTGGTCAAGGGCGTCTCCAGCCCCGACACCCAGAAGCAGCTGACCTCGATGTCGTCATCGAACGGATCGTTCGACATCTCCGACAACTTCGGCAACACGGTCGGCGCCTGGGCCTCGAAGGGCATCCTCGCCCCTCTTGACGACGCGATCGCGGCCGAGGGCATCGAGATCGACGACTTCATCCCCAGCGCCATGGAGCAGATGACGTACGACGGCAAGATCTACTCGCTGCCGATCGCCACCCACAGCTTCCAGCTGCTCTACAACACGCAGCTGCTGGAGGAAGCCGGCGTCACGCCGCCGACCACCATGGACGAGCTCGCGGCCGCGATCGAGAAGCTCACCGTGGTCGACGGATCCGGGAAGATCACGCAGCTCGGCCTCGGCTCGGCCAACGACAGCACGACCCTGACCACCCTCGGCTACGCGTTCGGCGGCAGCTGGGACGGCGAGGACGGCCCCACCCCCGCCGAAGACGGCAACCTCGAAGCCCTGCAGTGGTACCAGGACAACGTGATCGAGCCGGTCGGCGCCCAGGCCATGGCGACCTTCGTCTCGGGCCAGGGAGAGTACCTCTCGGCGCAGGACCCGTTCTTCAGCGGCAAGGTCGCGATGATCATCGACGGTGAATGGCGTTCGGCCTCCGCGGCCAAGATCGCCCCGGACTTCGAGTGGGGTGTCACGGCGATCCCGGCCGCTTCGCCGGAGCTCGAGAACAGCACGCAGGTCACCGCCAGCACGCTCTTCATCCCCGCGAACTCGAAGCACAAGGAGGAGGCGGCCACGTTCCTCGCCTACCTCGTCAGCGAGGAGCCGATGGAGAAGTTCGCCGTCGCGCTCGGCAACCTGCCCGGACGCACGTCGCTCGCCGGCAGCGCCGCCTTCGACAGCCTGCAGGACTTCGGCGTGTGGGCCGACGCGGCATCCTCCCCGAACGCGAAGGCGCTCGCGAGCCTTCCGTACAGCGCCGAGTACGCCACCGACCTCGCCACCGCCTTCGATGAGGTCGTCCGTCTCACGGCGACCCCCGAAGAGGCGATCGCGACGGTCGAGGAGCGCATGGCCAACTACTCCACGAAGTGATCGAGGCTCCGTGACCACTGCAACAGCGCGCCGGGTCCGGCAGGAGAATGCTCCTGCCGGGCCCGGCGGGCGCGCCCCGCGGCGGCGTCGCACCCGCCGGTCGACCCTGATCGGCCTCGCGTTCGCGTCGCCGTTCATCGTCGGGTTCCTGTTCCTCTTCGCCTACCCGATCGCGGCGTCCGCGTACTACAGCTTCACCGACTTCAACCTGTTCCAGTCCCCGGAGTGGGTGGGGCTGGCGAACTACGTGCAGATGTTCAACGACGGCGTCTTCTGGAAGTCGCTCGCGAACACCGCCGTCCTCACCGTCTTCGGTGTTCCGCTCGCGATCGGCATCGCCCTCGCGGGTGCGCACCTGCTGAACACCCCGGTGCGGGGTCAGCCGCTCTACCGCGCGCTCGTCTACCTGCCCTCGATCGTGCCCGTCGTCGTCGGCGGCTACCTGTGGCGCTGGCTGCTCAACGCCCAGTACGGCTTCGTGAACTACTTCCTGTCCTGGTTCGGCATCGAGGGACCGGCCTGGCTGCAGGAGCCCGAATGGACCAAGCCCGCCATCATCCTGATGTCGCTGTGGACCGTCGGCGGAACGATGATCATCTACCTCGCCGCCCTCCAGGAGGTCCCGAAGGAGCTGTACGAGGCGGCCGAACTGGATGGCGCGGGCATGTGGCGCCGCTTCACCAGTGTGACCTGGCCCACCGTCTCGCCGGTGACCCTGTTCCAGGTGATCGTGAGCATCATCGGATTCCTGCAGATCTTCACGCAGCCGTACATCCTCTCCCAGGAGCGGCTGAATCAGGCCGGCTCCGGGCCGGGGCAGTCGATGCTGTCGTACGCGATGTACCTGTATCAGAACGCGTTCGTGTTCCTGAAGATGGGCTACGCGTCGGCCATGGCCTGGACCCTGTTCATCATCACGCTGGTCGTGAGCCTGATCGTGCTCGCGACCTCGAGGAAGTGGGTGCACGATGGCACACGCTGACGTCGCCGTCATCCGCAAGCGTCCCCGGCGGGTGCGCCGGACGATGCGCCGTGTCCGGCAGCAGGTCTCGGTCGCGCTGCTCGCGCTGCTGTTCCTTTTTCCGCTGCTCGTGATGCTGTCGACCGCGTTCAAGACGCCGGGCGACGTGTTCTCCTCGCCGCCGTCGTTGCTGCCGACCGACTGGACGATGGACAACTTCGCCGAGGCGTTCGAGCAGATCCCGGTGTGGCGTTATCTCGGGAACACCCTGTTCGTGTCGGGGATGAGCATCCTCGGCACGGTCATCTCGTGCCCGCTCGTGGCCTATGCGCTGGCCAAGGTGCGCTGGCGCGGCTCCCGCCCGCTGCTCATCCTGGTGCTGGCCACCATGATGCTCCCGCCGCAGGTCACCCTCATCCCGCTGTTCCTGGTGTGGAACGGGCTGGAGGCGACCAACACGTATCTGCCGCTGATCGTCCCCGCGTTCCTCGGCACGCCGTTCTTCATCTTCATGATCCGGCAGTTCCTGCTCGCGGTGCCGGACGAGCTGATCGAGGCCGCCCGCCTGGACGGCGCCTCCGAGTTCCGCACCTACGCGACGATCGTGCTGCCGTTGGCGCGGCCCGCCATCGTGACGGCGGCGATCTTCCAGTTCGTGTGGGCGTGGACCGACTTCCTCAACCCGCTCATCTATCTGAACGACGAGTCCACCTATACGCTTTCGATCGGTCTGTACGCCTTCTTCGGTGAGAATGACGTGGCGTGGGGGCCGCTGATGGCCGCCTGCGTCATGTTCACACTTCCGGCCGTGGTGATCTTCCTGATCGGTCAGAAGTTCTTCATCGGTGGCGCCAGCGCAGGAGCTCTCAAATGATCCACGACCCCCTCGAACTCCTCACCGGACGCCTGATCGCCTCGGTGCAGGCACAGTCGGGAAGCCCGGTGCGCGACACGGAGGTGATCGCCGCGCTCGCCGAATCCGCGCTGCTCGGAGGCGCCAGCGGCCTGCGCCTGAACGGTCCCGACGACATCCGCCGGATGCGGGCGGCGACGGATGCTCCGATCATCGGCCTACACAAGGTGCACAACGGGGTCCGCAACGTGATCACCCCCGACGTCGCGCTGGCGCTCGGCCTCGCGGAGGCGGGAGCCGACATCATCGCGGTGGATGCCACCGTGGAGCAGCTGGGCGACAGGTTCGACCTGCTGCGCGAGATCGCGGAGGCGACCGGGCGTCCGGTGATGGCCGACGTCTCCACCCTCGACGAGGGGATGCGCGCTCGGGAAGCCGGAGCGGCCGTGGTCGGCACGACCCTCTCGGGATACACGCCGCACTCGGCGCGGGGCGAGGGGCCGGATCTGCAGCTGGTCGCGGATCTCGTCGCCGCCGGCATCCCCACCATCGCCGAGGGGCGGTACCAGACCACCGAGCAGGTCCGTCAGGCGTTCGATGCCGGCGCGCTCGCCGTGGTGGTCGGCGGGGCGATCACCGACCCGATCGCGATCACCCGGCGCTTCGTCGCGGTGACGCCGGCGGTGCGGAGCCCGGCATGATCATCGGCGTCGACATCGGCGGCACGAAGATCGCGGTCGCCGGGTTCGCGCGCGACGGCGATCGGCTCGAGAGGGCCACCGAGGTGCGCACCCTCGCGACACCGTCTCGCGCGGGTGGTCCCACCATCGTGCAGGCGGCGGCGGATGCCGTGCGCGCGGTGCGCGGTGGCGATCCGGTGGACGCGGTCGGAGTCGGCACCGCGGGTGTGGTCGGGCCGGACGGCACGATCACCTCGGCCACGGATGCGATCAGCGGCTGGGTCGGATTCCCGCTGCGGAGTGCCCTCGCAGATGCGGTCGGCGCCCCGGTCGCGGTGGTCAACGACGTGCATGCCGCCGCGGTGGCCGAGGCCGAGCGGGGCGCCGGAGCGGGCGCGGACGCGATGCTGATGGTCGCGGTCGGCACCGGGATCGGGGGCGCCGTCGTTCTCGCGGACGGACTGCGTCGCGGGGTCACCGGCACCGCGGGGTCGATCGGACACATGGAGATCTCGCTGCCCCCGAACCTCGCCGAGCGCCGCTGCCCCTGCGGTGGCTTCGGCCACGTGGAGGCCGTGGCCTCCGGCCCCGCTCTGGAGCAGACGTTCTTCGAGGAGACCGGGGTGCGCCTCCCGCTGCGCGAGGTGCACGCGTCGGCTCTGCGCGGAGACGCCCGGGCGGAACGGGTGATCCGCGACGGTGCGCACCATCTCGGGCGCGCCCTCGCGAGCGCCAATGCCGCCCTCGACCTCGAGGTGATCGTGGTCGGCGGCGGGGTCGCCGAGATCGGCGAGACCTATCTGGCCGAGGTG